>DATCWE010000392.1:0-23765 GCA_036566495.1 Gemmatimonadales bacterium | reverse complement strand
GCCGTGCGGCCGCACGTGTATCGGTAGCCGGCGCTGACTTCGGCCCACTGGGCCGCTCCCGAGACCTGGGACGGCTGGGCGACGATGTGCGCGAGCGATCCCACCGCGAGGAGTCCGGCTGGGTCATTGTTGTCATCGACGCCCCAGTTCGGGACGCCGCCGTTGTTCCCCCAGCAGTACGCCAGACCGCCAACCGTCACCCCGCAGGTCCGGTCCCAGCCGGCGCTGAGTTGCGCGAAGCTGAGGCCTCCAAGCGCGGCGACGGGCTGCGAGCGCACCAGTTCTTCGCCCTGCTGACTGAACGTCCCATCGCCCACCGTCCCTAATTCGTTGTTGCCCCAGCACCAGGCCTGTCCCCCAGTGGTCCGCGCGCAATTGTGGAGGAAGCCTGCACTGATGGACGCGAGGGCTGGAACAGCCTGGACCTGGAGCGGCTGGGAGTGCGGGACGTTATCCCTGCTGCCGATCCCGAGCGTCCCCCACTGGTTCCGGCCCCAGCACCAGACCGCGCCGGCCTGCGTCAGGCCGCAGGTGTGTTCATAACCGACCGAGATCTGGCTGAAGTTATGGCCTCCAGAAACCTGCACCGGCCGTAGGCGGTTTGTGGTGCTGCCGTCGCCGATTTGTCCGAACACATTGCGGCCCCAGCACCAGGCGACGCCCGCCGGGGTGAGACCGCAAGCATGGTAGGCGCCCGCGCTCACCTGGGTCAGCGCGAAGCCGACCTGCACCTGTCCGCTGCCTCGGCCCCGCTCGACCTGGGTTGCCGGATCCTTCATGCTCACCGTGACCGTGTAGTTCCCGGCGGTGGTCCAGGAGTGCCGCGCGGTACTGTCGCCATCCTGCTGCAGCGTGCCGCCGTCGCCGAAATCCCAGACGTAGCGCATGGGGGCCGGAGCGCCTGCCACCAGGTTGCGCGCGGTGAGGGTGAGCTGCGTATTCGTCGGAGTATTGGCCGGGTTCGGGTCGATCCGGAGCGTGGCGCCGATCTGCACGTTGGCCGCCGCCTCCGCGAACCGCCGCCCGTTCGCCAGGGAGACGGTCACCAGGTAGAAGCCGTCCGCGGTGTATTGGTGGCTGGCGGTGCTGTCCGAAATCTTGTTGAGAACGGCGCTGCCATCGCCGAAGTCCCAGAGGTAGTGGGCGCCGGGCGGCGCGCCGCCCATGGGATGGGCGACGAAATCCACGGTGGTGCCCGACGGGGCGAAGGTCTGGGCGGGCGTCACGGTAAAGCGCAGCGACACCACGTCGATCCGGCGGAAATCGATGTACCCCGGCTCCTGCGACCGAGGACCCGACGCGAAGGGCAGTCCAAAGACCGCGGCGAAGATGTGCTTTTGCCCGGCGGGGAAGGGCACCGTCACGCCGTTCGCATTGGCGCTCCAGGCGGTCCCGATGGTGGCGCCGCTCTGATCCAGCAGCCAGGTGGGCTGCTGTTTCGCCGGGCCGCCGGGAAGCTGGCCGGCGCAGTTCGGACAGATGAACCGGATGGGAAGATCGCCGAGATAGGTCGTGAGCGTGTCGCCGAACAAGAGCGGGTTATTCAGCTGGCGCCAGGTGTTCGTCAGCGTGTCGCGATACTCGATCCGGTAGTCGGGGAACCTGCCGTTGCCGATGGTCCCACCCACCACCTGGCTCCATTCGGCGTCGAGCTGCTGGACGGGGACGACCGCGCTGATGCCGATGAAGCTGATCCGATTGTAAAAGGTGTCGCCGGCATTGGCGTTCGGCCTGGAGGTGTAGGGCCCGAGCTGGTCGTTGAGGAACACGATGCCGCGCTGCTGACCCGGAAAATTGGGATCGGCCACCCAGATCTTGGTGCGCTCGCTGGCGTAGGCGACCACGGCGTGCCCGGAGAGGAAGCTGCCCTGGCTGTTGAGCTCGTCGAGGACCACCAGGTACGGATCGCCGGTGACGGCGAACGCCAGCGCGAGCGAATAGAAGTACAGCCGGTCCACGGGCACACTGCTCTGCTGGCCGATCGCCGCCATCTGGCGCAGGCCCTGGTCCATTTTGTTGTTGTCGACCAGGTCGTGAGTCCAGGAAGCAAAGCGGTAACCCTGCGGGTCATCCGGCCAGATGCTGCGCAGAGTCGGGTCTCCGAAGTTCTCGTAGAGCTGAGGTCCGCCGGCCTGCTTCTGACGCAGGTAATACCAGATGGCGCTGACGCTCTGGCCGGCGCATTGACCATCCGGTGTGGTGTACGAGCCGTAGTTGGGAAACTCCCAGTCATCGACGCCCGGCGTGAATCCGCTCGCGAAGGAGACGGCCATGGATACGTGGGTGGCCTTGATGATCAGCACGGTGAGGCCGCCCACCACGACCGCGGCAGGGCCCACGCCGGGTGCCGCCGCGGGCCCCGTGCGCCGCCCGAGGAACGCGGGATTGAAGTGCCGCGTCACCACCGTAAGGGTGGTCGCGGTCTCGGCGACGAGGGGCAGCGCTTCCAGCCGCCCGGTCGCCCGGTCATAGGCGAAGGCCATCGCGAACGCACTGGTGTCCCGTGCATAGGGGATCCGGAGCACCAGCAGAGAATCGGCGTAGGCGTCCTGGTCCCCCGAGATCTCCAACACCGATCCCGACGCCTGGCCGAAGCGGAGCGAGGGCGCCGCCTGCACCGGCCGAGCGGTGATCGACCAGTGGGAGGCCCCGGGGTAAGCCCTCGCGGGAATCGTCAGCTCCAGGCCGTCGAGCGGGTCTCCCGCTTTATGATAGGTGATGATGCCCCCTCCGGCGCCGATCGTGGTGTCGGCCAGCCTGACTTGCGGGAGGACGCCTTGCGCGGTGATGAGCAGCGGGGGCAGCGAGCCGACGCTCGCGCGGAGCCGGTTTTCTCCCTCGGAGGGACCCAGCGTCCAATCGCCGGGGGAAGCGGTACCGTCAGCGCCGGTCGTGGCGGAAGCCTGCTGCACGCTGCCGCCACCCGCTTCCACCGTGAACGCCACCGCGACGCCCTGGAGGGGGCGGCCCTGCGCATCGCGGACCCGCACGCTGGGCTTGATCGCGACCGCGGCGCTGGGAGCGCCGCTCTGGCCGTCACCGGCGGCCAGGCTGAGCGAGGCTGGAGCTGCGGGCGGCGGGGGCGGAGCGACGCTGTCACCGCCGCCGCCGCATGATGCCAGGAGGAGCACGCTCAGGAGAGCAGGAATCGGTCGGCGCAGGGGGACCCCGCAGAGGGAGACATCCCCTCACGCGCAGGTCCGGGCCAACTTGGCTCAGGGCGCTTGGACGGGCCTCGCCGGGAGAGAGTCCCGATAGCCACACGCCGGCCGGTGTCCTGCCTGGCACAGCTCCATGAGACTGCCGATCACCCGCTGGGCCCGTACGTCCCCCCCCGCCGAGAAGCGCCGCAACCCCCGGAAAGCGGCGCTGAGCAGGGAATCGGCTTCCGCGTAGGCACCTGCCTGCAACCGCAGCGCTCCCAGTGCGGCCTCCACATCGGAGATCTTGTCGCTGGAGGGGGCCAGCCGGGTTCGCCGGATCGCGAGCGCGCTGCGGAGCCGCCGCTCGGCTTCCTGCCGCCGTCCCATTGACGCCAGGATCTGTCCGGTGATCAGGTCGGTGCGCGCGAAGTCGGGATGGGTCGAAGCAAAGCCGGTCTTCCGGAAGATCGCCTCCGCTTGCTGCGCCGCGTCCAGCGCTGCCGCGTCCTCGCCGGTGGCGTGCAGGGCACGCGCCAGGTTGACCCATCCGTACCCCACGTTGGGATGGCCGGAACCCAGCAGCCGGGTGAAATAGGCGATCTGCTCCCGCGCCAGGGGCAGCGCGTCCGCCGGCCGGCCGCGGTTGAGGTAGTCCACCGCGAGGTTCCCGATGGTGAACCCCTTCTCGAAGAACTCCCGTGGGCGAAAACGGTCGAACCCCGCCAGAGCGCCGCGGTAGAGCGGCTCGGCGGAATCGAGCTTGCCTTGCAGGCTCATGATCAGGCCGAGGTTGCCGAGCAGCACGGCATTCGCGACACTGGCACTGTCGTAGCGCCAGCGATGCTTCGCGGATGCCCGCATGTACTGCTCGGCCTCGGCCGGGCGCCCGCTGCTGAGCAGCACCAGACCGAGATCTCCCAGGGTGCGCCCGTACCCGTCCGAGAGCGAATCCCCGGCGGCGGCGTAGCGCTCCAGAGCCAGGCGCAGCCAGCGCTCCGAGGCGGAGTAGTCGCCGGACCCGATGAACAGCATGCCCAGCTGGTGCTCATCCTCGGCCACGTCGGTGCTGCCCGGGCCGCGCAGCCGGAGGTGCAGCTCCCGCGCCCGCTCGAGCTGCGGGCGGGCGAGGTCCAGCCTCCGCCGCGTCTGGTTGGCCTTGCCCAGGGTGCGGAGCACGTCGGCCAGCACTTCGGGCTCGCCGACCAGCTCGCTCTCCGCGCGGCGCCCCGCGGCGTCGAGGAAGGTGTCGATGGTGGCCTTGGGTCCGGGACGATCGGCGGCGGAGTACCAGCTGGGGTCCGCGGCGCCCAGCGTACCCTGGAGGAACTGGTTCATCCGTTCCGCCCGGACCCCTTCCATCCGGGCCCGATCGCGCTGCTGCCGGGCGATGCGGGCCTGCCAGAGCGTGGCGCCTAACCCGGCAAGCAGCGCCAGCGCGGCGACCAGGCCGGCTGCGACCGCGGTGCGGTTCCGCCGCACGAACTTGCGCAGCCGGTAGCCGGCCGAATCCGGCTGCGCCGCCACCGGCAGCCCCGCCAGGTAGCGCAGCAGGTCCTCGCCCAGCTGTTCCACCGACCCGTAGCGGCGCCCCTGCTCCTTGCGGATCGCCATCAGCACGATGCTGTCCAGCTCCCCCCGCAGGATGCGCTGCAGCCGCCGGTCGCCCGCCACCGCGCTCGGAGGCGGGGGCATGACCTCGCGGATCCGGCGGCGGGTCTCCTCCCCGCTCGGGACGTCGTGGGCGAAGGGGTGGCGGCCGGAAAGGACCTTATAGAGCACCAGCCCGAGCGAGAAGACGTCCGTGGCGGTGGTGACCGCCTCGCCCTTGACCTGTTCCGGGCTGGCGTAGGCCGTGGTGAGCGGCACCACGCCGGGCTGGGTCAGCCCCTCGCCGTCGCTGCCGTCATCCTCGCGCAGCAGCTTGGCGATGCCGAAGTCGAGCAGCTTCACCGTGCCGTCGGCGGTGACCAGGATGTTGCTGGGCTTGAGATCGCGATGGATGACCAGGTTGGTGTGAGCGTATTGCACCGCGCCGCAGACCTGCCGGAAGAGCTGGAGCCGCTCGCGGACGTCGAGTCGCTTGGCCTCGCAATAGAGGTCGATTGGATGGCCCTCGACATACTCCAGCGCGAAGTAGGGCTGCCCGGAGTCGGCCACACCGCCATCGAGCAGGCCCGCGATGTTCCGGTGCTCCAGCCGCGCCAGGATCTGCCGCTCGTAGCGGAAGCGGCGCAGGATCAGCGCGCTGTCCATGCCGCGCGAAATGGTCTTGATCGCGACTCGCTTCTGGTAGTGGTCGTCGTCGCGATAGGCTTCGAACACCACCCCCATGCCGCCCTGGCCCACCTGGCGGATCAGGCGATAGGGCCCGATCCGGTCGCCCACGCCGGGGAGCGCCGGATCGGCCCCCCCCGCCAGGTCTTCGAGCGAGATGGTCGCGGAGGGTTCGAAGCGGTCGCGTTCATCGCGCAGCGCGTCGAGCAGACTCTCCACCTCCCGCCGCAAGCCGGGATCCCCGGCGGTGGCGGAGGAAACCCATTGCTCGCGCGCCGCGGAGGGCTGCTCCAGGGCCTGGTCGAAGAGCGCTTTCACTACCCGCCAGCGCTCGGGGGTCATGCTCATACCGCTCTCACGCGCAGAAGGACACGGGCTCGGCTCACGGGCCGCTCAGCTCGCGCTGCAGCCAGGCCTTGGCCGAGAGCCAGTCGCGCTTGACGGTAGCGGGGGAGATCTCCAGGGATTCGGCGGTTTGCTCGATGCTCAGGCCGGCAAAGTAGCGCAGCTCGACGATGCGGGCCTGGCGGGCGTCCAGCGCGGCGAGGCGCTGGAGCGCTTCGTCCACCGCGAGCACCTCTTCCGTCGCGGGACTCGCTCCGGCGAGCTCGTCGTCGAGGGTGATGGGACGGCCGGCGTCGCGCTTCTTGGCCTGGCGTCGCCGGGCGTGATCCACCAGAATCCGGCGCATCGCCTGCGCCGCGATGCCGAAAAAGTGGGCCCGATTCTGCCAGCTGGTGCGGCGCTGATCCACCAGCTTGAGGTAGGCTTCGTGGACCAAACCGGTGGTCTGCAGCGTGTGATCCGCGCGCTCGGCGCGCAGATAGCCCGCGGCCAGGGCCTTGAGCTCGTCATAGACCAGCGGCATGAGCTGATCCACCGCGCCGGGGGAACCGGCCTGCGAGGCCAGCAGGAGCTCGGTGACGTCGCTCATGCAGCGGGACCGTGCTACCCGGTCGGCCCTCCGCGAATGCTGGCGAGCAACCGCCCCAGGTCCAGATAGCGGCTCTGGGCGTGGAGCTCCTGTTGCACCCTGGGCAACAGGGCTTCCGCTTCGCCGCGGAAACGCTCGAAGAGCGAGCGGAGATCCGCCGGGGAGAGCTTCCGTCCCTGGGCATAGTACTGCTTGGCGGCGTGGCCCAGCGCGTAGGTCGTCACGAACGAGACGCCGGCGCCCGCCACCAGCCCCGCGGTGCCCCCCACCACCCCGCCCAGCACCCGGCCGAACATGCCGCGGCCCAGCCCGCCCAGGATGCGCCGGGCCACCCCATCGAGCACCTGTCCCGCCGCGCCGATGCCTAACACGCCGAGCAGGTCCTTGATCTGCGCGGCGTCGAGTTTCTGGCCGTAATCGGCGCCGATCCGGTACACCAGCCGCATCTGGATGGGAATGATGGCGAGCGAGGCGATGTTCTGGGGCAGCAGCTCCAGCGCTCCCGCCAGCAGGGCTTGCTGCCGGATCATCGCTTCGAGCGCCGCATCGTGCGAGACGGCCGGGATCCCGGCCTGGGAGGGCCGCGGCGCCTCGCTCTTTGGCGGCGGCGGCGAGGCGACCGGGGTCGGTCCCGCCAGCGGGGCGCGCGACAGCGATTCCGCCTCCTGGTCCACCTCCGCCAGGCCATCGTCGCTGAGCGCCATGGCCTGCTTGAGCTGCTCCAGGAAGGCGCGCTCGCTCGGGTTGGCCTCGCCGTCGGCGTAGACCATCGCCACCGCCATCTCGTACGCGGTGCGCCGCGATTCGGCCGAGCCGAGCTGCCCGGCGGCCCCCGCGGCAGTGACCTCGCCCCGCTGCACCCGCGCCACCAGCTCGGAGATGTCCTGCCCGCCCAGCCGGGCGGTGATCCTGGCAAAGTGCTCCTGCTCCTCCGGCGTGCGCTCGCCGTCGGCGAGGGCCGCGAGCAGGCAAATGGCAATGACGGGTTCACGATCTGGTTCGTTCATGCCGGCTCCTTCGGGTTGCGGCCGCCTCCGATAACCTAACACCGCCCAAATTGACGGCGGCAGAGGGGAGAGAGTAGCTTTCCGGCCAGTTGAAGGGGAGTAGCTCGTCCGTCGGATGACGGACCGTGGAATCGTCAACACTGCCGGCCTCGGCCGGCCCGGTTCCCGGGGCTCCGGAGGCCTTACCTCCGGTTCAGAGCGAGACCTTCGTCGGCCGCCGGCAGGCGGAGACGAGGTCTCGCTTTTTCGTTGGGGGAGATACCCGTGCACAACAACACCAAGACGGCCGTTCTGCTGGCCGGCCTCCTGGGTCTCTTCCTGGTGCTGGGCCAGCTGCTGGGCGGCACCCAAGGGCTGCTGCTGGCCCTCCTGCTCGGCGGCGCCTTCAATTTCGGCATGTATTTCTTCTCGGACCGCCTGGTGCTGCGCATGTACGGCGCCCGGCTGGTGGCGCGCGAAGACGCGCCCGAGCTGTACGACATGGTGGACCGGCTGCGCCGGCGCGCCGGACTGCCCATGCCCGCCGTGGCCATCGCCGAACAGGAACAGCCCAATGCCTTTGCGACGGGGCGCAACCCGGAGCACGCGGTCGTGGCCGTCACCTCGGGGCTGCTGACCCACCTCCCGGCCGGCGAAGTCGAAGCCGTGCTCGCCCACGAGCTGGCGCACGTCAAGAACCGCGACATGCTGATCACCACCATCGCGGCGGGCCTTGCGGCGGCGATCGGGTTCCTGCCGCGGCTCATCTTCTTCGGGGGAGGCCGCGATGACGAGGGCCATGGGCACCCCGCCATCGGCCTGGCCCTGATGCTGCTGGCCCCGCTCGGCGCGATGATCATCCAGTTGGCCGTGTCGCGGCGGCGCGAGTTCGAGGCCGACCGCGTCGGCGCGGAGCTCTTGGGCCGCCCGCAACCCCTGGCCACCGCGCTGCAGCGCCTCGACGCGCTGGCCCACCGCATCCCCATGGACATCATCCCCGCGGCGGCCCCGCTCGCGCAGGTCAACCCCCTCGCCGCGCATGGCCGCGGCCTGGGCTCCCTGTTCAGCACCCACCCGTCGACCGCACGTCGCGTCGAAGCGCTCCTTGCGCTCCCCGTGGCGCGCTAGTGCCCCATCACGACCTGTGGGTCTGGCTCGGCTTCACCGGGCTGGTGGTGGCGCTGCTCGCCGTGGATCTGGGCGTCCTCAACCGCCGGGCCCACGTGCTGGGGGTGCGGGAGGCGGGGCTGTGGAGCGCCGGGCTGGGCGTGCTGGCGCTCCTGTTCGGGCTCTTTCTCTGGGCCACCGAAAGCTCGCGCCATGCGATGGAGTTCTACACCGGCTACCTGATCGAGCTTTCCCTCAGCGTCGACAATCTGTTCGTCTTCCTGCTGGTCTTCCAGTACTTCGCGGTGCCCGCCGCCCTGCAACCGCGAGTGCTCAAGTGGGGCATCATCGGCGCGATGCTGATGCGCGGTATCATGATTGCGCTCGGCGCGGTGCTGCTGGCCCGGTGGGCCTGGATCACCTACGTCTTCGGGGCGGTGCTGCTGATCACCGGGATCCGGTTCTACAAGACCAGCATAGGAGACCGGCTCGAGCCGGAACGCAATCCGCTGGTGCGCCTGGCGCGCCGGGTCCTGCCCTTCGGCGACTCCTACGAGGGCAATCATTTCTTCGTGCGCCACCGCAAGGGCTGGCTCGCGACCCCGCTGCTGCTGGTCCTGCTGGTGGTCGAGTGGAGCGACCTGGTCTTCGCCATCGACAGCATCCCGGCGATCTTCGCGATCACCCGAGATCCGTTCATCGTCTACAGCTCCAATGTGTTCGCGATCCTGGGACTCCGGGCCCTGTTCTTCGTCCTGGCCAGCGCCATGGATCGATTCGTCTACCTCAAGCCCGCGGTGGCGACCATTCTCGTTTTCGTGGGCCTGAAGATGCTGCTCAGCGCGTGGGTGCACGTTCCGACCGGCATCTCGCTCGGCGTGGTGCTGGGACTGCTCAGCGGGGGCATCCTCGCATCGATAGTGGCGACCCGGGTCACCCGTTCGGATCCGCGCTAGGCCTGGGGGCACGTGGAGCGGGCGACCTGGGCGGTCGGAAATGTCGGGAGGGAGCTATCTTCGTGGTACGGAGCGGCATCAATCGGGAATGTACCCCCATGTCTGTTTTTCGATCCACCGGCACCATCCTGCTTGCCCTATTCGCGGCACCCGCCGCGCTCGAATCCCAAGCCGATACGATCAAAGTGATTATCGCCGGGACGGTGATCGATCCGCAGGGCAAGCCGATCGAGGGCGTCGAGGTGCGGGTTATCGGGACCGACCTGACCACCACGACCGCACTGGCGGGGAACTTCCGACTGTACGCTCCAAGTTCCCGGCAATTCCTGGTGCAGTTCCGCCGTCCCGGCTACAGCGCCCAGCTCCTCAAGCTCGACGGCGAATGGAGTGGCAAGGTACTGTTGCAACCCGGTGCTTTCAGGCTGCCCGAGGTCGAGGTGACCGCCCATTTCGCCAAGCCTGCCCAGTACGCGGGCACCTCGAAGTACGACGACTATTTCCGGCGCCGGCGCATAGGGTTTGGGGAGTTCATCTCACGGGAGGAGATCGAGCGACGTGGGGCGCTCGAAACGACCCGCCTACTGGAGGGAAGAGCGGGAATTCGAGTCGCCTATCCGCATGACGAGGTAGTCAGCGGCACCTGGATCGGCGCGATTGTGGCCTTCGCGCGCTGCAATGAGTTTCCACCGAAGATCAACGTCTACATCGATGGGCAAAAGTTGATTCCACCAGGAATCCCCGACATTTCGGGCACCAAATCTGTGTTTATGACCCAGGGACAGGCGTCCGATGCGGGAGAAAACGAAAAGCGTCGGAGAATCCGCGCTATTGTCGGCGAAATGCTCGACCGCATCAACCCGGCCGATATCGAGATGATGGAGATCTTCCGCGGTCCCTCGGAGCTTCCCGCCGAATTCAACGACGGCAACTGCGGCGCCATCTCCATCTGGACTCGCCAGGGCGGCCGCTAGCGACCCTCTTGTGTCGCCTGTGAGCGCCTCCTACCGTTTGGTCCATGGCCTCCCGCACCCACTACCTCTGGTTTGAGACCAAGCGGCGGCAGGAAATCATCGATATCACCGATCAGGTCGAGGAGCAGCTGGGCAAGAGCGGAATTCGCGAGGGCTATGCCCTGGTCTCCGCGATGCACATTTCGGCATCGGTCTTCGTGAACGACCACGAAGCGGGCCTCTGGCACGACATTCTGCACTGGCTCGAGCATACGGTCGCCCCCTGGGACCCCGGCCGCTATCGCCACAACGAAACCGGCGAAGACAACGCCGCCGCCCACCTCCGGAGTCTCACTGTGGGGCACGAAGTGATCGTGCCCGTCACCAAAGGCAAACTGGACTTGGGGCCCTGGCAGCGGGTTTTCTATGGCGAGTGGGACGGACAACGCCGCAAGCGGGTCATCATCAAGATTCTGGGGGAGTGAGCCCGGTTCGTGTCGCTTCGACACGTCCGGCTGCGGACAGGGCCGCGGGGAGCCTTGCAGGGCAACGAGTTGGCCCGGGCGGCGCCCGGCACGTCCCGTGCGGGATGCTACCCGCATCATGCCCCGACTCCGTCTGCTCGCCCTCGCGCTGGCGCTCGCCGCCTGCCAAACCCCCACCGCCCCCAACGATCGAGAGGGGCTGTTCGAGGCCCGGGCGCGCTGGTACGCCAAGGGGAGCGACTCGTACCGCTTCGAGATCAACCGGGGCTGCTTCTGTGTCCTGGCAGGCCGGCGCGTCGGGGTCACCGTGCAGAATGGCGCGGTCGTGGCCGCCGAATACCTCGATGACAATGAACCGGTCGAGCCCACCCTGCTGCCCTACATCCCGACCGTGCTGGACCTCTTCGATCTCATCGCCGACGCACTGGATCGCAGGGCGGTGTCGTTCGTGACCAGCTACGACCCGATCTACGGCTACCCGTCCAGCATCGAGATCGACTACTCGGCCACCGTCGTCGATGACGAGATCCGCTTCACCGCGCGCGACCTGTCGCTGCGTTCCGCGCTGAGCCCGCCGCCATGAGACGGGCGCCCACCGGCCTGCTGCTCGCCGCGGTCGCGGCCTGCTCGGGACCGAGCGACGGGCAGGGTCCGCCGCCCCTGCTGACGCAGCTGCCGCGCAGCCTCAGCGCGCCGGAAGCCCTGCTCATCAGCGCCGGCAATCAGTTCGGCTTCGCGTTCTTCCAGCAAGCCCGCCAGGCCGCACCGGACGCCAACCTCTTCCTGTCGCCGCTCAGTGCCGCGCTGGCCCTCGGCATGACGCTCAACGGCGCAGCGGGGTCCACCCTGGACTCGATGCGCGTTGCCCTGCGACTGGGCAACGCGCCCCTCGCCGAGATCAACACCAGCTATCACAGCCTCATCGAGCTGCTGCTGGGACTCGACGAGCACAGCGAGTTCCGCATCGCCAACTCCATCTGGTCCGATGCCGGATTCCCGTTCCTCACCAGCTTCCTCGACGCCGCTCGGACCAGCTTCGCTGCCGAAGTGCGCTCGCTGGATCTCCAGGCCCCCGCGACGCTGGCCACCATCAACGGCTGGGTGAGCGAGCAGACCAGCGGCAAGATCCCCACCATCCTCGATCAGGTGAGCGCCGACGAGGTGATGTTCCTCATCAACGCCATCTATTTCAAAGGCAAGTGGCGGCTGCCCTTCGATCCGCAGCGGACCCACTCGGCGGCGTTCCATGCGGGCGACGGCACCACCCAGAGCGTTCCCACCATGGCGCTCGACCCGAAGCCGATCGGCTACGCGACGGCCGCGGACCACGAGGTGGTGGAGCTGCTGTACGGAAACGGCGCCTTCGCGATGACGATCGTCATGCCGGCGGAGGGACACAGCTTGACGGAGCTGAGCGCCGGGCTCGACGCGGACCGCTGGGCCGAATGGACCGGTGGCCTGCACGAGACGACGCTCGGTCTCACGTTGCCGAAGTTCCGGCTGGAGTACAAGCGCGAGCTCAAGGAGGATCTTTCGGCGCTGGGCATGCGGGTGGCCTTCGACCCCGAGCGGGCCGACTTCAGCGCCATGGCTGACCCAGCCCTCGGCCGGCTCTATCTCACCCGCGCGACCCAGAAGACCTTCGTGGATGTCAACGAGGAGGGCACCGAAGCAGCGGCGGTCACCTCGATCGGGGTGGGTGTCACCTCGGCGCCGCAAACCATCGCCATCGACCGGCCGTTTCTGTTCGTCCTGCGGGAGCGGCTCTCCGGAACCATCTTCTTCATCGGGCAGATCACCCGCATTCCCTAGGCGCGACCTAGGCCGACGCCGCCGCGACGCTCGACGACACCACGCGATTGCGCCCCAGCGCCTTGGCGTGAAACAGCCGCGCATCGGCGATGTGAATCAGGTCGTCCGGATTCTCCGCGTCGGTGGGCCAGCAGGCCACTCCGCCGCTCACCGTTACCCGCACCCGCTCGTCACGCTTGGGCAGCTTGATGGCTTCCGCCGCAATCGCCACGCGAATCGATTCCATCCGGATCCGCGCCTGGTTCAGCGTGGTTTCCGGCATGACCAGCACCATCTCTTCGCCGCCATAACGCGCCACCAGGTCGCTGCGGCGCACCGCTCGCCGGACGATGCCGGCCACCGCCTTCAGGGCCTCGTCTCCCGCCGCGTGGCCGTACGCATCGTTGAAATTCTTGAAGCGGTCGATATCGACCATGGCGACCGCGAACGATTTGGAGTAACGCTTGGAGCGGCGGATCTCGGCGGCCAGGAACTCGTCGAAATAGCCCCGGTTGTACAGCCCGGTGAGCTGATCGCTGTGGGAGAGACTGCGGTGCCGCCGGAGCCGCAGCACCACGACCGTCGCCAGCACCGTGAACAGTCCCAGGATGATGAACCGTGAGATCTGCTCGCTCCAGTAGAAGTGGCCATAGACCCAGGGGGCGTAACGGGCCGAGTTGAGATCGTGAAACCCCGCCACCACCAGAACCACCAGGGCGTACTCCAGCATGGCCGCGACGCCCGCAATCACCGAGAGCCGCATGTCGTAGCGCAGACAGGTGGCGCCGATGGCCAGGAAATAGCACTCGAAAGCGACTTTGCTGTTGACTGCCTGGTGGGGGTCGCCCAGCAGACTGAATCCCAGCAGTGCGGCGGTCACCAGGGTGACGTCCAGCAGGCTGGTGCCCAGCGGCAGCCAGGACTCGCGCCGCTCCCGCCGGACGATGACGTAGGCGACCAGCGCGAGGACGAAGGCGATGATGATCACCGCCAGGCCGATCAGGTGGGTCGGCCGCTCCTCGGGGAGCGCGAAGATCAGGCTGGCGAAGGGGATGACCAGCAGCGCAAAGGTCAGGCCCAGCCGCACCTTGGCGATGAGCGCCTCGGCGCCACTGCCGGCGTCCAGCAGAAACGCCTCGGGGGGCGACCAGAACTCGTCGAAGATCTCCCGCAAGTCCCGGAACGCGTTTGCCATTACATCAGCCTGTACTTGGGACCGCTGCCGCCCTCGCGCGGAAGCCAGCGCGGCCCCAGGACGTCGGTGGCCTTGCAGTCGATGCAGTTCGGAGGATTGACCCGCAAGCCTCCTTCGGCGGTCCGCTCATACACCCCGGCCGGACAGACGTGGGAGTAGAACTCCGCGAGCTCGGGTCCGACCCCGGGCCCGACCAGCAGGTGCGATGGAATGGTATCCCTGGTGGCATTGCCGGACTTGAAAACGGCGTCGAGCTTGCTGAAGGTGAGCCGCCCGTCGGGGACGAAGGGCTCCGCCGGCTCGCTGCGGCGCGCTTCGGCCGCGTCTTCCTGCACCGCGATCCGCCAGCCTGGGAACGCGCCGCGCGTCAAGGTGAGCAATCCGTTCTCGAGCCCCGCCAGCGCGAAGCCGTGCTTGAAGGCAAGCCGCATGTTCCGGGTACGCTTGAGATCTTCGACAATGTAGCTCTCCCGTACCAGTGCATCGTAAGCCGCCAGTCCAGCCGCCGAGGTATCGTCCTGCTGCAACGCCCCGAAGGCCGTGCGCGCGGCGAAGATACCCGACTGCATCGCGTAGTGAATGCCCTTGAGGGACGGCACGTCCACGAACCCGGCACAATCCCCGGCCAGAATGATGCCAGCGCCGCTCGCCCGCGCCGCCAGGCTCCAATAGCCCCCCTCCGGAATGGTCTTGGCCCCCCATTCCAGCAGCTCGCCGCCCTCGAGGTACTGCCGCACGAAGGGGTGCAGCTTGAGGCGCTGGAGCAGCTCGTGGACATCGAAGGCGGCCGGCCGGGCATCGAGCCCGGTCACGATGCCCAGCGCCACCTGATCGCCGCCCATGGGGTAGAGAAAGGTGCCCCCGAACGCCTCGAGCGGAATGGGCCAGCCCAGGGTGTGCACCACGCGGTCCAGCGGGCGGGCGATGCGCCAGACTTCCTTGACGCCGAGCGCGAAGATTTGCGGGTTAGGGCTGCCGACCCCTTCCCAGCTGCGCCAGGCCTGCGCCAGGGCGCCCCGGGTGCCCTCGGCCAGCACGGTGACTTTGGCGGTCAGCTCCGTCGGCTCCTGATACCCTTCGCCTGGTGCACCGGTCCGGTCGAGTCCCGCCGGGGTGGTGCGCACGCCGCGGACCCGGCGACCCTCCACCAGCAGCGCGGCGGCCGGGAACCCCGTGAAGAGGTTGACCCCCAGCGCCTCGGCGCGCTGGCCCAGCCAGCGGACCATCTCCGACAGCGAGGCCACCGAATTGCCGTGATTCCGCATGGTGGGCGGAGTCGGAATCCGAAAGCTGCGGTGCCGGGTGAGGAAGCGGACCTCCTCGCGCTCCACCTTCTGGCGGAAGGGGAATTCCGCTTCGGGCATCCCGGGAAAGAGCTCCCGGAACGCGCGCGGATTGACCACCGCCCCCGAAAGGGAATGCTCTCCCAGCGCCCCCGCCTTCTCGAGCACCCCGATGCTGAGCTCCCGGCCGCTTTCCCGCGCCAGCGTCGCCAGGTGAATCGCCCCGGCAAGTCCGGCCGGCCCGGCTCCGACGAAGAGCACGTCCAGCTCGATGGCTTCGGCCCCGGCCGGGTCGGCACAGATGAGACGATCGAGCGGGAGCGGAGGCTGCTGGCGGATAGGAACGAAAGACGCCACGCGGGCAGCTCCGGAGGTCGCGGTCAGGAATGGAGAAGAATGAGGGAAGTATAACGAAACGGTTTCCCCTCCCGGCTTCAGATCGTTTCCAGGGTGATCGAGAGGTTGGCGGCGAGGACCGAGTGCGTCAGGGCGCCGAGCGAAACGAAATCCGCGCCGGCCTCGGCGAAGCCCCGAATGTCGGAGAGGGTGATGCCGCCGGTCGCCTCGATCGCAATGTCCGCTCGCAACGCGCGAGCGCGCTCCGCCCAGTGCCGCACCATCCGCGGGCGCTGGTTGTCCAGCAGCAACCGGTCGGCGCCTGCCGCGCATGCCTCTTCGAGCTGCTCCAGCGATTCGACCTCGACCTGGCATTCGAGCGCGCCGAGCCCCCTGGCCGTCTCGAGCGCCTCGGCCAGGGAGCGACCGGTTTCCCGGAGCACCCGCCAGTGATTGTCCTTGATCAGCACCGTATGGGCCAGATCCAGGCGATGCACTTGCCCGCCTCCGGCAACCACCGCCGCCGCATCAAAGAGTCGGAGCCCCGGCGCCGTCTTGCGGGTATGCAAAACGCCGCAACCGGTTCCGGCGACCGCATCGACGCAGGCCCGCGTCAGGGTGGCGATTCCCGAAGCGCGTTGCAGTACGTTGAGCAGCGGACGCTCGGCCAGGAGAATACCGGCGAGACCGATGCCCAAACGGCCAACCGCGCGATCCTGCACCGGCTCGCCTTCCTCGGCCAGCCAGGCGACGGTGCAGCCGCAGAGCCTGGCCACCGCGTCGGCGTACGCCACTCCCGCCAGAACGCCTTGACCCCGAAACTCGATCCGCGCCGCGGCGAGCCGGTCCACCTCGAGACAGACTTCGCTCGTCAGGTCCCGCGGACCATCCTCGGCAAGCGCCAGTAGTGCTACCCGTTCCGCGTCCGCCGCGAGATCCGGCAGCCGTTCGGGAACCGTCTTCGTGCTCAATGCTCCGCGCGGACCTTCCGTATTTCCTCGGTGAGCCGGGGGACGATCTCGAAGAGATCGCCCACCACGGCGTAATCGGCCAGCTTCATGATCGGGGCGTCCTTGTCCTTGTTGATCGCGACGATCACCTTCGACGTCCGCATGCCCGCCAGGTGCTGAATCGCCCCCGAAATGCCGACCGCGACGTAGAGCGTGGGACTCACCAGCCGGCCGGTCTGTCCGATCTGGTCGGTGGCCTCGCGCCAGCCGTCGTCGGTCACGGCGCGGGTCGCACCCACCGCGGCGTTGCCGAAGGCGGCGGCAAGCTCCTCCACCAGCCGGAAATTCTCCGCGGCCTTGAGCCCGCGGCCCCCACTTACGATGACCGGCGCTTCCCCCAGGTCCAGTTTGGCGGCACCCCGTTCCACCATCGCGGTCACCACGACCCGGGCCGCCGCGGGATCCAGGGCCGGTGCGGCGCTCAGCAGCGTCGCGGTGCGCGCCGCCACGACCGGCGCGATGGCTCCCGGCCGCAGCGAAGCCAGGGCCGGGGTCCCGCTGAGACGCAGGGTCGCAATAGCCTTGCCGATGGACGTCGGATGCCTGGCGGTCAGGGCTTGCTCGGTCAGCTCGAACTCGGTGATGTCCGCCGCGAGCCCCAGCTTGAGTGCGGCGGCTACCCGCGGCGCGAGATCTCGGCCCTGGGCGGACGCCGGGAAGAAGCCGGCGCGGTAGTTCCCGGAGCCGAGCTGCACCGCTGCCGTCGCCGCATACACTTCCGGATTGTAGCGCTCCAGCGCCTCGTGCTCGACGATCGTCACCCGGTCGGCGCCATAGCGGCCCAGCTGTTCGGCGGAGGCCGCGATGCCGGGGCCGCCGATCAGCAGCGCGTGCACTTCGCCTCCTCCCAGCGCATCGGCGGCGCGCCGCGCCGCGGTGACGGCCTCGAGTGCCACCTTCCGCAGCGTGCCACCGCGGGCCTCGGCGAAAGCGAACAGCGTCGTCATCAGAGCACCTTCGCTTCCTGCCGCAGCAGCCGAACCAGCTCGGGCACCGCCTCGGCACCTTCACCCACGATACGCCCGCCGCTGCGTTCCGGCGGCAGCTCCATCCGCTCCACGGTGAGCTGGATCGGGCCGAGCTGGGCGGGGCGGGAGTCGAGCGGCTTCTTCTTGGCCGCCATGATGCCCTTGAGCGACGGCAGCCGCGGGCGGGCGATTCCCTCGTCGATGCTGAGCACCGCGGGAAGCGCGAAGGCGACCGTCTCCGTCATCCCTTCGAGCTCGCGATGGGCGGTGCCTTTCCCTTCCTTGATCTCCAGGTAGGACACCGCGCTGACGCAGGGCAGCCCGAGCAGCTCGGCCGTCATCGGTCCGACGCAGGCGTTACCGCTGTCGGTGGCATTGCGTCCGAAGAGGACCAGGTCATAGCCCGCGTCCCTCAGCTCCTGCGCCAGCGCGTAGGCGATCGCCAGCCCGTCGAAGGGGATCGTCTCCGCCTGCAGGTGCACACCGCGGTCCACGCCCATGCTCAGCGCCTTGCGCAGCGTCTCCTGGGTCCCCTCCGGCCCCAGGCTCACGGCCACGACTTCGCCGGGACCCTGCTGCTCGTTGAGCCGCAGCGCCACCTCGATGGCGTACCCGTCGAAATCGCTGATGTCGAACTTGAGACCGCTGGTGGCGATGGACTTCTGGTCGGCGGCTATCGCGAACCGTGACTCGGTATCCGGGACCCGCTTGATGCAGACCGCGATCTTCACGCTGGCGTCCTCTATCCCCGCTTCAGAACGCGGGAATCCCGGTAATGGTCTCCCCCAGAATCAGCGAATGCATGTCGTGGGTGCCTTCATAGGTGTACACCGATTCGAGGTTCGCGAGGTGACGCATCGAGTGGTATTCGACCAGGATGCCGTTGGCCCCCAGCAGGCGGCGGGCCTCCCGGGCGCAGTCGCAGGCCATGCTCACGTTGTTGCGCTTGGCGAGCGAGACCTGCTGCGGCGTCATGGTTCCCGCGTCCTTGAGCCGCCCCAGCTGCAGGGTCAGGCACTGGGCCTTGGTGATCTCGCTGAGCATGTCGGCCAGGCGCACCTGCTGGATCTGGGTCCCCCCGATGGGCTTGCCGAACATGACGCGATTCTTGGCGTAACTCACCGCCTCGTCATAACACGCCATCGCCGCGCCGATCGCGCCCCAGGAAATCCCGTATCGGGCCTGGGTCAGACAGCTCAGCGGACTCTTGATGCCGCCGCTCTTGGGCAGGATCGCATCCTTGGGAAGCCGGACCTCCTCGAGGTGAATCTCGCTGGTATCACTGGCGCGCAGCGAGAGCTTGCCCTTCTGGTCCTTGGCCGCGTAGCCCTTGGTCTCGGTGGGGACGATGAAGCCGCGGATGGACTTTACGTCATCCACGTCGCCGGTCTTGGCCCAGATCACCGCGACGGTGGCCTGGCTGCCGTTGGTGATCCACATCTTGGTCCCGTTGAGGACCCAGCCGTCGCCGGTTTCCCGCGCCGTGGTGATCATGCCGCCGGGGTTGGAGCCGTAATCGGGCTCGGTGAGCCCGAAGCAGCCGATTTCCTTTCCCGCGGCCAGTCGCGGCAGCCAGTGCCGCTTCTGCTGCTCGGAGCCGAAGGCGTGGATCGGATACATCACCAGCGCGCCCTGCACGGAGGCGAAGGAGCGGATCCCGCTGTCGCCCCGCTCGAGCTCCTGCATGATGAGCCCGTAGGCGACGTTGTTGAGCGCGGCGCAGCCGTATTCTTCGGGGAGATTGGCGCCCAGCACGCCGAGCTCGGCGAGGCCCGGAATGAGCTGTTTGGGAAATCTGCCTTCGATGTAGCAGTCGCCGATCACCGGCATGAGCTGCTCGTCCACCCACGCACGGACGGTATCGCGGACGGCCCGCTCCTCCTCGGACAGCAACCCGTCGATCCGGTAGAAATCCACCCCCTCGAAGCCCATCACCACCTCTGGAAAGGAGCCGTTGGCGAGCGGGGAAAGGTACTGCGGGAGACGGCGGGCAGGTAGCCGGAAGCGGCCTTCAGACACCGCGCAGGAGATCGTTGCCGACTCGGCGGACGGCGCTGCCCTCGATGCCGATCGCGGCGCATTTGCGGCGGAATTCCGCGCGGTGATCCAGTCGGCGACCCGTCTCGGCCTGCCACTGGTGCACCATCTCGTGGGCCAGGGTTTCGCGCACTGCGAGCCATCCGTCCCGACGTAGGTGGCGGCGCGAAAGGCTGATCTCGTGCGGCGCGCCCGGCGATTCGCCCGGCCGGAATTCGCCGAGCCTCCGCCGCATCCGCGAGGAGAGCAGCAAACTGACGAGGCCCAACGTGCCCTGAAAATGGCGCGCGTTGAGCTCGTCATGGAGCTGCTGCAGCCGCGCCAGCAGCCGCTGGTCGCCGGGACGCGGAGGATCCGGCCGGCGGCGCTCGCGGGCCGGCGGCACGTGCTCGTGCACGGGAAACGCTGTGAGGACTTTCTGGGCGGCGCGCCGCTCGAGCTTACGGGTCCGCGGCCGGGCCCATTGCGCAATGGCGGCCACGACCTCGTCGGGCGCCATGGTATACCCGAGGTGCACCCGCAGCGCCCCGCGGGCGGTGAGCGATACCAGTACCCTGCGGTTGGCATGAGGAACCACCGGAATGGAATCCGGGAGGCCGTGGGCGCGGAGCCGGGCCGGAAGGTCCCAGCCTGGGGAGGTGCGCGCCAGCGCCAATTCGAGCTGCGGCGCCGCGGTCACCCGCGCCGCGTCCGGGCAAAGCGCTCCAGATCGGAGGGCAGGAACCGCTTGGTTCCGCTGTCCCAGCGGTGGTGCTGGATGTTGATCGAGCTCTGATCGATCGAAACCAGGTTGAAGGCCGAGGCGCGATTGCCCCGGCAGCGATCGGTATGGGTTCCGGCGGTGCCCACCACGAAGGCGTTCTCCAGCTCGCCACAGCCCTCCTGGTGGTCGTGCCCGCACAGCACCAGGTCCGCCCCGCTCTTCCGCAGCGCGGCCTGGGCCTGCCGCCAGCGCGCCAGCCCCATCCGGCCGGAGATGGCGCCGCGCAGCAGGTTGTGGTGCATCACGATGACGCGCGCAGCACCCGGCGGAGCGCTCTCGAAGTAGCCGGCCACCCGCACCACCTCGGAGCCGGGCAGATGTCCCTTGACCGCCATGTCGTTCAGGTTCCAGGTCATCGATCCGAGCGCCACGCCGTGGCTGGTGAGCGCACCGGCGAGCACGGCTCCGGGAATCTCCAGCCGCGGCGACAGCTCGGGCCCGAAGTAGCGGCGATACTTCCGGTACAGGCGCTGCTTGCCCAGGATCCCGAAGGGGCTGCGCCACCACTCGGTATCGTGATTGCCGGGGATCACCAGGGTCGGCGCCGCACGCCCCACCCGCTGGACGAACGCGAGGGCGCGCTGGAATTCGCCGTGCCGGGCTCGCTGGGTCAGGTCTCCCGCGACGACCACGGCGTCAGGGTGCAGCTCCGGGATCAGCTCTTCCAGCACCTCGATCTGGTCGAGCTGGGCATCCCGGCCGAAATGCAGATCCGATACGTGCGCGAGGGTGACCGGAGTCACCACACCACCCGGACCCGGTACGTCAGCGTCGCTTCTCCTTGGGCCGGAACCCTGACCCGGAAGCGGGTCCGCGTGCTGGAGAGCTTCTCCGCCGGGAGCGAGCTCGACACGATCGACCATTCCCCGCCCCGCTCCTCCAGGACCTCGACCGTCGCCGCGCTGTCCTTGGCGCTCTTGATGGTCACCCGGTAGTCGGCGGTGGCGATGGTGCGGGTGGAGTCGCGGCGCGTGGAGTAGCTGGTCTGGACCCGGGTGGCGGTCAGGTCGAACGCCGAGCCGGCCGGAAGCCGCACATCGCTCCCCGCCGCGATGTGGCCGGCCGCTGATTCGCCGATGAGCTGCAGCCGGCCCGCGGCGTCCGCTTCGTACAGCCGGTAGCTGCCCTGCGGAAGCGGCAAGTCGCCGAAGGGCGTCTTGGGCTGCCGCTTCAGGGTGTACCACACCTCGACGGGCACGCTGTTTTCCTCATTGCCGTATTGCTGCAGCGGCCCGTAGTAGTTGAGCTGGCCGCGCAGCACGTAGGCTCGCTCCCAGGGAGCAGTCGCGGGATCGAACAACGCGACGCTGCTGGTCACGCCGGGATCGAGAGAAATCCGGCCCGGGATCGTGTAGAGGTGCGCCTCTCCGATTTGCTGCTCCCCCGCCGCACTCTGCGCCATGTCGGCCATGGCTTTGGCCTCGAACTCCATCCTCGGTCGCGGTCCTGGAGTCGCCCGCCCTACCGAGCCCGCCAGCAATTGCACCTCCGCATCGCTCACGCGCAGGGACGCCGAGGGAATCGCCGCGTGGCCGCTGACCCGCGCGGTGCCGCGGCCCAGGATCACCGTGTAGGCCGCGCTCCACGAGGCGCCCTGGGTGAAGTACCCCAGCCGCAGCGAGCTCCGCGCCGCGGGGCTGCGCAGCGCCAGCGCGAGCGTCGGGTCCGGCAGCACCAGCTCGGCGGGATAGAGCGGTGTGCCGGGGCGCTGAAAGACGACCCGGCCGTCAGTCAGCCGGAAACGCTCCGGATTGACGCCGACGACGGTGGCGGCGACCGTATCGAGCGCCCCTCCCCGGCCGGTCCAGAATTTGAGCCCCTGGCCCACGGCGCGGCGCATGGTGTTCTGCTCGTCCACCGATTCGTCGTACGCGGCGCCGAGCAGCACGACGCCCGAATCGAGCGCGAAGACGCTGCTGGGATCGAGCACGCCGAGCGAGAGGCGGTGATTGCTCATCCCGGACGCCACCGCGACCGGCAGGGTGCGGCGCACCAGCACGCGCCCGTCGCTGTAAATGGTGAGCCCGGTCTGGGCGCGGCCGGCCGGCGGTGCGACCGCCTGCAGCAGCAGCGCGAAGGAGACCAGGCCGAGACAACGCTGCAACAACACAAGGATCCTCATGGCGTACCTCCGGATGGCTTCCGCATGATCTCCATCGCGATCTGGGTCACGATCTTGCGCACCAGGAACATGGTGGCGATCGCGATGGCCGCGACCCAGATGCGGCTGACTGGCCCCAGAGGGATCCGGAGCCACGCGTATCCTATGACGAGCAGCGCGGCGAGAAGGGAGATGATCCGCGCCAGCGGTCTTGCACGCCGCCGGAGCTCCGCCTGGCAATCGGGACACAGGTCGCCCCACTTGACCCCGGCCACCCGTTGCCGGCACCGCGCACAGGGCGCGGGCGGCTCAACCGAGGCGAGCGACAACCGCATCGCCGAATTCCCTGGTGCCCGCCGTCCCGCCCAGATCCCGGGTCCGGATCCCGGCATCCCGGATGGTCGCGGTGATGCTCTCCCGGATGCGGCGCGCCGCGGCGACCTCGCCCAGGTGGTCCAGCAGCATCGCCGCCGCCAGCATCTGGGCCGCGGGGTTGGCGACGCCTTTCCCCGCGATGTCGGGCGCACTGCCGTGCACCGCCTCGAAGATCGCCGCGGAGGTCCCGATGTTGCCCCCCGGCGTCAAGCCGAGTCCGCCGACCAGCCCGGAGATCTCGTCGCTCAGGATGTCGCCGAACAGGTTGGTGGTGACGATGACGTCGAACTGCTCCGGGCGCAGCACGAGCTGCATCGCACAGTTGTCGACGATGTATTCGTTGGTCCGCACCCTGCCCGCGTACTCCTGCGCGATGGCGCGGCCCACCTCGAGGAATAACCCGCTCGCCATCCGCAGGATATTGGCCTTGTGGACGATGCTGACCAGCTTGCGGCCGTGCCGCGCCGCGTACTCGAAGGCGTAGCGGATGACCCGCTCGCAGGCGTAGCGGGTGACGATCGCCTGGGACACCCCGACCGCGTGGGGGTCGTCGCCCACCTTGATGAAGTGCTCGACGCCCGAGTAGAGCCCTTCCACGTTCTCCCGCACCAGCACGATGTCCACGCCGTCGTAGCGGCCCGGCTGGATCGTGAGCGCCGGCCGCACGTTGGCGTAGAGCTCGAAGGTCTTGCGCAGCTCCACGTTGACGGAGCGAAAGCCGGCGCCCGCGCCGACCGGGGTGGTCAGCGGGCCCTTGAGCGCCGTCCGGTGGCGCCGAATGCTGTCCAGCGTGGCTTCGGGAAGCGGATTGCCGCCGGCCTGAAAGGCCGCCATGCCCGCCTGTTGCACGTCCCAGCGCACCAGGGCGCCGGCGGCGGCCACCACCTTCACGGTCTGCTCGGTGATTTCGGGCCCGATCCCATCTCCCGGGATCAGGGTCACGTCATGCGTCATGGGGCGGCGGGATCCGGCGGGAACATGGTGGCCAGGGCGGCACGATAGGCCGCGTCGGCGGTCTCGCCGTGCCCGACGGCGACGGTGCGCCAGGCCACCCGGCCCAACCGGCCGTCG
>DATCWE010000362.1:0-3225 GCA_036566495.1 Gemmatimonadales bacterium | reverse complement strand
AGGTTACGCACGTCGGTCTTGACCGACGCCAGCTTCGCCTTGTCCTTCGTCGCGGCGAATTTCGGAATCGCGATCGCGGCCAGAATGCCGATGATCACGACTACGATGAGCAACTCGATCAGCGTAAAGCCCTTACGGTTCAACATCTGAGCCTCCCAAAAGAAGAAAGTGTACGCAGTGCTGCGGCCCATCCCACACGGACTTGCAGTGAGAACTGTTGCCGGCGGGACAAAGAGCAACGATGGTGCCACTCGCCGACGGTTTCTCTAACCCATTACCATTCAACGCGATGGTGGGGGCTACCGGCCTCAAAGTGAGGGGTGTCACAGGAACCTCCCCTTGGACTTTGCAAGCCGGACACCCCCCCGGCTCCTCGTGACGATCCTGAAAGGCGACCCGTGACCGCTTCCGCCGTCGGTGCAACGACGCGCGCCCGCCGGGCGTGGCTGCCGGACCTCGGCCTCGTATTTCTCAGCCTGGCCGCCTCGATTTCGGGCCTGTTCAATCAGTTTGCCCAGGACGACTTCCCGATCATCTGGAAAAACGGGGCCGTTCACGATCTGCTGCACTCCTACCAGCTCTTTGCCCAACCCTACTGGCCCAAGCCGTTTACGCCGGATCTCTATCGCCCCCTCGCGGTGTTTTCCTACGCGATTGAATGGGCCGTCGGGCAAGGCTCGCCGATGTTCTTTCGGATCGTCAGTTATGCCTTGTATGCCGCCGTAGCCCTGGCCCTCTTTCGCCTGGCCCGCCGGCTGCTCCCCTTTCCGGCCGCATTTGCCGCCGCGGCATTGTTTGCCGTGCACCCGGTCCATGTCGAAGCCGTGGCGATGGGGGTGAATCAGGGCGAGCTCTGGGTCGGTCTGCTCTGCTGCATTGCAGTGGCGTACTACCTGCGCGCGCGGCGGGCGGGCGGACCGCTGGCCGCCCGCACCGAGCTCACCCTGGCCGGTATCTACCTGGTCGGCTGCTTTTTCAAGGAGAACGCTCTGGTGCTGCCCGGGTTACTGGTCGCCGCCGAAGTCCTCCTGCTGCCCGCGGACGAGCCGATTCGCGACCGGATAGCCCGGGGCCGCCGCCTCCTGCTCCTGCTCATGCTGGTGGCGGTCTCATTCTATGGCGTGCGCACCCTGGTGCTCGGAGGCGACCTGGTCGGCACCTTCACCGCAGAAGGGCTTGCTTACCTCACCATGGGGCAACGCGGGCTCACCATGCTGGCGGTGGTGCCACGCTGGTTCCGTCTGCTGCTGTGGCCTTCGCATCTCCAGGCCGATTACAGCCCGGAGGAGATCGTCGCGCAAACATCGTGGGGGCCCGATCAGACGCTGGGGGCCTTGCTGGTGCTCGGCACCCTGCTGGCGGCGCTACTGGCGTGGCGCCGCGCGCCGTCGATCACCTTCGGAATCGCCTGGATGGCGATTGCGCTCTTCCCGATCCATAACGTGCTGGTTCCGACCGGCATCGTGCTCGCCGAGCGCACGCTCTTCCTTCCCAGCGTGGGGGCCATGCTCGCCCTCGGTGGGCTGGGCGCCCTCCTGGCCGAGCGCGCCAGCGAGTCGGCGCGCCTGGCGCTCGCCGCGGGGGTGGGAGCCCTTCTCATCCTGGGGGTGGCGCGCAGCACGACGCGACACCCGGTGTGGGCGGACCAATTCGGCCTCTGGTACGACACGGCCAACCGGGATGCTCCCCGGAGCTACCGCGCCCACCACGCGCTGGCGGAGATGTACTTCCTGGCCGGGTCGGAAGGCCGCGCCGAGCGGGAGTATCGCCTGGCAATCGCGTACTCCCCCCCCAAAGTCAGCCAGGTGTATCTCGACTACGCCAACAAACTCCGCCTCAAGGGGTTTTGTTATCCCGCGCTGGAGCTCTACCGCAAGTCGTTGCAGATCCATCCCAATAACATGGCTGCGCGCGCCTCCCTCGTCGCCTGCCTGATGCAGCTGGGCAACTATCAGGAAGCACTCGACGCCGCGCGGGTTGGGATCTCCTACGACTGGCAGCGCGAAACCTGGCAGTGGCTGCGCTTCAAGGCCGATTCCGCGCTGCGCGCGGGAGCACCGCCGGGCAGCATCAACATTCAGGTGGGGGATAGCGTCGCCGCCTATATGAGGATCGGCACCAAGCCGTGAAGCACGGCGCGCCCGTGGTGGCGGCGCTGGCCGCTGCCCTGGCCCTGCCCTCCCTGTTCAACGGGTTCGTCTACGACGACGTGCTCGTCATCCTGCAGAATCCCCTGGTCCACGGACTGTCCCATTCCGGAGAGCTCTGGCACTCGAGCTACTGGCCCGCGGGGTTGCTCTATCGGCCGCTCACCAGCCAGCTGTTCGCGTTGCAGTGGGCCCTGGGGGGCGGCAGCCCCATGGTCTTCCACGCCGTGAGCATCCTGCTCGCGGCGGTCACAGCCGCGCTGGTGTTCCGGCTCTGCGGCCGCCTACTACCGCCGCCCGCGGCGCTGCTCGCCGCCGTACTCTTCGCTCTGCACCCCGTGCACGTCGAAGTGGTGGCGAATGTGGTCGGTCAGGCCGAGCTGCTCGCGGCGATCTGTGCGTTGCTCGCGGTCGAACGGTACCTGGCGTGGTCTGCGCAAGGGGAGCTTTCGCAGCTTCAGCGCCTGCTGCTGGCGGGGCTCACATTGCTGGGCATTCTCGCCAAGGAAACCGGGTATGTCATCCCGTTGCTGCTCGCGGCAGCGCAGCTCACGCTGGCCCGGCAGCGGCGCGAGCGCCCGGGCGACTTCTATGTCCTGCAGGGCGCTGCGGTCGTGGTTGGCCTGCTGCTGCGGTTGGCCGTGCTGGGCGGTCTGGCGGGCGAGAACCCGGCCGCGATCTTCCGGGGAGTTGGGGCGGGAAGCCGCGCCATCGCCATGCTCGCGGTGGTGCCGGAGTGGGCGCGCCTGCTGCTCTGGCCGGCCCACCTGCAGGCGGAGTACGGACCGCCGGCGCTTCCGGTCAGCGCTTCGCCGGGGTTCGCTCACTTCGCCGGACTGATCTTGCTGGCGGCCGTCGCCGCGCTCGTCGCGCGCAACTGGCGCCGCCGGCCGGTGCTGGCGTTCGGGCTGCTCTGGATGCTGCTCGGACTGGCGCCGGTCAGCAATGTCGCCGCGGCCACCGGAATCCTCATGGCCGAACGGACGCTGTTCCTCCCCAGCGTCGGCCTGGCGCTCGTGCTGGGGGCGGCCCTCGCCTCCCTCCGGCCGCGCTGGTCGGCCGCACCGGCTGGCCTGCG
>DATCWE010000124.1:0-14069 GCA_036566495.1 Gemmatimonadales bacterium | reverse complement strand
GGCAGCCGCGGGCAGCAGCCGCGGACTCCCCAGCAGGCTGCCGCGAAAGTCGCCAAATACTCCGGGATCCATCCGGAGTTTGCGGCGGTGACCCATGTAGCCGAGCGGGTCCTCGCCGAGGGCGGGGACAGCGCCCGGACTCGCCGCGCCGGGAGTGTGGCCTACCGCGTCCACGGGCTCAACTCTCCCGCGGATGGTGCGGATGTCACCAATGGTTACCGGCCCTGGTTCGGCATCGAAACCCGTGAACCCGCGATCGACGTGCGCGTCGTAGAGTTCTGCCTGGCCATCCCTGGGACCCTGTTCTTACGGAACGGGCGCACCCGCTGGCTCATTCGTGAGGCCATGCAGAACCGCTTGCCCGCGTCGGTACTGAACCGCGATCGCTATGGGGCCCAGGCGGCGGATTGGTCCGAATGGCTTCCCACCATGCGGGGGGACCTCGAGGCCGAGCTGGGGCGGCTGGAGCACAACGACACCGCGAGCCGCTGCCTCGATTTGCCGCGGTTGCGCACTCTGCTCTCCCAGTGGCCCGCCCAGCTCGGCCGCGAGCACGACTCGCTGTATATGGATCTGCTGCTCCGCGCCATGATGACGGGCCGGTTCATCCGCTGGTTCGAACACACGTACACGTAGCCCATGGACCAATCGCGAGCGCGGCTGCTACGCACCTTCGACCCCGCACCGCTGCGGCAGGGCCTGGCTCTGCTGTGGCGCAGCGCGCCCGGCTGGACCACGCTGCAGGGCGGATTGCTCGTGCTCCAAGGCGTCATTCCGGTTCTGGCGCTCTACCTGCTCAAGCTCATTGTCGATGGCGTAAGCGCCGAGCTCGCGGGTCCGAGTCACGACCCCGGCCGCATCGTCCGCCTGATCCTGATCGCGGGGGCCGTGGCCGCCGTCGCCGCCACCCTCAGCACGCTCTCCGCCCTGGTGAGCGAAGTCCAATCGCTGCGCCTGGCCGACCGCGTCAACGAGATGTTGCACGCCAAGTCGGTGGAGCTCGATCTCGAGTACTACGAGAACCCCGACTTTTACGACACCCTCCACCGGGCCCAGGAGGACGCGCCCTCCCGGCCGGGACGTATCGTGGCCGAAGTGTCGCAGATCGGACAGGGTGGCTTGTCGCTGATCGCCGTCGCGGGGCTTTTGATTTCCATGAACTGGATCCTGGTCGTCGGGCTGCTCGGCGCCGCGCTGCCTGGCGTCCTGTTCAAGACGCGTCATTCCGGCCGGTTGTACGCCTGGAACCGGCGGAACACCTCGGTGCAGCGACGGGCACGCTATCTCAATACCCTGCTGACCGGCATGGAGTTCGCAAAGGAGATCCGGCTCTTCGGACTCGGGCAGGTATTCCGCGAGCGCTATCGTGAGCTGCGGCGGTTTCTTCGCACGACTCGGCTGCGCCTGGTGACGCGGCACGCCATCGCCGCCCTGCTGGCCCAGCTCGTGGCTGTCGCGGCGGTCTTCGCCTCGCTCCTCTTCATCAGCGGCCGGGCGCTCGCCGGCGCCATCACCCTGGGCTCGATGGTCATGTACTTCGGGGCCTTTCAGCGAATCCAGGACCTCTTCCGTCAGTTGCTGGATGGGCTCGCGGGCCTTTACGAGGACAACCTCTTCCTGAGCGACTTCACGCGGTTCCTCCAGTTGCGGCCAAAGGTGGTGGATTCCGCTTCGCCGCGGCCGTTTCCGCGTCCGCTGCAGCAGGGCATCGCGTTCGAGGGCGTCAGCTTCCGCTACCCGGGAACCGAAACGGACGTCCTCAAGGACGTGAGCCTGCAGATCCGGCCCGGAGAGCACGTCGCGCTGGTAGGCGAGAACGGTTCCGGAAAAACGACACTGGTGAAATTACTTTGCCGCCTGTACGACCCCACCTCGGGCACGGTCCGCTTCGACGGGACCGACCTGCGGGAGCTGCGCGTCAATGACCTGCGGGACGAGCTCGCGGTCGTATTCCAGGATTACGCCCGGTACCACCTGACCGCCCGGGAGAACATCTGGCTGGGGAACGTGTCGCTGCCTCCCGAGAGCCCCCGCATCGAGGAAGCGGCCCATCGCACCGGGGCCGATGCCGCGATCGCAGCGCTGCCGGAAGGCTACGAAACCCAACTAGGCCGGCAATTCGAGAAGGGCGCGGAGCTCAGCATCGGCCAGTGGCAGAAGGTGGCGCTGGCGCGCGCGTTTCTGCGCGACACGCAAATCATCGTGCTGGACGAACCCACCGCGGCGCTCGACCCCAAGGCCGAAGCGGCGGTGTTCGAGCAGTTTCATGCCCTGGCCAAGGGTCGCACCGCGATTCTCATCAGCCATCGGCTCTCGACGGTGCGGATGGCGGACCGTATCCTGGTCATGGTGGACGGTCGGATCGCGGAGGCCGGCGCTCATGCAGAGCTGCTGCAGCGCGACGGCGTCTATGCTGAGCTGTTCCAGACCCAGGCGAGGCCCTACCGGTGAACCATCCGACCCCGAAAACCGGAAGCGATCCCGCGCTGAGTCCCGCCCAGCTCGCCGCCCGGGGCGTCTGGCTGGCTGTCCTGCGCCATCAGGCGGCAACCGTGACAGCGCAACTGGACTCCGGCCAATGGAACTTTCTGGCGGACGAGGCGCTGCGCTATCAGCTCGGGGGATTGACTTATCGGCTGCTGACGGACGGGCCTCTGCCAGAGCGGGTTCCTGCCGCCGTGCAGCAGCGGCTCCGAGCTCAGTACGTCGACTCGGCCGTCCAGAACGCGGTCTACCTCCGAGGAACCCGCCGCATCGCGGCCGCCCTCACGGGCGCGGGGATCCCGGTGCTGCTGCTCAAGGGAGTGCACCTCTGCCGGTTCGTATACGCGGAGCCGGCCCTCCGCAGCATGGCCGATGTCGACCTCATGGTGCCGAGAGATCGGCTCGCCGAGGCCGAGCGCATCGCCCTGGCTCTGGGGTACGGGCCGGTGCCGCGACCGGACCTGGAGGAGTTCTGCAGCCGCTGGCATCACCTGGCCAAGCTGTACAAGCCGGGGGCACCCGTGCTGGAAGTGCACTGGACCATCGAGCGGCCGGTCAGCCCGTTCCGGATCGACCTCGCCGGGTTATGGTCGCGCGCCCGACCGGCAACCCTGGAAGGCGTCCCGGTTCTCCTCCTGGCCCCGGAAGACTTGCTGCTCCACGTGGCGCTGCACGGCTCCTATCACCACGGGTTCAACTGGTCGGCGCTCAAGGGCGTAGTGGATCTCGACGTCGTGGTCGCCAAGCACGGCGCGGAGCTGGATTGGGGTGTGTTTGCGGAACGCGCCAACGCCTGGGGTGTCTCGGGCTTCATCTACACCGCCCTGCGCCTGGCGACCACCATCCTGCACACGCCGATCCCGGCTCCGGTGTTCGACGCGCTCCGCCATGAGCCGGCGGACGATGCCGTGGTGGAGCTCGCCCGGCGCCACGTGCTGAGCACGCACCTGGAGCTGCCCGAAACCTACCTCGCGCTGGCGCGCGACCGCGGGCTGCGAGGGCGCTGGAAGCTGCTCCGCCACGCGGTGTTCTTGCCGCGCGAAGCCATGGAGCGATTGTATGGTCCGCGCCGCGGCGCTGCGGCCCTCTATCCCTCCTTCCTGCGCCGAGTCGTGGACTTGCTGGGTCGGCGGAGCCGGCTGCTGTTCCAGGCGCTGCTCAAGACCAAGACCCTGCACTCCGCGCTGGAGCGCGAAGCCAACCGCGATCAGATCAAGGGCTGGGTAAAACGGGCGTCGGGAGGGCGCATGAGCATCGGACCGGAACCGAAATGAAGGGCCCCGAGGCGGCTCACGGCCGCCTGGCTCGCCTCCAGAGCGCGAGGGCATAACCCGCCAGGATGACCGCCGTGACCACATACGCCGCAATCATGTAGCCCGCGTTTGCGCTGGGATCAGCCGGCATGGTCTCCTCCCTTCAGGCGGGCCTGCGTTCCCAGGCCATAACGGGTCATGAGGAAGCCGAGCAGCAGCACCGTATACACCACCACCGAGACCAGCAGGGTGCGCAGCATCTCGTCGGGCAGCGAGGGGGCGCTCGGCTTGAGTACGATCGGCTGCGGGTGCAGGGTGCGAAACAGGTAGACCGTGAGATGTACGAAGGGCACCAGCACCAGCCCCATGATTCCGACCACGGCACTGAAGCGGGCCCGTTCATCGGGATCCTGCAGCGCCCCTCGCAGGGCCCGATAGCCCAAGAACAGAAAAAACAGGATGAGCGTAAAAGTGAGGCGCGCGTCCCAGGTCCACCAGGTGTTCCACACCGGCTTCCCCCACAGCGGCCCCGTGGTCAGCATCACTACGCTGAACACCAGTCCTACTTCGGCCGCCGATTCGGCAAAGAGGTCGAGCCGGGGATCCCGCAGCCAGAGAAAGAGCGCGCTGGCAATCCCGACCAGCGAAAACGCCAGCAGGGCGCACCAGGCCGCGGGAACATGGACATAGAAGATCTTTTGCGGCAGCCCCTGGAAGCGCTCCATCGGAGTGTAGCGGAGGGCGAGCACATACACGCCGGCCAGTCCGAGCAGGCCCAGCGTGGTCACATAGAGTCCGCGCCGGGTGGCGCGCCGGGCCGCAAGGGCGTCGCTCATCATTCGTCCATCAGGGGCGGGAAAAGGAGCAGGCACAGGGTGATGAACACCAGATCGTAGAATCCCAGGATCCGGAGCCACCCCGCAATCTCGCCTAGCGGGCGCCCCGCCAGCAACCGCGCCGTCACCTGGACGGCCCCGATGACCGGCGGCAGCAGGAAGGGCAGCACGAGGAGGGGCAGCATCAGCTCAGCAAATCGGGTGCGCACGGTCATGGCGGCGAAGACGGTGCCCACCGCCACGAAGCCGAGCGTGGCAAGAATGGCCGTCAGCACGATACCCCCGACCACCCCGGTCAGATCGACGCCGAAGAACAGCACGAACAACGGCAGTGCCACCGCCTCCACCGTGAAGACGAAGGCGAGGTTGGCGAGGTACTTCCCGAAGAAGAGCGCGCTGCGGGAGACCGGCGCCAGCAGCAGCCCGTCGAGCGCCGCGTTCTCCCGCTCGAGCGCGAAGGAGCGATTCAGCGCGATGACGCCGGAGAAGCTGAAGGTGATCCAAAGCACGCTGGGCGCCAGCGCCTCCCGCGAGAGCGCGGCCGCATCGCGCGCGAAATTGAAAATCACCAGCACCAGGGCGGCGAACGCGATCGCCGAGACCAGCGCCGTTTTGCTGCGGTGCTCGACCCGAAGGTCTTTGGCGGCGACCGCAAGCGCCACCCGGAGGAATTCACCCATGGGTGGCTTCTCGGCACCGCCGCAGAAACGTTTCCAGGCTGGCTTCCCGGGGACCGCTGAAGGCCCAGGCTCCCCGCACCAGCAAGTGCGCATGGGTGGCCAGCTCCCAGGCTTCCTGGGCGTCGTGGGTCACCAGTACGAGCGCCCGGCCTGCCGCCTGCTCGGCGGCCAGCAGCCGGAGGGTCAGCTCGCTCGATTGGGAGTCGAGGCCCGTGAAGGGCTCGTCCAGCAGCAAGACGCGCGGACCGTGCAGAAGGGCCCGCGCGATGGCCACCCGCTGCACCATGCCCCGTGAAAGGGCGCGGACCGGCTCATCCGCCCGCTCGGCCAGCCCCACGGAGGCCAGGCGGGCGCGGGCTTGCTCGGTCGGCTCGGCGACGCCATACAATCGCCCCGCGAACGCGAGGTTTTCGACCGCGGTCAAATCACCGTAGAGCTGGCTTTGGTGGGAAAGCAGCCCGATGCTCCGCCGGCCGTCGGACCGGGTGACCGAGCCCGAGGTGGGACGCGCAAGGCCGGCCAGAATGCGGAGCAGCGTCGTCTTCCCCGCCCCATTGGGACCCACCACCAGGTGGCACTCACCCGCGCGGACGGAAAGGGAAACGCCGCGCAGCGCGCGCGCCGCACCAAAACGGCGCTCGAGGTTCTGTGTTTCAAGGAGGGGTGCTTCCGCGGACGACGGCACGAGCAACAATATAGGCCAGGGGGTGGCGAATCCCGGGGGGCCGTGTGCTCCGAGCGAGGGCTATCGCAGTTGCAGCAAGGTGGGCAGGTCGGTGTGGAGTTTTTCGGCGACCAGTCGCTGCCCCAATGAGGTAAGGTGCACAAAATCCCACCAGAGGAACCCGGTTTGGTTCCGCTCGGCGAGGTAGCGCTGCAGGTCGATCACCGGGATGCCACGGGCCCTCCCGACTTCCGAGACGATCTTGTGCTTGACCGCGAGATCGCCGTGAGGGCTGTCGGTGATGCGTCGTTCAGGCGAGTTGGGCTCCAGTAACAGGACGCCGCGGATGCCGGCATTCGCCAGCGTTGCAACGATCGAATCCAGGTTCGCTCGGAACCTCGCGGTGTCGACATCGTTGTTGGATAGGTTGACGACCGCCGCTTGCGCGCGGAGAGGAAGCAGCTCTCGGAGTAACTCGAGGACCTGCGGCGAGGTGAGACCCGAGATACCGGCATTGATGCACTCGAAGGACCGCTGGCGACCATCGTGGTTGAGCATCCCCTCCAACCGCCGAACCCAGATGTCGTCCGGAGTGAGGGCCCCCGCGCCCCAAGTCTGTGAAGAGCCCAGGAAGAGAATCCGATACACCCCGTCGGCAGGTGGCCGATGGTATTCCGCCTCCAGTTCCGTGAGAATCCGGCGCTGGGCCTCGGTCATCCCCTGGACCTCGGCGCGCCTGACCGTCCCACCTGCGGGCGCATACCGCGTTGACGAGGAGAACTGGAGCAGGTACGCGCAACCGGCGAGGACAATGGCGCCGAGGTTCACGATCACGGTGCCCAGCCACCGATTGCGGGCGGGAATAGAGAAGCTCCGGCCGACGAGGAGACCTCCCATCAGAACGGCCATGCCCCCGAAGGAGAACAAGAGGAGCGTCCTGCGGAGGGAGCCGCGCGTGTTGCGGAAGCTCTCCCGAATGGTTGCGCCATCGACCAGTCGGAGCACCACGTCATCGACCCAGGCGGCACGCTGGCCACCCCGAAATCCGACCCGTTGAGGCTGCTCGACTCGCTCGAAAGCGCCGATCGACCGCCCATCGAGGAAAACGCTCGCCCGGGTGGAATCAAAGCGAATCCGCACGGCATGCCACTCGTTGGGCATCACGGGGGCCGGCAGCGCAAGCCGGCCTACAGCAACAAACTCTCCCTCCGGGGACGCACGGAACTGGACACTCGGAAGTTCCCGGCGAGCGCTGATACGCACCCCGGAAAAACCCGCCGCTCCGACGTCATAAAGGACATTGACGTAGCCTTCCGGCTCGAAGCGAACCGCCGCGTCCAGTTGCGTGAGCCGCAGCGCTCGCGCGTACCGGACCTCCTGAAATCCCCACCAGACTCCCAGGTTGAGACGGTTGTGGGCCAGCGTCTGGGGGCCGTCTTCAAACGGCTCCATTCCCATAACCCGCTTCGAGAGCAGCGATTTGGTCGATTTCCAGTCCGGGTGCACTGCCAGGGAGTTGCGGTACAGCCCGTAGGCACGCTCGCCAATAATGCTTGCGGCCAACAGGAGTACGAGATTGAGCGAGATCAGGTCCAGGTGTCGCCGGGGGCGTGAAGACACTGGGGGGTGCCCTGGTTCAGTTCTCGAGCTCGAAGAGATCCGTCAGTTGGGTAAGGGCCAGCAGAAAGCGGAATTCGTCGCTCGGGTGTTGCAGCACGACGCGTTGCCCGTGCTCCGCGGCGCGCCGCTGAATCAGCATCAGGGCGGAAAGTCCGGCTGAATCTACTCGCTCGGTTCCCGCCAGGTCCACGCTCAGGGTCCCGCCCTCGGAAAGACCTTCCAGCTCGGCGATCGCTGCCTCGCGAAACGACACGCGCGTCTCCAGCCCCAAATCGCAGGGAGCAGTGATCGAGCGCGCGGTCGGCGGCGTGACTGACATGACATTCGCAAGCGCCAGGACAATGCCATTGCCATCAACTTGCACGCGTGGAATCACTTACCCCTGGCCGCTTCACGTGGTTCGAGTGCCTCTGACACCGCACTCCGCGACAGGTCGTGGGGATCTGCAAGCGCGAACACGTGACTTATCCCACACGCTCGCAATCGGTTGCGTCATTGACCCGCCCTTGCAGTAACGCCGGCGGCGTGTTCATTAGGGGACGTAACGAACTGCTGCCGATCCCAGATTCCCGGGCGACAATGACCGACCAACTCTCCACCCTGCTTTCCGAGCAGCGCCGCTTTCCCCCTCCTGCGGAGTTCGCGGCCAGGGCTGCCGGCACCGTCGAACTCTACCGCCTGGCGGCCACGGACCGGCTGGGATTCTGGGAGGAACAGGCCCGGATGCTCGAGTGGAGCCGGCCCTGGTCGGCTGTGCTGGATTGGAATCCGCCGCACGCGCAATGGTTCGTGGGGGGGCAGCTCAACGTTTCGGTGAATTGCCTCGATCGTCACTTGCAGGGACCCCGGCGCAACAAAGCGGCGCTCATCTGGGAAGGCGAGCCCGGCGACCGCCGGACCCTGACGTACTGGGAGCTGGCCCGCGAGGTCAATCGGGCGGCGGCGGCTCTGCGCGGCCTCGGAGTGCGTCGGGGTGACCGGGTCGCCATCTATCTCCCGATGATCCCCGAGGCCGCCATCGCGATGCTGGCGTGTGCCCGGATCGGGGCGGTGCATTCCGTGGTGTTCGGGGGCTTCTCCGCCGAATCCCTCCGCGATCGCATCAACGACGCCAAGGCGGAGGTTCTGATCACGGCGGACGGCGGCTATCGCCGCGGACAAGTCGTCCCCCTCAAGCGTTTTGCCGACGAGGCCCTCACCGCCTGTCCGACCATCCGGCACGTCCTGGTGGTGCGGCGCCGCGCCGGCGCCGACGGCGACGAGGCGTTCGCGACCATGCAGGAGGGCCGGGATCACTGGTGGCATCGCCTGCTCGACGCGGCTCCGCTCCACGCCGAGCCCGAAGTCATGGACGCCGAAGACCTGCTCTTCATCCTGTACACGTCGGGAACCACCGGGAAGCCGAAGGGGATCGTGCACACCACCGGCGGATACCTGGTGCAGGCCGCCGCGACCACCAAGTACGTCTTCGACCTTCGCGAGGAGGACGTCTTCTGGTGCACCGCGGACATCGGCTGGGTGACCGGGCACTCCTACGTGGTGTACGGGCCGCTCGCCAACGGCGCCACGGTCCTGATGTACGAGGGTGCCCCTGACTGGCCCGAGCGCGACCGCTTCTGGAGTCTGGTGGAGCGCTATGGGGTGACCGTCTTCTACACCGCTCCGACGGCCATTCGGGCCTTCATGAAATGGGGCGCCGAGCACCCGGGCCGCCACGAGCTCGGCACGATCCGCCTGCTCGGCTCGGTCGGCGAGCCGATCAACCCGGAGGCCTGGATGTGGTACCACCAGCACATCGGCCGCGGGGGTTGCCCCATCGTCGACACCTGGTGGCAGACGGAGACGGGGGGGATCATGATCACCCCGCTTCCCGGGGTGGTGACCACCAAGCCCGGCTCCGCGACCATCCCGTTTCCCGGTATCAGCGCGCAGCTGGTGGACACCCAGGGGAAGCCGCTGGACCACGGCGGCGGCTTTCTCACCCTTACCGAGCCGTGGCCCGGCATGCTGCGAACCATCTACGGCGATGATGAGCGCTATCGCGAGACCTACTGGAGCCGGTTTCCCGGGAAGTACTTCGCGGGCGATGGGGCCAAGGTGGACGAGGACGGCTATTGGTGGATTCTGGGGCGGGTGGACGATGTGCTCAATGTGGCCGGCCACCGGATCGGCACCATGGAGGTCGAGAGCGCGCTGGTGGACCACCCGCTGGTCGCGGAGGCCGCGGTGGTCGGCAAGGCCCATGAGCTCAAGGGCCAGGCTATCGCGGCCTTCGTTACCCTTCGGGATGGCCATGCCGCGACCAGCGAGCTCAAGGACGACCTGAAGGAGCACGTGACCAGAAAGATTGGCGCCATCGCGCGTCCGGACGACATCTTCTTCAGTGCCGATCTCCCCAAGACCCGCAGCGGCAAGATCATGCGGCGACTGCTCAAGGACATTGCGGAAGGACGCACCCTCGGCGATACCACGACCCTCGCGGATCCGAACGTCGTGGCCCGCCTGAAGGACCAGTATGAAAGCGAAGAAGGCTAGGCACGCTTCTTGAGAAGCTCCTCAGGTTCTATGCCCTCCAGTGTTGCGACGTTCAACCGGTTCGAGGTCAAATACCTCGTCGCCACCCGCGCGATTCCGGAGCTGTCCGCGGAGCTGGGTGAGTATGTCGTCCCGGATCCACACTCGGGAGGAGCGCAGGGATACGGGGTCTTTTCCATCTACTGGGACTCGCCGGAGCTCACCTTTTTCTGGGAAAAGGTCGAGGGCCTTAAGAACCGGCGGAAGCTCCGGTTTCGCCGCTACCTTGGCAGCGACGAGGTCTTCATCGAAATCAAGCAGCGGCAGGACCGGACCGTGCAGAAGCGCCGTACCGTCTGGTCGGTGGAGCGGACGGCCGCCGCCTTCAGGGCTGATGGGCAGCTGGAGTGGGACCTGGCCGCCGACGACCCGGTCGCCTCGGAAGCGATGGCGCTGGCCCAACGGCTCCGGCTGCAGCCCCGGGCCGGCATCCTGTATCGCCGGCGCGCCCTGTTCGGCGCCTACGACCGCGAGCTCCGCGTCACCTTCGACAGCCGCCTGCAGTACCGCACCGCCGGGCTCGACATCGCTCGGCCGTTCGACACCGGCAAGTATCTTCTGGATCCGCGTGCGACGGTGATGGAGGTGAAGTACGACCACCGCGCACCAGTCTGGCTGACCAAACTGGCGCGGCGCCACGAGCTGCGCATCATCCGCCTGTCCAAGTATTGCAGCGCGATCGATCGCGAGTATTTCGAGCATCAGCTCACCTGAGCGGTCCGACCAACAGGGGGAACGCGTGGACGAATTCATCAAGCAGATCACGGCGGGCTCGGCTACCGGCACCGGATTCGGGATCTGGGAAACCTTCGCGGCGCTGTTCCTGAGCTTCGTGCTCTGCCTCATCGTCGCGTACTTCTACCGCCAGACCCATCGCGGTCTGTCCTACTCGGTCTCGTTCGTGCACGCGATGATCCTCATGGGGGTCACCGTCGCGGTGATCATGCTGGTGATCGGGAGCAACATCGCCCGGGCCTTTACGCTGGTGGGTGCCCTCTCGATCATCCGTTTCCGCAACGCGGTCAAGGACTCGCGCGATGTCGCCTTCATCTTCCTGACCATGGCGATCGGCATGGCGGTCGGCACCGGCTTCTATCTCACCGCGCTGGTCTTTACCGTCTCGATCTCCTTCATCGTCTATTTTCTTTCGCGCTTTCAGATCGGCGCGACCACGTCGCGCGAAATGCTGCTCAAGCTCTACGCTCCTTCCGCGCTCGACTATCACACGGCGTTCACGGAAATCTTCCTGCGCAACCTGCGGGATCACTCACTGCTCAGCGTCGAAACCGTGGAGGATGGCGGGGCGGTGGAGCTGATCTATTCGGTCGAGTTCAAGCCCGGCGCGGATGAAGCGGGCTTCCTGGGCGAGCTGCGCAGCGCCACCGGAGGCCGCAAAGTCGCGCTGCTGACCGGACAGGAGAATATCGACGTATGAAGTGGCGGCCGGACCGCCCGCGCTGGCTGCAGGCCGTCCGGCGCCATGATCGCGCCCTGGCGTGGGGCTATCTCGGCGCCGTCGCGCTCCTGTTGCTGGCCTTCGCCCTGCCTCCCATTCGGCGCCGAGGGCTGACCCTCGCGGAGCGCGCGCTCCGCGTGTGGGAGCATCGCTGGATTCGGCGCGTCGAGCTCGGCGAGGGGCTGGTGCGTGCCGGCAGGTACCAGGAGGCCGCGACCTACCTGGCCCGGCTGGACCGGCAGTTCCCCGCCCGGGATGCGCGCCATGCGCTCGACAAGGAGCGCGAACGGCTGCTGGTGGCGCTGGGACGCAGCTATGCCGAACTGGGCTCGAAGCAGCGCGCCCTCGAGACGTACCAGCGGCTGGTAACCTTCGACCCACGCAATTACCGCAACTATTACGCGCTGGCGCTGCTGTCGAACCGGCTGCTGGCCGGATGGGCCCCCGCCCCGGAAGCACGCGACGCATTCCTGCAGGTGCTGCGCATCAACCCCAGCCACCTGCCCTCGGTGCGCGGGGCCATCGCGTTCTACTCTGCTCGCGGCGAATTCGCCGAAGTGGTACGGCTCTACCAGAATTACCTCGACGCGTACCTGCTGCAGGAGCTCACGGTGCGGTTGGGCGACGATTTTACCGTGATGAGCGCCCCCGCAGACGGCCAATTCCATGACTACGAGCTGCGGCTCGCGCAGCCGGCGGGCCGCGCCATCATGCTCAGCATTGAGACCGGCGGCTTTTCCCTGGGTCTCGAGCGGGCGGTAGTGCTCGGTCCGCTGCGCGCAGGTGTAGCCGGCGCCGGAACGGAAACGGAGCTACCCCTCGACCAGGCGGACACCAGGGCTCTGACCCGCACCGGGCAGTACGCCTGGCGCGCCGAGGCGGGCAATGCCACCTTGGCGCTGCCGGTCTTCGCCCAGCGCGACGGGATTGCGCACGTGCACCTGCGCCTGCGGCTTTTCAAGCCCACCGACCCTGCCACCTGGGGCATGGTAGTCCCGGCGTACCGTAACCGGCTCGATGCCGCCGGCCTGGCGGCGGCACAGGCCCGCACGCTGCTGCTGCCCACCGTGCTGGCGGCCGACAGCGTCCTGTTGCGACCGTGGTGGGCCACCGAGGGACTCGGCGTCGGCGCCGACGACACGCGGTACTGAGCATGTTTTCCAAGCCAGGTCGACCCCGCTTGAGCCTGCGTGATGCCGTGCTGTTGACGGCGCCCGCCGTGCTGCTGGTTGGCTATCTCGCCGCGGCGGCGTTGCTCGACTTCCGGCGCGCGGTCCAGTTCGACGATTTCTGGGCCGAATCCGTCACCGTCGACCAGCAGTTCACCGCCCGCGCCCGCGCGCTGAGGGCCCTGTTGCCCGAGCAGAGTCTCAAACGGCGCATCCGCCTGGAGGGAGACGATCCGGACCGGATCCGCATTCAGGTCAGTCCCGCTCTGCTGGACCACGCGTACCGCGATCCCCAGCTCAACTGGGCCGAGTGGATGGAAGCGGACCTGGTGGAGCCGGGTAACCGCCTGCTCCCGGTGCACCTGCACAAGCGCGGCGACAACAGTGTGCACTGGCTCACCGAGAAGAAGACCCTGACGGTTCGCACCCGGCGTGAGGAGTTCTACAAGCGCTACCGCAGCTTCGGGCTCTCGGCCAAGGATGTGTTGACATCCTACGTCGCGAACCGGCTCGCGCAGGAATTCGACCTGCTGGCCCCGAGCACGGCGGTGGTGCCCGTCGTGCTCAACAATCAGTTCGCCGGCATGTTCCGCTTCATCGAGGTGGTGGACGAATCCTTCCTCCGCCCCTTCGATCAGATGCCCGGCAACATCTTCCGCGGCGACGCCGCCGAGCGGGGCGAATACTTCAAGGGATTGCCCCGGGACCTGTTTGCCAATCCGTACATCTGGGACCGCGTCGCCGTGAGCGAGCGTCCGACCGGCCCCGATTCCGGCCAGCTTCGGCTGCTGCTCGAGGACCTCAACGGCACCGACTTCGCCGCGCACCAGCGCCTCATGGGACGCCTGGATCGCGCCGAGCTCGCGCGCTTGCTGGCGTACCTGCTGCTGGTCGGCGATCCCTATCACATGGACGGCGTGCACAACCAGCTCTGGTACGAGGACCCCTCGACTGCGTTGCTGCATCCCATACCCTGGGACATCCGGCTGCTGTCACTGGTTTCCGCGACGAAACAGCCGCTCAACCCCTTCCTGCGCGCCGCCCTGCGGGATCCCTGGCTGGTGGACGGTATCCTCGCGGAGCTGCATCGGAGGCTGGCGGACTCCGGGTGGGTCCGTCTGGGCGACAGTCTGGCCACGTCCGCCTGGTCCCGCTATCACGACGAGTTCGCCTACGACAGCCTGCGCGGCGGGTTGATCCCTCCGCTTGGCAATCCCGGGGAGGTCCACCGGCTGCTGCAGGAGAACACCGGGGTGCTGCGGGACTGGCTCGGCGACGCGCGGGTTGCCTACACGGGAACCAGCGTCCTCGATTTCGAAACCAGGGGCTATGC
>DATCWE010000107.1:0-4536 GCA_036566495.1 Gemmatimonadales bacterium | reverse complement strand
CGGCGAGCTGCAGCTCACCGTTTTCGCGATCGTGATGCTCGCGGCATCCGCTTCCATGCTGCTCAGCGGCATCCGCAAGGCGCCCCGCGCCGAGCCGGAGCACCGTCGCAAAGCCATCCCTTTCATCACACTGATCGGGGGCGCGGTCGGACTCCTCACTGGGTTCGTCGGAGTGGGCGGCGGATTCCTCTACGTGCCGGCCCTCACGGTGCTCGGCGGGCTGCCGATCAAGCAGGCGGTCGGCACCTCCCTGGTCCTGATTCTGCTAAGTTGCACCGCGGGCGTCGCGCGCTACCAGGGCAATGTCGTGCTGGATTGGCCCGCGATCGCCCTCTTCACCGCCATCGCCTTGATCGGAGTTGCGGGGGGAACCCGGCTGGTCCGGTTCGTATCGCAAACCGAGCTTCGCCACGCCTTCGGAGTGTTTGTCCTGGTGATCGGCGCGCTCGTCCTGTTCGTTGGGCGCTGAATCCTGAGGTCGCCATGCTCTTCACTCGCCTCTTCGACGAACCCCTGGCCCAGGCCAGCTACCTGATCGGCTGCGGGGCCGCCGGCACCGCCGTGGTCATCGATCCCAATCGGCGCGTCGACCAGTACATCGCCGCCGCCGAACGGCAGGGCTTGCGGATCACCGCCGTCACCGAGACCCACATTCACGCCGATTTCGTCTCAGGTACCTGCGAGCTCGCGGCACGCACCGGCGCGACCCGGTACCTCTCCGCCTGCGGCCCGCCCGAATGGCAGTACCGCTTCGCTGCCGAGCCGGGCGTGGTGCTGCTGAGCGACGGCGCGACCTTTCGCGTCGGCAATGTGGAGCTCCGCGCCGTGCACACGCCCGGCCACACGCCGGAGCATCTCAGCTTTCTGGTCACCGACACCGCCTCCGCCGCCGAGCCGATGGGCATTGCCACCGGCGACTTTGTGTTCGTCAACGACGTCGGCCGGCCCGATCTGCTCGAGAAGGCCGCCCACGTCCAGGGCACGGCCGACCTCGGCGCGCGCCAGCTCTTCCGCAGTCTGGCCTGGTTCAAGACCCTGCCCGATCATCTTCAGATCTGGCCGGGTCACGGGGCCGGCAGCGCGTGCGGCAAGGGCATGAGCGCGGTGCCGCAATCCACGGTCGGCTACGAGCGCCGTTTCAACTGGGCCTTCGGGGTGGATACTGAGAGCGAGTTCGTGCAGCAGGTGCTGGCAGGGCAGCCCGAGCCCCCCCGCTACTTCGGCGAGATGAAGCGAATCAACCGCGATGGCCCCGCCTTGCTGGGCGCCCTGTCGCTGCCCGAGCGAGTGGCCGAGCACCGCATGCAGGGCCTGCTCGCCGCTGGGGCGGTCATCGTGGACGTCCGCCCCGCCGCGGATTTTGCCGCGGGTCACATTCCCGGCACCCTCAATATCCCGTTCAACAACAGCTTTACCACCTGGGCCGGCTCCCTGCTGCCCTACGACCAGGACCTGTACCTGCTGCTGGACGACACCGCCCCCGGCCGGCTCGAACAGATCATCCAGAACCTCCTGCTCATCGGGCTCGACCGGGCGCGGGGCTATTTCGCGGTCGAGGCCCTCAAGCTCTGGATGGCTGGCAGCCGGCAACTGGAGCGCGTTGAGCAGCTCTCCACCGAGGAGCTGGCCGGCCGGCGCAATGGATACTTGATTCTCGACGTCCGGGGCCGCACCGAGTGGGATGCTGGACACCTCCCCGGCGCGAAGTTGATCCCACTGGCGGAGCTCTCCGGCCGGCTGGACGAGCTCGACCCCGACCGGCCCATCGTGGTGCATTGTCAGAGCGGCAGCCGCTCGGCGATCGCCGCGAGCCTGCTGCTCGCCCATGGGCGCCGTGCCGCCAATCTGACTGGTGGCTTCGTCACCTGGGCGCGGGAGGGCAGACCCGTCGAGGGCTGATGGTGCTCCCGGCTGCCGTCTTTCACGTCTCTCAACATGGCTCCACCCCGCACGGCCATTTTCGGGACATTTTCGGGAGGCGGCTATGACCCGGCACCACCACGATCTATTCCGTGAAGGACTGCTGACCGGTGTCGTGGGCGCCGCTGCCGTGGCGGTCTGGTTTCTGATCACCGATACGATCCAGGGTCGGCCGCTTTCCACGCCCAGCATCCTCGGCCAGGTGATCCTGTACGGCAACACGGCACCTTCCGTATCGCCGCCGGAAACCGGGCCCCTGGTTGCCTACACCTTGCTCCACATCGGAGCGTTCGTGCTGTTCGGAATCCTCGTGACCCAAGTGGTGCACCTCGCTATGTCGTCGTCTCTGGCCCGCTTCGGCCTGATGATGCTGGCCGTGGTGTTCGAAGTGTTCTTCCTCATCATGCTCTATGCGGTCTTCCATGCGACGAGCTACCTCTTTCCCTGGTGGTCAGTTCTGGGGGCCAATACCCTCGCCCTCCTGGCCATGGGCTTTTACCTGAAACGGAGCCATCCCGGGCTGCGGCACCAGTATCAGAAGGAGCCACTGGGAGCCTAGCTCCTGCTCCCTGTCACTTCGACAACCCCCCGTTCATTCTGGCCACCATGCGTGGTCACAATGGCGCAAAATCACCTGTGCTCGCGGGCATGTGGGCTGCAGTCTCCCTGAGGCCGGTACGGGCCTGCACTGGGCCGGCCCGGAATTCCTACTGCCAACGGGAGGCGATCATGTTCTTGACTCGAACCCGCCGCGTTGAACCGGCGACCGATCTGTATAGCAACCTGACTCGCTTGAATCGGATGATGGACGAAGCGCTCAGTGGCTGGGATGGCGAGGCGGTCGGCTCCGCCTGGACGCCGAGCTGCGACGTGCGCGAAGACCGGGAGCACCTGACCATCACGCTCGACCTGCCCGGTGTAAAGCCGGAGGACGTGAAGATCAGTCTGGAAAATCAGGTCCTGACGATCCGCGGCGAAAAGCGGCAGGCCACCGAGCAGACCGATGAGCGGTGGCATCGCTACGAGCGGAGCTACGGCAGCTTCGAGCGCAGCTTTACGCTGCCCACCACCGTGGACGCCGAGCGTATCCAGGCCAACGTGGAGCACGGTGTGCTGACCGTTACCCTGCCCAAGGTCGAACGCGCCAAGCCGCGTGAGATCCCGGTGAAGCCGGTTTCCGGCGTCACCGGCAAGGCGGAGAACGTGGAGCTGACTCGGTAAGTGGGCAGCGCGGTAGGCCGGTAGCCCCCCTGCCGGCCTATCGCCTTCTCCTTTCCCGGGCTCCCGCATCGCGTCTGGGAAACCTGGCATAGAACTCCTGCAGTCCCGCGATATCCCGTTCCGCATTCGCCGTCGGCTGGAAGACCGGCCCGAATCCCACGCGCCGGCGCGCGTTGTCGAGATAGGCCGGCACGATCGGGACGCCGGCGCCCTGGGCAATCCGGTGGAAGCCGCTCTTCCAGCGTTGCACCGGCTTCCGGGTTCCCTCCGGCGCCATGGCGAGCACCAGGTTCTTCCGCGCGGCGAACAGCGCGACCAGTTGGGCCACGAATCCTTCCGGATGGTGCCGGTCCACCGGTAATCCGCCGAGCGCCCGCATCAGCGGACCCAGTGGTCCCCGAAACAGCTCCGCCTTTCCCACGAAATTGAAATCGAGCCGGAGGGCCAGCGCCGCCCCGATCCCCACGATGAAGTCCCAATTGGAAGAGTGCGGCGCGACGATTACTACGAATTTCGCCAGGTCGGGCAGCCCGGCCTCCAGGCGCCACCCGATCAGGCGCAGGATGCCGCGCCCGATCGCGGCGCGCAGCGCGCCGCCGCGCCGCGGCACGTTCGGTCCAGGCGGCCACGCAGGGATGGGCTCCGGGATTTGCACTGTCGAAAGATGGCGCGGGGGCAGCCCCGACGATAGCTTCGAGCATCATGCCCATTCCCGCTCCGCGACCCTGCCTTGGCATCATCGGCGGGAGCGGGATCTACGATATCGAATGGCTCGAGCGCCCCAAATGGGAAACGGTCGTCGGTCCCTTCGGCCGGCCGTCGGACGACCTGCTCACCGGCGAGCTCGACGGCATGCCGCTCGTCTTTCTTCCCCGCCATGGCCGCGGCCACCGCGTCCCGCCCAGCGAAGTGAACTTCCGTGCCAACATCGACGCACTCAAGCGCGCCGGCGTCACCGATGTGCTCGCGCTCTCCGCGGTCGGCTCCCTGCGCGAGGATCTTGCGCCGGGAACTTTCGTGGTGGTGGATCAGTTCATCGACCGGACCTTTGCCCGCAGCAAGACCTTTTTCGGCACCGGCCTGGTGGGCCACGTCTCTCTGGCCGAGCCGGTCTGCGCCCGCCTGGGCGATGCCGCCGAGGCCGCCGCGCGCGAGGCGGGGGCCACCTGTGTGCGCGGCGGCACCTACGTCGTGATGGAGGGCCCGCAATTCTCCACCCGCGCGGAGTCGGAGCTCTATCGCAGCTGGGGCGCGGCGGTGATCGGCATGACCAACATGCCCGAGGCCAAGCTCGCGCGCGAAGCCGAGCTCTGTTACGCCACCGTGGCCATGGTCACCGACTGGGATTGCTGGCACCCCGACCATGGCGCCGTGACGGTGGAGCAGGTGATGGCG
>DATCWE010000241.1:0-13446 GCA_036566495.1 Gemmatimonadales bacterium | reverse complement strand
CCGCGGTCCAGCAAGTCGGTGCGAATCGACCCGGGGAACCCCCAGTGCTTGAGGTGCGCACCCTGGATGCCGGGATCCAGAAGGATGGTGCCGCCGTAGTCCCGCAGCCGGTAGCCCAGCTCGATGTCCTCGATTTGCGGGCGCCGGTAGCGCCGCTCGTCGAAGCCTCCGACCGCGACGAAGGCGGAGCGCCGGACGGCGCCGCAGCCGGCCCAAAACGTCTCCGCCGGACCGGCGCAGGACTCGTGGACGTAGCGGTGGAGGAGGTTCCGGTATTGGGAGAGGAATCCCGGAGCCACCGGGCTGTCGTCGTAGGCCCCGAAAACCGCGTTGATCTCAGGATCGCCCTCGATCGCCCCGACGAAGCAGCGCAGGGTGTCGGCGTGGACGACGACATCCGCGTCGATGAACACCAGCCATTCGCCCCGGGTCACCTCCACCCCGCGGTTTCGCGCGTAGCCGGGACCGTGCGGGCTGCCGCTGAGCGACACGACGCGGTCCGCGAAACGGGCGGCTACTTCGCCGGTACCGTCGGTGCTGGCATCATCGACGATGATCAGCTCCCAGCGCGAACGAGGGAGGTCGTTGCCCAGGATCGCGCCGAGGGTGAGCGGCAGCAGAGCCGCCGCGTTGTGCGCGGGCACGATCACCGAAAGCAGCGGGGCCGGCACCTTCAGTGACTCCTCACGCGTCGTGCCTGGCGCCGGCCCCAGATCCAGGCGCGGAAGCTTCGCGATCCGAAGGAGGCGAGGCGCCGGGGGCTGCGCAGGTACCAGGCGTCCAGCCGGGGCAACCGGTGCGGCTGGTCGTCGGGTGCCACCGCGCGGAGTTCCGTCGTGCAGGCGTAGCGGTACCAGCGCGCCGCGGCCGCAGCCGTCCGCGCGTCCAGCGCGCCGTAGGGATACGCGAAACAGACGGGTCGCTCGCCCAGGCGCCGTTCCATTTCTTCCGCGGCGAGCCCGAGCTCGGATTCCAGCGCAGCCTCGTCGAGGCCCGGGAGCCGGGGATGGGTCCGGGTATGGGCGCCGAGCCTCACGCCGCTCTCGCGGACGCGGGCCAGCGCGTCCCAATCGAGCAAGGGGAGCACGGGGATACCCGGCGCGCTGCGTCCGCCCCAGCGGTTGTCGCGGCCGACGTGATCCGTCACGACGAAGACCGTCGCCGCCAGCCCGTTCTGCCGGAGCAGCGGAGCCGCCTCCGTGGCGAAGTTCGCAAAGCCATCGTCGAAGGTCAGGGCCACCGCGGGTCCCTCGCTGGAGAGGCCCGGGAGGTCTTCCAGCGCCACGACGCGCACCGAGCCGGAGGCCAGCCAGTCCACCTGGAGGCGGAATTCCGCGGGACTCACCGAGATCGGGGAGCCCGACGAATCGACCGAGTGCCAGGTGAGAATGGCTCGCATGGGCCTTAGCGGGGCGCCAGGCGCATCCGCTGATCCGCCACGACATCGTCGATGATGGTCGCCAGCGGGATGCGGGGGCGGAATCCTATGGTGCGTTCGAGCTTGGTCAGGTCCGGGACGCGGCGCAGCATATCCTCGAAGCCTTCGGCATAGGCCTCGGCATAGGGGACCAGCACGATCTCGGAGCGGCTGCCGGCGGCATCCCGCACCAGCTCGGCGAGACGGTGAATGGTGACCTCCTGATCGGAGCCGATGTTGAATACCCCGCCCACCGCGGCCGGCGTCGCCAACAGTCGGCACAACGCTTCGACGGCATCCTGGACATGCCCGAAACAACGCGCCTGGGTTCCGCTCCCGTACACGGTGATGGGTTCTCCCGCCAGAGCCTGGGCGGCGAAGGTGGGCAGCACCATGCCATACCGTCCGGTCTGGCGCGGGCCCACCGTGTTGAAGAGTCGGACCACGGTGACGGGGACGTGTTTCTCGCGGAAATAGGCGAGTCCCAGCCACTCATCGAGCGCCTTGGAACAGGCGTAGGCCCAGCGGGAGTTGACCGTCGGGCCGAGGTGGAGGTCGGCGTCTTCGGCAAAGGGGATCTTGTTGCTCTTGCCGTACACTTCGGACGTGGAAGCAATGAGCACCGGCTTCTGTTTCTTGGCGGCGGCGGCGAGCACGACTTCGCTGGCCCGAATGTTCGTCTCGATGGTATGGACCGGACGCTCGACGATCAATCGCACGCCGACGGCGGCCGCCAGGTGGACCGTCGCATCGCAGCGATCCAGGCACTCGGACACCAGCGGCACATCGAGCGCCGACCCGATCCGGTACTCGAATCCCTCGCGGCCGGCCAGGTGAGCGATGTTGTCCATGCTGCCGGTGGAGAGGTCGTCCAGCACCAAGACCCGGTCTCCCTGCTGGAGCAGCCGGGTAGCCAGGTGGGAGCCGATGAAGCCCGCGCCGCCCGTTATGAAAACCTTCATGAGCCCGGCCTCGCTGAGAGGGTCTCCAGCAGTCTCGTGTCGCCCTTCCGCTCCGCGGCCCCGCGGATGATATCCAGGTACCGCGGCACCACGACGCGCTCGCACCAATGCGCCTCGAACGCCCGGCGCCCCGCCCCGCCCAGGGCGGCGCGGCGGCCCGGATCCGCCAGCAGCCGGTCCAGCGCGGCACCCAGCTCCTCCCGGGTGGCAAACAGCTCGCCGGCGCCGGCGGTCGCCACGATTTCGGGCAAAGGACCCAGCCGCCTCGCGATAACCGGGGTTGCCTGCCGGAAGGCCTCCAGCAGCGTGATGCCGAAGGTCTCGAAACAGAGCGATGGCATGATGAGTGCCACGGCGTGGCGGTAGTATCGCGCCAGCTGGTCGCTGGCCACGCGACCCAGGAAACGCACCCGGTCGAGGCCCGCGGCCTGGGCGCGCAGCTCCGCCCCGAACTCGCCGTCACCGGCGATGAGCAGGTCCGCGTCACCCGCGCCGGCGAACAGGGGAATGACGTCCTGCAGCCCCTTAATCCGCTCCAGCCGACCCACGAAAAGAAAGTAGGGCCGAGGTTGCGGAGGGGGGCCCTCGACCGGCGAGTCCACCGCGTCGGGGAGAAAGTAGGGCAGCACCTCCATCTCGCGCGGGAAGCCGAATTCCCGGTGCTTGGCCCGGCTGAATTCGCTCATCGCAATGAAGACATCTACGTGGTGGAGCTGGCGCTCCAGCAGCCCGGTCCAGCGCCACAGCTGCGGGGGGCGGTGGTACGCCAGCTGGCAGCGCAAGCACTGGCGTCCAGTGCACAACTCCCGCCCGTGCCGCCACAGCACGTGGGTGGGGCAGACCAGCCAGTGCTCATGGGCCATGTACAGCTTGAGGGCTTTGCCGAGCTGGAACAGTCCCGGCCCGCCGAGCAGGGAAACGTTGTGAAAATTGATGACGTGGTAGTCTCCGGCCTGCAGCAGGCTGGCGATCTTGCGCCCGTTGACCACTGGCCGGCCAAGCTGCTGGGTCAGCAGGCAGGAGAGCGAGCCCAGTCCGCTGCGCAGGGAAACGACTTCGAGACCGGGCGGCTCGGCTGCGGGGGATGGGACAGCCCCATGACTGAGAGTGGTATACGCATCGACATCGTGCACCACCGTCACCCGGTGGCCGGCGCCGACCAGCCCGCGGGCCAGCCGCTGAATGCCGATGCCATCACCGCCGAAGTTATACGGCGGATAGAAGGTGGTCAGGAAGCAGAACCGGAGCCCGCTCATGCCGCCGCCTCGTGAATCGCCGCGAGTGCGCTCCGCGCCCCCGCCTTCCAGGTCAGTGCGGCCGCGCGACGGCGCGCGGTGGCTCCGAGCTGGCGCCTCCGGGGCTCGTCGCTCAGGAGCTCCAGCAACGCCGCGGTGAGCAGGGCAGCATCGCCGGGAGCGACGAAGATTCCGCCGCCTTCGAGCAACTGCGGCAAGGGACTCTCGGTGGTGGCCACCACGGGCGTGCCGCAGGCCGCGGCCTCGATCGCGGGCAAGCCGAATCCTTCGGAAGCGGAGGGCAGCACCAGCGCCAGGGCGCCGGACAGCAAATGGCGCAGCTGCTCGTCCGGCACGAACCCGGACCAGCGGATCAGATCCTGGGTACCGGCGCGCCCGATCGCCTCATGGATTGCCCGTCGCCCGCCGTGGAACACGTCGCCCTCGAGTGCGCCGACCAGCAGCAGCAAGGGTGGATCGGTCAGACGGGACGCCAGCGCCGCATGGGCCTGGACCAGGATCTCGAGGTGCTTGTGGGGGTTAAAGCCGCCGAGATAGGCTAGCCAGCGTGCCCCGCGCGGAATCCCGACCTGGGTTGCCGCAGCCGCAATCAGGTCGGCACTCTCGCTGGGGCGATAGGCCGCCGCGGGAGCCTCCAGGGCCACCCGCAGCCGCTGGGGGGCAATGTGGAGCACCGTCGCGATTTCTCGCGCCGCGTAGTCCGAAACCGTGAGCACCAGGCGGGCCTGGCGGATGGCGAGGGCCACCTTGGCCCTCCAGAACCAGCGCGATTTCGGGCTGGGCAGCGTGAGCTCGGGAAACCGCTCCGCGATGGCATCGTGAATCGTTACGACGGCTCGCAGCCCCGGCGGAAGGGGGAAGTAGGTATACACGCTGGGAGAGAAGAAGACATCGAGTCGCGCCCGACGCACGGCCAGGGTCAGGCGCAGCATGTCGCGGAGCGAGCGCGAGGACCCGGCTCCCGCCGCTTCGGTCGGGGACGCCCGTTGCGGCACCAGCACCGGGGTGACGTTGCGGTCCCGGAGTGCGAAGCGGGCTCCCGCCCGCGCATCCAGAAAGCAGATGAATTCGTCGTCGGGAGCTTCCGCCACCATAGCGGTCATCAACTCCCGGGTGAAGCGCCCATAGCCACGCTCGTTGGCCCAGCAGGTGGCGTCTACGCCGATCCGCATGCTGGCTACTCGCGCGCCGCCACGGCTCGAGTCGGAGCAGGAGGCTCCAGTCGCTGCTCCTCGTGATACTCGAAGTCGGTATTCACGGACCAGATATCATGCTCGGCGCCCTGCATGTTCCACACGGCCATCATGGCGGTGAGCATCGAGTGGTCCTGGTTGTTGTATTTGTGCATGCCGTTGCGGCCGACGGTGTGGAGGTTGCCGATCGGATCGATGAATTCGCGTACCCGATCCAGGCACTCCCGGTAGACCGAATCGTAGATCGGGTAGGCCTTGGGCATTCGCACCACGGTGCCGTCCACGATGCGGGCTCCGCGCGCGAGCCCCAGCTCAGCGAGCTCCCTCGATGCCAGCTCGATCAGCTCCGCCTCGCTGCTGGTCCAGAGCTTGTCGCCCTCGAAGCAGAAATACTCGAGGCCGAGGCAGGTGCGCCCGGCATCCGGCACCATGGCGCGACTCCAATTGTTGAAATTCTGGATGCGGCCGACCTTGACCCCCGGCGTATGGATGTAGATCCAGTTGTCGGGGAAGAGGTCCTCGCCTTCGAGAATCAACGCCACCACCAGGAAGTCGCGATAGCGCAGACCCTCCGCGGCCTCCCGAATGGGGGGAGGAACGGCTGGCTGCAGGGCCCGAACCAGGGATCGTATCGGCATCGTCGAGATGACGTGGTCGGCCGCAATGCGCAGCTCCCCCTCCGGTGACCGGGCACGCACCGCGGTCACCCGACCGCCGCCGTGCTCGATCGCGACGGCGCGATGCCGCATGAGCACCTGGTTGCCCAGCTCCCTCACCCGGTCCCTCGCCTTCTCCCACATCTGGCCGGGCCCGAGGCGCGGGTAGCGGAATTCGTCGATCAGACTCTTGATCTTGGTTGAGCGCCGGTTCATTGCCGCGGCCGAGGCGATGGCGCGCGCGAGCGAGAGTCCCTGAATCCGCTGGGCGGCCCATTCGGCCCGGATCTCGGTGCAGGGGATTCCCCAGACCTTTTCGGTGTAGGTCTTGAAGAAGATTTCGTAGAGCTGACGGCCGAAGCGGTTGCTGACCCACTGCTCGAAGTTCTCCTCGACCGGACTCGGGTAGAGGGCGGCCTGGAGGTAGCTCCACAGGATGCGGATGGCCTTGATGGGGCCGAGCCCCTTGAGCGCATTCGCCGCTTTCAGCGGGTAATTGAAGTATTTCCCGTTGTAGTGGATGCGGGACAGCCGTGGCACCGAGATGAACTCCGGTCCCAACAGCTCCTCCCAGAGATCCTGCACCGGCTGCACCTTGGTGAAGAATCGGTGCCCGCCAATGTCGAAGCGGTAACCCTTGTATTGGGCGGTTTGGGAAATCCCCCCCACGATATCGTCCGCCTCGAGGACGGTCGTCCGGTACCCCTGTTTGGAAAGCAGGTAGGCGGCCGTCAGCCCCGCAGGGCCGGCGCCGATGACGACCACATGATCGCCGGGGGCGAGCGGAACAACCGGTCGCGCGGCCATCAGGGCTTCCCGGCAAGTTGGGTCAAGAGGCTCTCACAATGTAGTGGTTCATCGCGCTGCACCCCGGAAATAGCCGGCCGCTTCGCCGAGGGCCCATGCCGACAGGAATAGCAACATCGCGGCCAGCCCCCGAGACAGGTCGCGCCGTTCCGGCGGCGGGACGGCGCGAAGGATTCGGCCCCCAAGGACGAGCGGCAAGGCGGGCGTTGCGGCCAGCAGCCCGAGCCGCTTCCAGGCCGACGCACCTGCAGCCCTGGTTGCGGCATAGCCGCGTCCGTGCGCGAAACGGTCGCGACAGAATTCCCCCAGCCGGTAGGTCAAGTTCTGGAGCACGCGCGCGCCCGGCACCAGCCGGAATCCGTGACCCGCGGCATGAAGCCGGTCATGGATGACGTTTTCCCAGCTTCCTTCGCACGCCCAGGCGGCGACTTGGGGAACCACGCTGAAGTGATACGCGGCATTCGCCTGGGTGATCAGGGGAGGCGCGCCGGGACCCCGCGAAGGGCCCACGGCTCCGAAGAACCCATACTCAGCAAAGAAGGCGCCGCAGTCGGTGGCACGCTGCCGACGGGCGTTCCCCATGCTCCCGCCCAGGACCTGAACGTCCGAGCTTCGGGCTTCCAGGAAGGCAGCGAGCCAGCCTGGCCCAGCAACGCAATGGTCCTCCGTAAGTGCGACCCATTCTCCCCGGGCCTGGGCCAGTCCGGCTCCGCGGAGCTCGGGCAAAGTAGCCCCGATTGGGGCGGCGATCAGGCGGCAGCCGGCGGCGACTGCTTCGAGCTCCGGCCCGGGTTCGTCACCTCGGCGCGCCAGGACCAGCTCAGCCCCCAGCTGCGCGCATTGAGGGCGCAGACTCTGCAGGCATTGGGCAAGGACATCCAGTCCGCGGAAGGAGGCGACCACCACGGTCAGCGATGGGCGCTCGCTCAATCGGAGTCCCCGGCACGAAGACTCATCCCGAACCCGGAGGAGGTGCCGCGGCGAACCTGCGTAACGCGGAGCACGCGTCAGGAGAACCGCTTGGCTCCGCGGTCGAGAGCAACAGCGCAAAGGGCAAATACTCCGCCGAGACCTGGTAGCGCCCGCAGGTGGGTAACAGGACCCGCGCTGCCCAGGGCACGGGCACGACCACAAAGCGAATCCGGCGGGCCCGGAGGGTGTCGCTCGCGCTCTCTGCCGGAAGACCGACGAGAAGACTCAGCACTTCGATCGGGTGGCCGCTCAGATAATTCATGCTCGCTGGGCTGGTTGAGAGCACGATGTCACCCGGAGCAGCGTGCTCGCGGAGGTACCCGGCCGCCGCAACCATCGCCAGGGTTTCATCCTTGTAGCAGGCCCGGCTGACCAATGGGTTGGACCGGTCGCAGTCGCGATACAGGCGCAGCCGCTCGAGGGCACCCCGCCCAGCGCCGAAGGTCAGCAGCGCGATCAGCCCGATGAGGGCGGGCCGGCGACCCCGTGAGGGAAACGCTCGCGCTACCCCGTAGGCGCCGAGCAGGAAGGCCAGCAGAGCCAGCGGTACGAGCGGGGCCAGCAGTCGGTCGTCCGTGTACGGCCAGATCAGCAGGATGCCGAGGTAGCTCAGCACATAGACCGCAGCAGCGCGCCAACGCCGCCAAAGGACCAGCCAGCCGGTGAGCAGCAGGATCACACTGACGGCGAGCCAGAGCCAATTGTCCACCAGCGTTCCGGGAATAGTCGGGAGGGACAGCGAGCCGGGTATTCCGGAGGTCGCGTACTCGATTCCGTGACTCCACACTCTCCTGGCGAGGTGCAGCAGGGTGCCCCCGGTGGCCGCGCTGACCGCCGCGAAGTCACTCGAGTACGATCGAACCGTGCTATCGCCCGCAAGCACGGTATAGGAAAACCACGCTCCAACGACCAAGACCGAGGCAACACCCCATCCGACCAGCGTTCCCCAGCGGCGACGGGACCAGAGCCAGCATCCAACCCCTGCGACGGCGGCGAGTCCGATCGAACGGGTCAGGAAGGCCAGCAGTGCGAAGGCGATGGGGAGGACGGCGGAAGGCCGGCCGGTGGCGTCGGCCGAAAGCGTCCAGACCAGCGCCAGAGTGACGACCAGGAGAAACAGATTCTCGGAGACGATTGCCCCGCCCATCCGAAGCAGCACCGGATTCAGAACCAGCAACAGGAGGAGTGCGAGCGCGGGCTCCGGGCCGGCCAGTCGGCGCATCACCGCAAACATCAGCAGCAGGGCGGTGGCCGCCATGACGAGATTCGCCATCCGGATGCGGTCCAGGTTTTCCCCCAATACCTTCCGCATCAGGGTCAGCCATGCCGGATAGGCTGGCGGATACTGTACATGCAATGGAGCCGTCGGGCGGAATACTTCGCGATAGGAGCCGGTCTCCAGAGATTTGCTGAGCGCCAGGTAGACAAACTCGTCTTCCCCCGCGGCACGCATGGTCGGCTCACGCCCCTGCCAGCCCACCAGGAAAAAGACGGCCAGCAACAGAGCGAGAAGGGGCTTCTGGAACCGGGCCAGCCCCCCGGCTTGTTCAGAAACCGGCGCGACGGGCTCTCCGGACAGTGGTATCTCCAAGGCATCGGTGCTCATTGGCGGACCTGGCAATATCTCCTTGCCGGCTTCCCGGTTGCCCAGGCGGGCCTACGACTGTGGCGTGAACGCCACAGTCTAATTGCAACATTTTGCGTTGGAGCGGGGCGGAATAGTGCCCCCGGCTCAGGTCAGACGGGGGCGGTCAAGTCAGGAATCGTGCCAGCTTTCCCTCCAAAAACAGGGTCCAGAAAGAGCCGTAAGTAGTCAGTCGCCCTTACGAAATACGGCAATCATCCCGTCAAGATTGCCGCCCGGGGCCGACTGCGCAGCCTGGCGAACCGGCCAATTGGGTGAGTCGCTCTGTCCGGCGGCCACCAGCGTCGAGGCATTCACCGCGATGGCTCGGCCCGGGTCGTTGCCGCTGCCACCGAGACGCCGGGAAAAGACCAGCTTCTTGAGGTCGGGCGACAACCCGACCACGATGAGGTCGGATCCGCCCGCCGCTCCCTGCCCGCCGGTCACCGGAAAAGCAGCCGAGGTCGTCGTACCGGAGAGCCAGAGATTCCCTTCCTGATCGGCCGCGACTCCTTCCGCGAACTCATTGCCATCGCCGCCCAGGTAAGTCGCCGCAACCAGAGCGCCGCCTGGCGAGACCTTTACCACCAGCACATCTCCTGGGCCGCCGCCCGCCGTCGCTTGGAAGGCCCCCGCGGAAACCGGGAAATCGGACGAACTAGACCCGACGGCTATAATCGCATTGCTTTGCCCGTCGAGCGCCAATTGGTGGGTTTCGGCGCCCTCGTTGCCGCTGCCGCCGACATAGGTACCGTAAAGCAGCTGCGATCCGTCCAGGCTCAGTTTTGCGACGTAGATGTCACCACCCCCGCCCAGGGAGTGGTCAAACCCGTTGGGCGTCGGCATATCCGAGGACTGCGTATTGATCGCCAGGAACACCCCGGTGCCATCCACGCGAACGCTGTTGCCGTTCGATTCGTTCCCCGAACCACCGAGGTAGGTCGCCCACTCCACTGCGCTTCCGTCGCTTCGGATCTTGACGATCAGGGCGTCCTCCGCGCCGTGAACCGTTTTCTGGAATGCATTCGCGAACCATGCCGCCGGAAAGGGATCAGCACCGGTCGTGGCCGTCGCGACGTAGATGTTGTGATTGGCGTCGATGGCGATGTCTCGAATAACCTCGGGCGTGGCATTCCCGAGGTAGGTGCAGAAGACCACGCCGGAGCCGTCCGGCTTGAGCTTGCAGACGAAGCCATCCTGGGGACCGTAGGCACCGTCCGGCAAGGTGCCTCCGGCGAAGGTGGTCTGCGCGGCCCCGGGAGTAACCGGAAAGCCCGGGCCCGCTCGACCGGCAACGTAGACGTAGCCCTGCTCATCCACCTCGATGGCGTAGGCGCGGTCGTACTCGGGTCCTCCCAAAAACGTGGACCAGATGACATGGCCGGCGGGATCGTACTTGGTCACGAAGGCGTCCATCAGCATGATCCCACTCGCGTGGAAGCTGGTGGCAAAGGCACCCGACGTCGCGAGGAAATTCGCTGACTGAGTCGCACCGGTGACGTACACATTCCCCTGGGCATCGACCGCCGCGCCCCGGATCGACTCTTCCCCGCTTCCGCCGAGGTAGGTCGCGAAGCTCGGCGTAAGGGAAAAGGACTGGGGATCGCCGGGAACGATGGGAGTCGTGTCCGTGGGGGAATCTCCGCATCCGGAGACCAGCAGGCAGGTCAGGGCCGCGGCGAATAGTCTGACCGGGTGGTTCCTCGGAAGAGCCATGGCGTACAACCTTCGAATCAAGGGTTTGGGTCCGTCTAGAGGTGGACGCTCAGCGGCCTGCTTCGTGCACTCATGGCCGCTCCCCCCGATTGCTTCGCAATGCGGCCTGCCTGGCCAACAGCCATCCGGTGACCAATCCCACCAGTCCGAGGGAACCCAGCACTCCCACGACGCGCCGCAGGCCGAGGACTTCGCGAGCCTGGAGCCAGGGCGATCGCCGCGGCGGGTTCATCATCGCCTGATAGAAGGGGGGCGTGAATACTGGTGAGCTGAATTCGCCCAAGGTTTTCACCCGGAGATCGACCCGTGTCCCGTTGACCTGAACCAGGAGGAAATTGTCGAACTGCGCGGAGAGGATTCGGCTGCTTTCGAGGCTCTGCAGCATCTCGAGCGAGGGAAACCCCTCGAGGGAGCCCTGCACGTACTGCACGCTGTCACGGATCATCTGACTGAACTTGAGCGGACCCAGATCGCCGCCAAACACGACTTGCACGCCGGCCGGGTGCAGCAGCGGATGAATCTCCTTCCACCAGGGCGCATCCGCATTCCACCACAAGAGGTGATGCATGAGCACGAAGGTCGGCTCGGCCTTCCGATTCGCGAGCTCGTCGCGGAGCCAGGCGCTCTGCGCCGAATCGAGCCCGACCGGACGGGTCACGATCTGGCGCACCGTGTCGTCCTCCGCGGGAATCCACGCGCTGGCCAGCAGAATGAAGCGGGCCCCATAACGGTGCATAACCCGTGGCAGGGAGCCGTAGCGCTGCCACCAGATCCGTTTGGTGCCCAGATCACTGATGTCGTGATTGCCGGGAACGCGATACACCGGACGCCCCAGGGTGGCCAGAGCCGAATCGACGGCTTCCCACTGCCGGCGGACCTTCTGGGTGTCGGGGGGCGAGCTGACCAGGTCGCCGTTGATGATGTCTCCGGTGAGCACCACGAAATCCGGGCGCAGGACCCGCAGCTGGTCGAGCAGCTCGCCCAGCTTGGGGTTGAGGGCGCCGGTCGCGTCTCCCCGGATGTGGCCCAGCACCGCGAAGCTGAAGGGGCGGCTCTGGGCCGAATCGGCCTGGGCGCCCGCCCGCCCCGGCCCGGCCAGGAGCAGGACGCCGGTCAGCCAGGCGGTGCAGCGCCTCATGAGGCCGGACTCCGGGCCGGCCGGTAGAGATCAAAGCCGCGGAGCCAGAAGTGGCCGGGCTTCAGCTCGGTCCATCCCGGGTCGCGGACCCGTTTCTCGATTCTGGGGCGCGGGGTCAGCGCGATCACGATTGCCGTGTAGCGTCCCGCGGGAACCTCGATCCGGGTTAGGCTGAAAACTGCCGGGTTGTCGCTCCGGGGAAGCCTGCGGCGCAGGGTACCGCCGGGTGAAACCAGGACGACCTCGGCGGAATCCAGCTGCTGCGAGGCCGTCTCGAGGACCAGGGTCGCCGCGCCGCCCTGGACCTCCCAGTCGACCCGCTTGCCGATCGCGCCGGGCCGGCCTTCCACCGCCGCCGCGAGCGCCGCGTCGGCCTTCTCGAGCTGGGTGACGCCCCCCGCCGAGTCCCAGCCACCGGTCGCGGAGCTGAAGTCTTCTTCGAATCGTTCCGAGACCAGCGGCCGGGCTTCCGCCGCGCGGAGCGCTCCGGCGACGCTGTCATCCGAGATAGTGATCCGGGAGTACGCATCGAGCTGCAGCGGCTCGTTGTTGTCCCCGAGGCCGGGATTGATGACCGTGGCCCAGCCGCCGCCGCCATAGCGCCAGTTCTTGCGGTCCTCGTAAATCCCCACGCCATTCTGCGCCAGGCGATTGTTCAGCACGATCGGAGCGGAGCGGTCCTTCACCTCGATGCCGCGCCGGCATCGCTCGATCCGGTTGTCGTAGACCAGGGGCCTGCTTGCCTCGCCGATCGAAATGCCCTTGTCGCCCGAGTTCTGGATGAGATTGCCGCGAATGACGGGCGTCGAGGTCATGAGATCGATCGCATCGCCCCCCGAGCCGTCGAAGCCGTTGTTCGCGATGAGGCCGCTGGAGATGTCCAGGTCGACGGCGTCGGAATTCGCGCGCAGGAAGCGCGAGTCGCGCAGGGTGATCTCCGCGTGGAGGGCGTGGAAGGTGTCGTCGCTGCGCAGATTGTCCTGGAATACCGAGTGCTCCACCACGACACCGCGCGCGCGGTGCACGTTCACCATGCCGCTGTACTCGATCCGGTCGATCAGCGCGCCGCCGCCCCACTCGAACGTCACGTAGCTGAAACGACTGCTGTCTGCGCCCGACCCCTGCAGCGCCAGTGCACCCCAGGGCCTTGCCGGGTCCGCGCGGGTCAGCCGGATCGGGCGCGCCGCGGTGCCCAGAGCCAGGACTCTGCCTCGCGAGATGATGGAGACGTCGGGATCGAGGCGGAGCACGGCGCCGGGATCGATGACCAGGGTGTCGCTGGCGGAGATCCGCAGATCCGCGGTCAGATGGACCGCGCCGGAAAGGCGATGCAGCCGACCGGGAGCGAGGGGATACTCCCACGGGGAGAACGAGCTCGACGCAGCGATCGGACTGCCCGGCGACCAGGGCTCGAGCTGCACCGGGCGATGGCTGTAGCGATTGACGACGAGCGGGCGCACGCTTGTGCTGCCGGAGGCGCCGACCAGGAAGAAACGGTAATGTTGCGCCCCGGGAGCCAGGCCGGGCCGTTCGGTACTCCAGGCCGCGAGCAGCGGCACCGGGACCGAGAGCGTGAAGCGGTGCGCCGCCGCATCCCACTGGCCGGATAGGGAGGGATCTTCCGAGTCCAGCACGCCGTTGCGATTGCGATCCATCCGCAACGACAGACGCGCGCCGGACCCGCCGCCACCTACTTCGAGCCCTG
>DATCWE010000238.1:0-15291 GCA_036566495.1 Gemmatimonadales bacterium | reverse complement strand
GAACCGTAAGGGCTTTACGCTGATCGAGTTGCTCATCGTAGTCGTGATCATCGGCATTCTGGCCGCGATCGCGATTCCGAAATTCGCCGCGACGAAGGACAAGGCGAAGCTGGCGTCGGTCAAGACCGACGTGCGTAACCTCATGACCTCGCAGGAAGCCTACTTCTCCGATTACGCGACCTACGCGGCGGACTATGCGGCCCTGCAGGCCAAGACCAATGCGTCACTGTCGAGCGGCAACTCGGCGACCGTGGCGGGCGTGGCGAGCGGCTTCACCGCCACCGTCGACAACACCTCGATCACGACCGGTTTCACCAAGTGCCAGGTACAGATCGGCGCTGGTGCGGCTTCCACCGTGGATGGGGTGATTACCTGCTCCTAAGCTGATCCGGTCTTGCCGGAAGGCGGAAGCGGGACGCCGAGTAAGCGGTGTCCCGCTTCTGTTTGCGGCTTGAAGTTTCTCGCTGGAGGGGCGATCCTGTCCCGATGCCGTTCGGTCAGGAGGATTCGTGCGCCGGGTCGTGGTGATCGGCGCCGGGGCGGCCGGGTCGATGGCGGCGATCTTCGCGGCTTCTCGCGGTGCCGCGACCCGACTGCTGGAACGCACCCGCGATGGAGGCCGCAAGATCCTGATCAGCGGCGGCGGCCGCTGTAACGTGTTACCCGCCCGGCTCTCCGAATCCCGCTTCGTCACCGAGTCGCCGCCACACCTGTTGCGCAAGCTGCTGCGGGCGTGGCCCCTCCCCGAGCAGATCGCGTTCTTCGAACAGGAGCTGGGACTCCCGCTCGTGGAGGAGACGGAGTCCGCCAAGCTGTTTCCCGCCTCGCAGCGGGCGCGGGATGTGCGCGACGGGTTGTTGCTGCACGCGGCGCATCGCGGTGCCGAGCTGGTCATGGATGCCCGGGTAACCGGGGTATGGCCCCGAGAGGGGCGCTGGATCGTCGAGCGGGAAGGGAGTCCGGCGCTGGAGGCGGACGCGATCGTTCTGGCGACCGGCGGCCTCTCGGTCCCCCAGACGGGAAGCGATGGATTCGGACTGGAGCTGCTGGCCCGGCTCGGCCACAGCATCCATCCCACCTACCCCGCGCTCACGCCGCTGCTGGCCCCGCCCGGGCCCCTGGCGGACCTGGCCGGGATCTCCCTTCCGGTAACCCTTTCGGCACGCTCGGAGCGGCTCAGCGCGCAGGCGACGGGTGGCTTTCTGTTCACCCACCAGGGCTACAGCGGGCCGGCGGTGCTCGACGTCTCTCACGTCGCTGTCCGGGCAGGCTCCGGGGGGGCGCGCCTCTCGGTGCGCTGGACGGCGCTGGGAGAAGCGGAATGGACGACCGCGCTGCAGCCGCAGGGATCGCGCTCGGTAGGGAGCGTGCTCCGCGAGCGGTTGCCACATCGGCTGGCGGATGTGCTACTGGCCGGAACCGGGGTGGAGCCGGCCCGGCCCCTCGCGCAGCTGCCGCGGGAAGCCCGCCTCCGCCTGGTGCAGACCCTGGTCCGCGGGGAGCTGCCCTGGAACGGGCATGCGGGTTATGCCAAGGCCGAGGTGATGGGCGGAGGAGCCAGTTTGGCCGAGATCGATCCGCTGACCATGGAAAGCCGCAAGCACCCCGGACTCTTCCTGTCGGGCGAGCTGCTGGACGCCTTCGGGCCCATCGGTGGATACAACTTCTACTGGGCCTGGGCGACGGGGCGCGCGGCGGGAATCGGGGCCGCCGGGTGAGGCGGAGCGCTCACATCCGGAAGAGGTAACTCAGCTTCCCGAAGAATCCGTCGGCGGTTCGATGCAGGTCGTCGAAGCGAAACTGCCGCGGCTCTTCCAGGGTCGAGCCGTATCCCAAGTACACCAGGGTGCCCGGGGTGGGCCGATAGCTGAAGAGCCAGTCCATGCGGAATTCGTTGGCGCGGCTGCCCGCATCCTTCACTCCGTCGAGCAGAATCGGATTGCCGGTTCGGCTTTCGAGCGGGGCCCGCGACCGGGCGGCGTACTGGCCGACAAACCGCAGGAACAGGGCGCGGCTCACCTGGTACTCCAGCTTGGCGCGGGGAATGGTCTCCGAGGAGAAACGCGACCCGTCGCGCCGGCGGTCGATGGTCAGGCGGCTGAGCTGGACGCTGGCGCGGGAGGCCGCAGTGGGGCGCAGATCCACCGAGGCATCCAGCCTCAGACTCTTCCCCGGTGCGGCTTCCCGGAAGATCGGGACCTGGCCGAGCGCCAGACTGGCCGTCGCGGTGAACTGCCGATAGGTGGGGGTGGTAATCCGGAGGGACCCGCTCCACTGGTTCCGCTCGGGAGCGGGGATGTCGAACGGCAGCACCGGGGGTTGGCCCCCGATCCCGTTCTCGACCGAGTAACCCGCATACTGCGCCGGGTCGTAGCTGAAGAAGCTGCGGCCCGCCGAGCCGCTGAGTTGCCAGCCGCCGCGCAGCCGGGCGCTGGGATTGACGGCCTCGTTGCCTTCGATCGATCCGTCGCCCGGGTGCGACCAATCCCAGAGGCGCTGCACGCTGAAGAAGGTGGTCCAGGTTTCCAGCAGGGCGCCGGGCCGGCCGTAGAAACTCAGCCGGTTGTGCACTCCCGCATCGATGATCCCGGCCCGGTTCACGAATCCTTCCGCCGCGGTGAATCCGGATCCCAGTGCCCGTACCGAGTAGTGAAATCCCCAGGCTCGGCCGGTCCGGTCCCACGCCGCGGTCAGCAGCGGGCCGCTGCGATGGCTCCCCGCGCTGTCGGTCCAGGACTGCACCGCCTGGAGCTCGACGTAGTACAGGCGCGAGTGGTACACCCGAATGTCGGCTCCGGCGAGGCGGGAATAGTCGCCCCCATCTTCCCGGTTGGTGAAGACCGCTCCGAGAGTGGAATTCCCGCCGAGGTCGCTGCGGAGCCGAGCGGCGCCGAAGAGCGGCGTGTGGCCGCCGCTCCAGGAATTGGACTGGTCGTCTCCGGCAGCGAGTGCCGCGACCTGGGTGCGGCCGAGCTTGCCGGCCAGCTTCAGACCCGCCCGGGGGGCCACGATGCTGCGGGTGTAAATGAGCTGGTTGGGGGTATCGAACAACTCCAGGCCTTCGAGGAAAAACGGACGCTTCTCCGGATAGAACAGGGCGAAGCGCTCATTGAGCAGGACCTGCCCCACGTCCGCTTCTACCTGGGAAAAATCCGGATTCCAGGTGCCGTTGAGGGTGAGGTTCTGCCGGATGCCCCAGCGGACATCCGCGCCGAGCTCCCCGGCCTTCTCATAGTCCCACCCCGTCCCCGGAGTCGACGCGGAGGCGCCATCCAGGCGGCCCGTCGCGGTCGGGGTGAGCTCGAGGACGAGTCCTCGCTTGAGTTCATGCAGCTCCTCGAGCGACCCCGACTGGGACAGAAAACTGGCGCTCCCCCGCAGTGCGGGGGTCCAGGAATCCTGGAACCCGCTGTGCTGCACCCGGCGCAGCACGTTGATGCCCCAGGTTTGGACCGCGCGATCCTGGTAGCGGAGGCTCTTGAAGGGGATCCGGATTTCGACCTCGTACCCGCCCTCGACCAGCCTCCCGCGCGATTCGAAGGCGTAATCCGGATTCAGATCGACGTTGCCATCGAGAAAATTGATCTCCCGATCGCCGCCGCCGGTGGCCGAGCGGCCGCCCGCGCCGCCGCCGAATTGATCGCTTCGCGTGCCATCCTGCTGCACGCCGAGCGGGTTGACCCCGAAGAGAAATGCCAGCCGGTGGCTGTTGAAGGTGTCCAGCAGGATCTGGATGTTGTCTTCGCTGGTGATGTTGTCGCGATTGGCCCGGGTGGCGCGGACCACGTCGCCGTGGAGCTCACGGGCCCGGATGCCGAAGTACATCGCGTCGGGGCCGTACCAGACCAGCACTTCGGTGGGCTCGGCAGCAGGCCGGCCGTCGACCGGCTGGTACTGCGAGAACTCGGTGAGCCGGGCGGCCCGGCCCCAGGCGGACTCGTCGAGGACCCCGTCGATGGTGACCGCCGCCTCGAGCCGGGGCGGACGCACGCGCAACTGACTGGCCCGGCCGCTATGGACCGGGGTCGAGTCCTGGAGGGCTGCCAGGGCGAGGAGGCTGCCGAGGATCATCGCAGAAAACTACAACCGCTTCTTGAGCGCTTCGAAGCGGGGGTCGCCGCGCAGGCTATCCAGATCGGAGTCGTGATCGATCCACCCTCCGTGTCCGAATCCGTTCTGAACCGCCTTCTCGAGGCACTCGAGGGCCTCTTCCTTGAGGCCGCCCAGGGAGTAGACGCAGGCCACGTTGTAGAGGACGAGCGAATCCGATTCGTTGGCTGCGCGCGCGCGCCCGGCCCACTCGAGCGCGCGTTCGCGCTCGCCGAGCTGAATCAGGGCCGTGGCACCCAGGTATAAGGCGCGGGCGTCATCCGGATTGAGCTCGAGGTGTTTTTCGGCCAACTGGAGTCCGCCCCGCAGCACCGACTGAACCTCCTCGTGGCGACCCAGGCCCCGGAGTGGTCCTTGCACCAGCAGGAGCGCCTGGTAGTCCTCAGGCCGAAGGCGGGCGGCTTCCATGAACTGGCGCACCGCCTCCTCCAGCTTGCCCTCCTGCATGTGGGCGCGGGCATAGAGGTAGTGGGCCTCGTACAGGTTCGGATTCAGGCGAATCGCGGTCTCGAATTCACGGACCGCCCCCGGATAATCCCCACTCAGGGTCAACGCGAAGCCCCGCGAGGCATGCGTCTCGGCGAGCTCGGGAGCGAGATCGAGCGCCTTTCTGCTCGCGGTTTCCGCGCCCTCGAGATTGGCGCGGCTGCCGTCCCAATACATGTAAAGAAAGGCGCAGCAATCGGCGATTCCTGCGTAGGCGATGGCGTAGTTGGGATCGATATCGATCGCGCGCTCGAACATCCGGCGGGCATACTGGATGCCGGTGCGGCTCCATTGGTGAAAGAACTGCCGCCCGCGCAGGTAGTACTCGTACGCCTCGATGTTCTCGGTCGCCGCCTTCTCGATGGCCCGCTTTTCGCCCTCGCTCAGCACGACGCGCAGGGCTTTGACGATATTGCCGGCGATCTCGTCCTGAATCTCGAAGACATCCTCGAGCTGGCGGTCGTAGCGCTCCGACCAGAGGTTGTTGCCGTCGGCGACGCTGACCAGCTGGGCGGTGACCCGCAGCCGGCTGCCCGCCTTACGCACGCTGCCCTCGAGCACCGTCGCCACCTTGAGCTTACGGCCGATTTCGCCGATGTCCTCGTTCTTGCCCTTGAAGGCGAAGGTCGAGGTGCGGGAAGCGACGCGCAGCGCCTGGATCTTGGTGAGGGCGTTGATGATGTCTTCGGCCACGCCGTCGCTGAAGTACTCGTTCTCCGGGTCGTTGCTCATGTTCACGAACGGGAGCACCGCGATGGATTTGGGCGAAGCCGCGCTGGTCTTGAGCTCGGGCGGCGTCGTGGTGCCGCTGGGCCAGGTGAGCGCCTGGGCGAACTGCGCCGCAGTCGCGTAGCGGCCCGCGGGCGCCTTGGCCAGCGCCTTGATGACCGCCGAATCGAGCCATTCGGGCACTTCCGCGCGCTGCTCGCGCAGCGGCACGGCGGGTTCCGTAAAGAGCTTGGCGATGATCGCCTGAATGGTCGGTCCCACGAACGGTGCGGTGCCCCCGATCATCTCATAAAGCATCGCGCCGAGCGAGTAGATGTCGCTGCGGGCGTCCAGCTCCGGCTCGCCCGAGGCCTGCTCGGGACTCATGTAAGTGGGGGTCCCGACCGCGGTGCCCGTCTGGGTGAGCGACCCTGCCACCGCAGCGCTCACCGCTTTCGCGATGCCGAAGTCGGTGACCATCGGTTCGCCCTCGCTCAGCATCACGTTTTCGGGCTTGATGTCGCGATGCACGATCTTCTGGCGATGGGCGTAGTCGAGCGCCGACGCAACCGCTCGCGCGATCCGCACCGCATCCTCCAGGGCCAGCCGCGGGGTACGCTCGAGCAGCTGGCGCAGGGACTCGCCCTCTATGAAGGGCATCACATAGTAGAGCAGCTCGCCGGCCTGCCCGGAATCGTACAGCGGCACGATGTGGGGATGCTGCAGCCGGGCGGCAATCTGGATTTCGCGCAGGAAGCGCTCCGACCCCAGGCTCATGGCGAGCTCGGGGTGGAGCACTTTCAAGGCGACGGGACGGCCGTGGCGGAGGTCCTGGGCCAGGTAGACCGTGGCCATGCCGCCGCGCCCGACTTCATGCTCGATCGCATAACGCTCGGCCAGCGAGCTCTGGAGCCTGCCCTGAACGGAAGTCATAGGAAGGCGCCAAAGATACGACCGAAGTTTTATTTGCGCTTGCCGCTCCGGCCGTTGGCACGGGCCAGCATGGACTTGCCCGCGAACGCCGTTACGGCACCCGCTCCTACCACCAGGGCCAGCTTGCCAGCCGTCTTGAGCGCCGACTTGGTCTTGCGCGCGCGTTGCCGTTTCTTGGCGGCTTCGCCCAGCTTGACGAACATCGTGTCGGCGGCCAGGGCGACGCGCTTTGCCGCCTTCTTGCCGACGTCGGTTGCGAGGGCCGCGGCGCCACGGCCAGCCTTCTTGGCGCGCGTTTCCATTGATTTCATCGGTACCTCCTGGATGGGACGCATTGCGGCGGGACCCGAGGGGTCCGCAAGGGTCTACTTCAGAGGGACGACTGGCTTGCGGCGGAGGCTCACAGCGAGTGCTTTCGCCGCAGGGCGCGGACGCCCAGGAGGGTCACCAACCCGAGCCCCGCGACGGCCCAGGCGGCCCGTCGGGGGTGCATGCGGCCGGCCGTGTAGAGGCTCCGGCGCAGCACCCGGCCGCGCCAGCCCTGCCCGCGTTCCCCGCCGTCGTGGGCGACCGGGTCATAGAGGTTGTCTTTCCTACCGGCGCGGACGGGCCGACCGCTCTGCTGGCCTTGAAAGCCGGTCTTCTCCAGGTACTTGTCGGTGAGACCCGGGCTCATCGCCTGCCCCATACGCAGCAGGATTCCGGCGCCGCCGGCGATTACCTCGCGCAGCGGGTGCACCGCGCAGGACAGGATGATCCGTGCCGCGACCTCCGGAGCGTAGACCGGCGGGATCGGCTGGGGTTCTTCCCGGAGGGTGGTTCGGGCCTTGTCGAAGAGTGGCGTCGCCATGCTGGCCGGCTTCACGAGGCAGACCGAGATAGGCAACTGGTCCGCGGCGAGCTCCATACGGAGGGAGTCGGTGAAGGCCTTGAGGGCGTGCTTGGAGGCGCAGTAGATCCCCTGCAGGGGAACGGCGCGGTCGGCCAGCACGCTGGCGACGTTGATCAGGGTGCCGCCCCGCTTCTGCATCCGGTGCACTGCGGCCAGGCTCCCGTAGACCGCCCCCCAGAAATTGACCTCGAGCTGCCGGTGCATGTCGTCCAGGGGAGTGTCGATCAGCTTCCCGTAGAGCGACACCCCGGCATTGTTCACCCAGGTGTCGATGTGACCGAACTCGCGGATCGCCTCGACCGCGATGGCCTCCACCTGTTCCGGATCCGCGACGTCGGCAGTGACCGCAAGGGCCTGTCCGCCTGCGTTCTGAATGTCGCGTACGGCGGTCGCGAGGTCCCGCCCATTGCGCGCGGCGAGCACGACTTTGGCGCCCTGGGCGGCGGCCAGCCGGGCGGTCGCCAGGCCGATGCCGCTGGAGGCGCCTGTGATGACCAACACCTGCTCCGCCAGGGGCCTTCGCGCGCTGGACATGCTCAACCTCCCGATCAGGCGCGCTGACGCTGCTCCCGCACTTCGTCCAGCACTACTTTCGCCGCCGCGAGGCTGCCGGCAATCAGGGCAGCTTTCGCGGCTTTGCGCGTGATCGCTTTGGCTTTGCGGGCGGTGCTGCGGACGGCTCGGCGGCCTGCGGCCGCCATCACCTTGTTTTCCAACTTCGCGTACGCCTTACTCACCGCGTTACGCCGCTTGGCAGGTTTCCGGGTCAGCTTGGCCATGGGGACCTCCCTCTCTACATTCGACGGCCGACGCCCCCGGCGAAACACAACCGTGGGGGCGGGAACCCGGTACGCCTGCCCTATGAGGAGGTGAAACGGGGGGGCTTCAGGGCCGCAGCAGGGCCTCCGCGCGGTCCCAATCCGCCGGAGTGTCCACGTCCACCCAGACCACTCCCTCGAGCCGGATCGGTGCCAGCGCGCGCGAGGCGGCTAGCTGCTCCATACCCGCAGACACCGAGGCGGCTTCGCCGCTCAGCGCGTGCAGCGCCTGGAACACCCTCCGGTCGAGCAGGAAACAGCCCGCGTCCACCGCGTCGTAGGGCGCGACCTCCTTGCCGATGGCGGTGACGCGTCCCTCGCGGATCCGCACCTTGGTCGCGTCGGCTTCATCGAGATCGCGAGGCGAGTGATCCACCAGCAGTCGCACGGCACCGTCCTGGGAGGGGTCGGTAAGCCGCTCCAGCACGGGTTCGCTGAAGACGTGATCGGCCATCTGCAGAAAGAATCGCTCGTCGGCGTACGGCTCGGCGGCGAGCAGGGACATCCCGTTCGGCAGATGGTAGTTCGGATTGAGGACGAGCTTGATCCGGAGCGGGGTGGCGATTCGGGCCAGCTGACCCTGCAACTGGCCCGCTTCGTGACCCAGCACGATCACGGCTTCCTCGCAACCGGCCGCCACCGCCTGATCGAGCGCGTGCTCGATGAGCGGACGTCCGCCTACCCGCAGCAGCGGCTTGGGAAGGCCCTGGCCCAAGGGCCCGAGCCGCTGTCCGTTGCCGGCCGCAAGGATCACTGTCTGGCGGGGAGACTGCTTCCCGTCGAGCATGAAATGAGAGTCCCGGTAAGAGATTAGGGCCGATCCGGGGCTTTGAGCACCCCGTCCATCCGCGCGCTCGTCCACCACGACCAGGCGATCACCGGCAGATGCAGCGCCACGCCGATGGCGAGGAAGTGGAGGATCCATTCCGGCGCCCCCAGTACGGCAAAGATCACGAATATGAAAACGTAGCTGTCCCGGCGTAACAGGTTCACACAGGCCTTGAGCACCGCCGTCAGCCACCGAGGTACCCCGAATCGTTCGACCGCCGTGCTCCCGAAATCGTTGAAATCAGCGCGCCCGGCGGGCCTGGCGCGCGCGACCCCGACGATGCCGAGGGCGATGCCGGCCGACGTCAGGATCCCCTCCAGCAGGTAACTGCTGCGCAGCTCGGCGGGAAGCCCGGCCTGGCGGGAGAGGCCCAGGGCAATGGCCAGCGGGAGCAGGAAGTTGCCGAGCAGATCCACCGAGGTATCGAGCCACGCCCCCCGGCGGGTCTCCAGGAACTTCGCGCGGGCGATCTCGCCATCACAGCCGTCCAAGACGCTGGCCAGGTGAAAAAGCAGGACACCCAGGACAAACCCCTGGGGCGTGCCGCGCGCCACGGTCCAGGTGCCGGCCGCCAGCACCCCCAGCACCATGAAACTGATCTGGTTCGGGGTGATGCTGGTTTGCACCAGCCAGCGGCTCAGCAGCTGGGAAATCGGACGATTCAGGGTGCGAGACACCAGCCCATCCGAGGGCTTTCCCGACGCGCGGAACAGCTGCCGCTCGGTTCTGGGTATGTCTCTCTCCGTGTCGAGTACCCAGACCGATTCGTCGCTGCGAGCGGAGCCGAGTCTGCTGCGCAGGGCCTCCCAGGAGGCGGGGAATTCGCCGGGGGGGAGGATCGCGCAGGCCGGGTGATCGGAGGGCGCGCGCAGCAAGCGAGCCAAAGCTCCGCGCCGGAACACCAGGTTGGTGGGGAGCACGAGGGTAGCGGAGCTGCCCGGAGGCAGGCTTTGCCCGGCGGTCAGGTTGCTGGTCGCGAAGCGGGAGCTGCGCACCTCACGGAGGCTCGAGGTTTCCCAGAGGACTACCAGCTCGGGTGCATTGCCCTGGGTGAGCGCGGGCGCGAAGCACTCTTCGAGCGTCCGCAGCAGCCGGTCGAGCTGCAACAGACCCGCGACGGTGTACTGCGCCGATTGGTCGGCCAGCACCACGATCCGCCCGATCGCCTGCGAACTGGGCCTCGCCACCAGGGTCATTTTACCATCTTGCCGGGAGTTACCGAAACCTTATAAGCCCATCAAAATAGCCCTCCTAGGGCCCGAATCGGTATCTCCATCCCAACCCGCCCCTCGGGGGGCCTCCCCGGCTGTTACCCCGGCCGCCAGGCCAGGTCACCGTCGATTCCGGCCGGAATGGGCACCCCGAGCCAATCCAGCATGGTTGGAAAGAGATCGACCGTGCGCAGCCGGACCGGCGGCAAGGGAAAGTTGGACCAGAGGGGCGTGTGCATGTGGGCGCGGATCAGACTGCCGTGTCCGGAACGGTGCTCGGGGATTTCATAGCGCTGTCGGAAATCGAAACCCTCGTTGCCGATGACCACCAAATCACCGGTGCGCGCCGAGCGGAACTGATCGAGCAGCTGGAACGCCGCATCGGGAAGCGCGGCATCCCAGGTGCGCTCGAGCCATTGACGCGGCTCGGCCTGGAACTCTTCACCCAGCTCGAGCGGGTCCGCGGTGCGTGGAGTGTAGCGAATACTCTGGTCGTGCTGCCGCAGGTCCGCCTCTCCCGCCGAGTTTGCGAGCACCACGTGCCCGGGTGCCTGTTCCGCCGCGACCAGACTCACGGCCCGCTCTTCCAGGAGCCCGGCGACGAGATCCGCGCGGACGCCAAAAGCCTCCGGGCTGCGCAGGCGATCGAGAGACCAGCGGTTGGGCCGCGGAACGTGCGGTCGGGCATAGACCATGGCGGAACCGTTGCCGGCGACCATCACGGCCGCGCCCGGATCTTTTTCCCACACCACGGGGTGGGACAGGGTCGGAACGCCCCGGCGACGGAACCAGTCGGCGAGGTCGAGGTGCTGATGCACCACCGACGCGCCATGATCGCTGACCACGAGGACCAGGGTTTCCGAAAGCTCTCCCTGCGCAGCGAGTCGCTCGAGCAGACGGCCGACGATGACATCGATGCGGGCGAGGGCGCGGAGCACCTTCGGCGCGCCGGGATCCGCTTGATGGGTGTAGCCGTCCACCGCGGGAAACTGGACGAAGACAAATCGATTGGGCTGATCGATCGCGCGGAGGAGGTGCCCCGCCGCGGCATCGTCCGAGGGCTGGTGCCACTGGGCGTAATGGCCCAGCACGCCCCAGAAGCCGCGCTCGACGCGCGCCGGGTTACGCGCCGCCGTCAAGCCGCGGGTGACCATGGTGAAGATCCCCACACTCTCGGGCACCAGCTCGAAAATGGTCTTGATCTCCGGCGCGACGTCGGCGTCCAGCATGCCGGCCTGATAACCGCAGTAGCTCCGCATCGCGTGGCGGGTTCGCCACCAGCGCCCGTCGTACCGAGTGCGGTCCAACCAGCGGATCGAGGGAACGTTGCAGCGGCCCGGCGTGCAACCGGTAAAAAACGGGAGATAGGAAACGCTGGTGGTCGAAGGGAAGGAGGTGACCGCGCGCCCCACCCCTCCCCGGGCGACCAGGCTGGCCAGATTGGGCAGCCGGCCGGCCGCGAGCTCGGCCTCCGCCACATCGGGGCGCAGCCCGTCGATCAGCAGCAGCAGACAACGGCGCATTAGGTCCTGGCAGCCTTCACGGCGAGCTCACGGATCGGGCGGCTCCAGTCGGGGCCACTGAAATGATGCAGCGGGTGCCCGGATATCGGGCAATAGCTCGTACCCGAGAGAGGCCCTCGCGCGGCCAGCCTGCACTTCGCTCCACCAGGCGTCGCCCACGACGGGCCCGCCATCACGCCGCTCGACTCCGGCGAAGAGAAACTGCTTCTCGCCGTGACGCCAGCGCGAAATATAGGTGTCGCTGATCAGCGCGTGGTGCTGCGGAAAGTAGATGCCCTGCTCGGCCAGGATGACCAAGGGACGCGGCGCCGTGGGCTCGAGGAGGGAGGTCCCCTGAGTCCGGAGGATGTCCTCCCGGAATCCGAGGAAGTCGAGCAGGGTCGGCACGATATCGAGGCTGGTGGTCAGTCGGTCGCCGCTGCGCGGCAGCACCACCCGGCCGGGAAAGTGAATCCAGAGCGGGACGCGACCCTGAAAATCATTCATGCCCCCGGCATGCGCCAGCTGCCCGCGCTCACGGAATTCTTCCCCGTGATCGCCCGTGATCAATACGATAGTATGGTCGAGCGCACCTCCGCGGCGCAGCCGCTCGAGGACCCGCGCGATTTCCGAGTCGATGAAGTGACAGCTGTTCCGGTAGCGATTGCGAACCCGCCGCACCTCGTCCTCGGGCAGCAGGTAGTCCGAGATGCCCATGCGTTGGGCCGCCGGCTCGAAGCGGCGGTGCTGGGGGGGATACTCGTAAGGCCAGTGGCTGGCTTCGAAGCTCAGCACATCCAGGGCGGGAGCCGCGACCCCGCGCTCCGCGTCGTCGCGCAGGAAGGCATCCACCATCGCCCGATCGCCCTGCGCCAGCGGCAGCACGTCGTGCTGCGCGAGGATCGCCTCGGGGGGGAGAAACGGCTGCAGGTCGCCGAACTTGAAATAGCTCGATTTCCCGATGCGGATGCGATACCCGGCGTGGGCGAGCAGGTTCAGCAGCGGAAAATGCAACCCGGCCTTGCGAAAGGCGTTCGCGTGGTAGGCCGCAACTCCCGCGAACATCGAGAATACGCCGGCCCGGGTCGCGTTGCCCCCGCTCCAGTGATTGCGATCCAGCCGAAGCTGGAACTCTTCGCGGTGCGCGAACAGATACGGGGTTGTCTCGGCGCTGATCGCGTCGAACCGGAAGGATTCGATCACGATCCAAAGAATGTTCACCGGGCGGGGAACGGGAGCGTTCGCCGGCCTGGCTGCCCAGGCCAGGTAGCGGGCAGTTCGCTCTTCATCGGACAGATTGGGCAGCGATCGTCTCCCGTGCCGCAATCCCGGGATGAGGTATTCGCTGCGCAGCGGCAGGGGTGAGGCGTCATCGAGCGCCAGGATCGCCCGCTGGTTGCGACCGATCTGGTAGGTGAAATCGGCGCGCACGGCGAGGTGCAGCGGAAGAAAGCCGAGCAGCAGCACGAGGGTAACCCGGCGGCAGAATTCCGGGCCGGATCGGCGCGCCAGCCGCTCGCCCGCCATGGCCAGCAGGGTCGTTCCGAGGAGGATCACGCCTACGGCCCCGGCGAATTCCCGGGGCGCGAGGCCGACGGCCGTGCTGCCGCCAGACGTCGTGAACAGCTCCCAGAGGTAATCGAGGGAGAGCCGGATGCCGAACCTGGCGTGCACGACGCCCCAGATGCCCAGCCACACGACGCACGCCGTGGCGACGAGGAACACCGCCGTCCGCAGGATTCGGCTGCGCAGCCGCGCGGAAAGCGGGCCAGCGGCGGCCACCAGCACAGCGACGAACAGCCCCTGCTGCAGGTAGAACAACACACGGAACGTGCGGTAGAGCGGGGGGCGGGCGTAATGGCCGGCGAAAGTGCGGGAACCCACCAGCGCCAGGATGACCACGCCGATCAGACCGGCGAGAAGAAGGCCGTAGAGGAGCCGGTAGGTGCGCGGCGTCATAGCGGACGCTCCTCGACGCGGCGGCGCAGCTCACTCACCAGGCCCGCGAGGAGCTGGTCTGCCGGGCGCGCTGCGGCAGCGCGCTCGAGCAGCCGCAGCGCGTTACCGAGATTGCCTTTGCGGAATGCCGCCAAGCCGTAGATAAGATCCTGCTCGGCCGAATTCGGGATCCCATCGATCGGCGGGGGGCGGTGCGCGTCGTAATTCTCCAGAAACTTCAGCGTGGCGCCGTACTCCATGGCGATCGCGTTACCGCGGGGCGTCGAGTATTCGAGCCAGGGGAGCAGGTCCGAAGAGATGAACAGGGTGCGAGTCAGCAGCGGCCCGATCCTTCGCCCGACGTAGCCGATCGCGCTGTCCACCTGGGCCTCGTCGAGCAGCAGATCGCCAAGCAGTCCCAGCGGGTGGCCGAGGGGGAGCGAGTCGAGCACGGGCCCCATCGCCTCCGCCCTCGTGACCCGCATGACCGCCGCATAGTCCGCCCGGATGGGGTCCACGGAGGCCACCAGCATTCCCTGCGATCCGGCCCACCAGAGCGTGACATGCGGAAAGACCTGGCGGGCCGTATTCAGAATGCGCAGGACATCGAGCGGGTCGATGTGGTGCAGCTGGACCCATTGCTGAAAGACGCCGCCCGGTGCCAGGCGGGAGCGCACCAGCGCGAAAAACTCACGCGAATAGAGGTTGGCCGCCCCGGCAAACCAGATGCTGGTGATTTCGGCGGTAATCACATCATAGCGGGCCGCCTCGTCGAGCAACAGCATGTTGCGCCCGTCCTCCAGGTGGAGCCGCACGCGGGGGTCATCGAGAACGCCGAGGTTGGCCTCTGCAAAATAGCGCCGCGCCGCAGTGACGATTCCGGGTGCCAGCTCCGCGACGTCGATGCGGGTAAAGGGAAAGCGGGCGAGGGTGCCGGCGGTGACGCCGGTACCCAACCCGATGACCGCCGCGCGATCATGATGCCGCGCGAACAGGGCGGGGATCAGGGCGAAGCCGCGTTGGGCCTGCATTTGCTGCCGGTCGTTCCCCTGGAACTTCCCGTTGGTCCGCAGCTCGATCACCCCGTCCCGGTTCCGCCCCACACTGGTGACGCCGCCCTGGACGTCTTCGTGGATGTACAACAGGCTTGCATACTTCGCCCCGCTTCCGAAATAGACGTTGACCCCGGAGAGCAGGGCCTGATAGTTCCAGGCCGGAAACACCACCATGCCGACGAGCAGCACTGCGGGCCCTGCGACCGCCCAGCGCCAGCGATACGATGCTTCCGGGCCTGACCGCAACAGCGCCAATCCGAGGAGCACGCTGAGCGCGGCGGCGCCCAGCATGGTCCAGCGGCTTCCCAGGGCGGGAAGCACCAGGAAGCCGGTGAGCACCGAGCCGAGAATCGCTCCGAGCGTGTTAACGGCATAGGCGGAGCCGATGCGGCGGCCCAGTCTCTGCTGGCCTCCGCGCAGGCACTCGATGATGAGCGGAAAGGAGACCCCCATCAGGAAGGTCGGCACCGCCATTACGGCAAGGCACGCCGCGATCCGCACCGCCTCGCGGAGGTAAAACCCCGGCAACAGGTACCCGGTGAGCCTGAAGAAGTTCGGCAGCTGATCCCAGAGCGGTATCGTCGCCACCACGGCCATTCCCACCCCGAGCTGGCAACGGGCCAGCCGGCCCAGCTGGCGATCCGGATCGGCGGGATGCCGGGCCAGCCATACGCTGCCGCCTGCGATGCCGAGCAGGAAGGCGAAGAGCATGTCGCCGAAGGCGTAGGCACTGGTGCCCACCACGACACCCAACAGGTGGGTCCAGACCACCTCGTACGCGAACGCGATCAGCCCGGTGAGAGCGGCGG
>DATCWE010000174.1:0-13890 GCA_036566495.1 Gemmatimonadales bacterium | reverse complement strand
CCAGATCCCGCCCGAGGCCGCCCCGGCGTAGTAGACGTTCGGGTCGCCGATCACCCCCGTCACCGCCGAGACCCGGTTGCCCTCGGGACCGATGTGGCGGTACTTGAGCTGCTTGAACATGGATTCGGCGACGGCCGGCTGCGGCGCACTGCGCTGGGCCAAGGCCTGGGCCGGGAGAACGAGGCACGCGGAGACAAGAAGGCGGACGGCGCGGGACATGCCGGCTCCTGGGGCGAATGTTGGGATGGTGAGCTGATAAGGTACACTGATGCCGGGTCCTAATTCACGGTTCACCGCCCCTGCCTGTCTCTAGAGTAGACCCCCAAGAGAGGCAGCCGTTCCATGACCCGCTCCACCCGACTCATCCCCCCAGCATTGCTTTCGCTCATCCCCGCAGCCTTCGGGTCGTTCCCGCCTCAACGGCAGCACACCGACCTGGCCCGAATGGCTGATTCCATGGTCAGCGCTCGGGTCGCCGCCGATGCCTTCTCCGGGGCCGTGCTGGTCGCCCGCGGGGGCAAAATCGAGTATCAGCGCGCCGCGGGCCTGGCCGATCGGGAGCGCGGCACCGCGATGCAACTGAACTCCCAGATTCAGATCGCCTCGGCTACCAAGCTCTTCACCCAGATCGCCATCCGGCAGCTCGAGCAGGCCGGCAAGCTCTCGCTGACCGACACCGTGGGTAAGTTCCTGCCCGATTACCCCAACTCGGTAGTTCGCAGCCGGGTGACGGTAGAGCAGCTCCTCCGCCATCGCTCGGGGGTGGGCTCCTTCTGGAACGCGAAATTCATGGCCCAGGCGCCGAACATCCGGTCGGTGCACGACTACATGCAGCTGTTCCAGGACGATTCGCTGCTCTTCGAGCCGGGCAGCAGCGAGGCCTACAGCAACGGCGGCTACGTCTTGCTCGGCGCGATCATCGAACAGGTGAGCGGCTTGTCCTATCATGACTACCTGCGGGAAAAGGTGTTCCGGCCGGCGGGAATGACCGAGACGGTGCCCTACGACAGTCGCGTAACCCGCAGCAACGCGGCGATCGGCTACACCTCCCAGCCGCTCGACGCGCCGCTGACCGGCGACCGCCGCCTGGCCGGCAGCGGGCCTCGCCCGGGCTACGAGCGCCGCGACTCCGCCCCCACGGGCAACCCGGCTCCGACCCTGCGCATCATGGGTCCCGACGGACGGCAGCTGAGCCCCGAAGCAGCCCGCGAGGCCATGGCCCGGCGCGCCGCCAGCGCCGGCCCCCGGCGCCCCAATACCGGGATCCAGCCCGGGATGTCGGGTCCCGCCGGCGACCACTACTCGACCGTGGGCGACTTCCTGAAGCTTGCGAATACGCTGCTCGGACACCGCTTGCTCGACAGCGCCCGCACCACGGCCTTGCTCGGCGTCCGCTACGCGGCCGGCCAGGACTTCCGGGCCAACGGCGGCGGTCCCGGAACCAACGCCGAATTCTCCATCTACCCTGGCGGCGAGGTGATCGTGGTGCTCTCGAACTATGACCCGCCCAGCGGGACCGCGGTCGCCCAGTTCCTGCGCTCGCTGATCGCTCCGCCGGCCGCAGCCGCGCCCCACTAGCCGCTGCGCTTGACCGAGTCCGATGCGTCTCTCGTGGGCCGGGCCAGACGCGGCGATGCCGCTGCGTTCGAGCTGCTGTTGCGGCGGTACTTCCGCGCCGGCTACCTCGTCGCCATGGCGCAGCTGGGCGAGCGCGCCGACGCCGAGGACGCCTGTCAGGATGGCTTCGTCAAGGCGTGGGAGCAGCTGGAGCAGTGCCGCGAGCCGGCGCGCTTCGCCGCCTGGCTGCTCCGCATCGTGCGGAACACCGCCCAGAACCGACGGGACTATCTGCACGTCCGCCGCACCGAGCCGCTGGACGACGACAGCGCCGGATTCGCCAAGGGCTCGGCGGAGCGCGACCTCGATCGCGGCGAGCTGGCCCGGGCGCTGCATGCGGCGCTGGCGACGCTGCGTCCGATCCAGCGGGAGATCGTCCTGATGCACGACCTGGACGACTGGCCGCACGCCCGGATCGCCGCGCTGCTGGAGATTTCAGAGCTGATGTCGCGCCGGCAGCTGAGCGATGCGCGGAAGCAACTGCGCGTCCTGCTTCGCGGGAACGCTTGGGAGGAGACCGAACATGACTGAGCGGGGCGACGAATGGATCGATCTGTCTGCGCTGGGGGGGACGGATCCGCTGCAGGCCGACGCGGTGATCGCGAAGGCGATGGCCCGCATCGGTGCAACATCCCCGGAGCGGCAGCCGCTGCTGGCGGAAATTGCCGCCTGGTGGCGACCCGGCCTGGCGGCGGCGATCGTGCTGTTCGCCCTCGGCCTGCTGCTGGCGCGGCCGCGCTCCGCTGCGGAGGCCATCGCGTCGGCTGAGACGAGGGTGCTCGAATGGGCGGCCTCGGGACATATACCGAGCAACGGGGAGCTGCTCGCCACCTTTCAGGGGGACTCCCGATGAGCCGGCGCACCCGTGGGATCCTGCTGCTTCTCGCGGTCTTCGCCGCCGGCGTTGCGACCGGTTTCGGCCTCGACCGCACGACCCAGCCCGATCGGCTGCGGACGATCCAGCTGACGACGAGGCTGCCACAGGTCCTGGGACGCCTGGGGCTTTCTCCCCAACAGCAACGGGCGGTGGATTCCCTGCTGGAGCAAACCCAGCCGCGAACCGCAGCGATAATGGGCGAGACGGTGCCCCGCCTTCGTGCCATCGCCGATTCGCTGGACGCCGAGCTGCGTCAGATCCTCACGCCGGCCCAGCGCGCCCGGCTCGATTCGCTGGGTGGGTTCCGGATGCTGCTCAAGCGCAAGGCCACCGGGGCTGGGGAGGAGAAGGTGGACACTTTGTAGAGTCGGTGGTGAGCTGCTCAGGTACACTGATGCCGGGATAGGGAAGGAGTCCGCTCTTCAGGGTAGATTGGGCCCCACCGTCCTCGCCTACCTTCGCATCGATCGGCGGCTCGGCCTGGTGCGCAACGACCCGCGCTTCATGGCACTGTCGCGAAGGATGGCCGCGGACTAACCCGGGCTGTTGTCCTCGAATACCGAAGCTGGAGGTTCACTATGCGCCGAACGCTTTCGATTCTATCCCTGCTGGCGGCTCTGCCGGCGGCGCTCCTTGCCCAGGGCGCCGGCCAGAGTCCCCTTGATTCCATCGCGGGCCTGGGTGCTCCGCGCTCCGCCGACTCGCTGCGCCGTGTCATCGACCAGGCCGGCACCGATGAAGCCGCTGCCAGGGTCGCGCAGGACCAGGCGCGGGCGCTCAAGCAACGGACCGAGTACCTGATCGATATCCGGAAGACGGAGCTCGACGCCATCGAGAAACGGATGGACCTGGCCAAGAAGGACAAGCGGGCTGAGGACCGGAAGGCGCTCGAGTCCGAGCAGAAGGGGCTGGAGCTCCGCATCCGGGTACTGGAACGCTGGCACGATCTGCACGACGCGGTGGCCAGTGCAGCCGAGGCGGAGCGGGAGGCGGCGCGGAAGAGCCGGGACGCCGCTCAGGCCGAGCAGAAGTTCAGCGACATGCGTAGCGCCCGAAGGCCCGCCGTCGCGGACAGCATGGCCAGGACGCTGCCGATAGATGAAGGGCTGGTCAGCCAGGCGCGCAAGGTTGTCGAGGCTCGGCGGTCAGAGGCGGACGCCCGGCGTCAGTGGTGGGAACGGCTGCGAGATCTGGCGGATCGCCAGAAGGAGCTGTTCGATGCCCAGAAAGCGGCGAGAGACCTCCCGGCACCCAGAACCAGTCCGTGAGGGGTGCTGGACCTCAGCGGGCCGTCCTGATCTCCCATAGCACGTTGAGGATGACCCACTGGCCTCTCCACTTGACCAGGTGGAGGTAGTCGATCCAGCCGCCCGCATCGATCCGCGCGCTCGCCGCGTTCTGGAAGATGTCCAGGATGCGCACCTCGGTCTTGCGATCCTTCTCGGGGGTTTGGGTCCCGCCCCCGTTCGCGGTGCCGCGGATGAGATGGCTCGCTCCCTGGTGTTGAATCCAGGTTCTGCCCGCGTTGTCCGTGGACATGATGCGCTTCGCCAACTCAGGATGGAGGGCACGGGTCATCCGCATGGCGTCGCCTGCGTACCACCCTTCGATATAGTCCAGCGCCGCCTGCCGGATTCCGGCGGAATCGGCGGGCTCCTGCGCCCGCGCCGGTGCGGTGCTCGCAAAGCTCAGCAGACCTGCCACGATGATGTACCGCACGGTACCTCCTTACAGCCAGAGATCAGTAAGTCAGCGCGCCGTCACCGCCGGCAGCGCCGGATAGAGCACCCGTAGCCGGCGCAACGCGTCCCAGAGCGCCTGGCCGGCGTCCTCGCCCACGAAGTAGAGGTTGATGCTGCTGTAAATGTGGTTCTGGCCGAGCCTGCCGTTCGGATCTTTGTCGAGCCCGATGTTGCACGCACCGTGGTTGCGGCAGGGGATCGCGTACCCGGTCACCCCGCCCAGATCGTCGAGGTGCGTGGCGCCGGCGAGGTCGAGCGCCGCCAGGTTGACCAGCGACTGGTGCAGCACGCCGTTGGCGTCTTCGAAGCTGTAGAACAGGCGCCCCGTGTCGAGCACCTCGGTCCGGCGGGTCGCCGCGTAGCTCCCCAGCGCGCGGGTCAGGTCGGCCATCGCGGCGCTGACCTCGGCGTCGCCCGGGTCGCCCTGTTCCGGCGCGTCCAGCAGGTCGCTTTCGGTTGCGCCGTCCAGCTGGTACACCGGATTCACCCGCAAGCCATCCTCGTAGTACCACGCCCCGCTGCCGCCAACCCGGCGCACCACCCGTTTGCCCAGCAGCATCGCGTTGAGCGTCCCGCTGCCGAAAGGGGCCGGAGCGCGCGACGCGTCCGGCTTGGATTCAGCCGCGTCGGCGATGATCGCGCCGATGATGATTGCGGCGCTGATCGCGCCCGCGACCTTGCCCACCGAGCTGCCGGACGGGCGGCCCGAGCCCTCCGGCACGTCGACCTCCGAGGCGATGTCGTCCTTCGCGATCAGGAAGGTGTAGGTGTTGGTCCCGCGTGTGCTGGTGGGCGTTACGTAGAGCGCGGCGGGGAAGGGATAGTACCCGTCCTTGCAGGGGCCGCCGGGGTCCGAGCCGCTGCGGGTGTAGTTGAATTCCCCCCGCGCGACGCAGAGGTTGATGCGGGTGGGGTGGAAGACGGCGTCGCCTTTGTCGCGTTCCTCCGGGATGAAGGCGCCCCAGTCCCCGAACCGGTCGGTGAACGAGACGCTCGCGTAGATCGGCTCGCCGTCGCTGTCGCTCACCAGCGTCTCGCACCTGTTGGGGTCGACCTTATACCAGCCCCTCACCTTCCAGGTGTGTCCGATGGTGAAGAGCCCGGAGCCATTGCGGTGGGCCAGCGCGACCCAGCCGGTGCGCGCGCCGTTGTTGCACACCACGAAGTCGGTGGCGTGGAGCGGCGCCATAGCACCGCTGCACAACCCCGCGAGGACGAGCAACGATCTCGGTTTCATGGCGTTGGAGTTCCGCCGCTGAACCTATCGCCCGGCGCGCTGGAGGACAACCGTCGCCGCGCGGCCTCCTCTTGCCTCTCCGCCGTCGCCGACCCGATACTATGGAGACCAAGGAGGTGGGGCGATGACCAAAGCGCGTGCGCGACTGCTTCTGCTGCTGGCCCTCGGCACCCCCGCCACGTCCTTTGCCCAGGTCGCGGCCCCCGCGGCCCCGCGCACCATCGCCCAGGCGCCCGATCACTTCTTCACCCGCGCGGACGCCCGGCTCCGCTATCGCGAAGCGGGGCGGGGGCAACCGGTCGTGCTGCTGCACGGCTACACCCAGCGCATCGAGCTGATGCAGGACCTGGCCGACTCGCTCTCCGGCGCTTTCCGGGTGATCGTGCTGGACGAGCGGGGCTTCGGCGAGAGCAGCAAGTTCTCCGACCCGGCGCGCTACGGCCGCCCGATGGTCGAAGACGTGATCGGGCTGCTCGACCACCTGAAGATCCGCCGGGCGCACCTGGTGGGCCATTCGATGGGCGCGTTGGTGGCGGCCCAGGTCGCACTGCGCCATCCCGAGCGGGTGGCTTCGGCGTCATTGCTGGCCGGACCCTTCTGGCCCGATTCGGCCGCCCTCCACCAGAGTGCCGAGCCGTTCGTGCGGGCGCTGGAGCGAGGCGAGGGGCTCGTCCCGTTCATCAAATGGGTTTTCCCCGGCATCCCGGACTCGCTGGCGGTCGCTTTCAACGCCCAGGCCATGCCGGGCCTCGACCTGGGATCGCTGGTCGCTTCGCTGAAGGCGATGGGGGGCTTGGCGGTTTCCGCGGGACAGCACCCGGCGCGCTCGACGGCAGTGCTGATCGCGGCAGGAACCGGCGATCCCCTGCTGCCGCAATCGCAGTCGCTCAGGAATCGCTGGCCCGAGGCGCAGTACGTCGAGGTGCCCGGCGCGAATCATGACCAGATCCGGGCGCACGGCGCCACCATCGCGGCCATTCGGCGGGTGATTCAACAACGGCCCTGAATCAGCTCGCTTGACAGCCGGCCGGCGCGCGCACTAGCTTCGGGTAGAATGTCGACCCGAAGCGACGCCGCCGACCGCCTGGCGCTCCAGCAGGGCACCCTCGACCTGCTGATCCTCCGCACGCTGCTCTTCCGCCCGGAGCACGGGCAGGGCATCGCCCGCACCATTCAGCAAACCTCGCGCGAGGTAATTGTGGTCGAGCACGGGTCGCTCTATCCGGCGCTGCAGCGGCTCGAGGCGCAGCGGCTGGTGCGCGCCGAATGGGGCGTGTCGGAGAACGGCCGCCGGGCCCGCTACTACGAACTGACGCCGCGCGGCCGCAAGGAATTGGCGGCCGCGACCAGCCGCTGGCGCGCCATGACGGCCGCCATCGGCCGCGTTCTGGGTCCCGCGCGGGCGGAGGGGTAGCGCCATGCGACCCCGCAAAGGAGCGGAGCAGGACTTTGCCGAGGAGATCGAGGCCCACCTCGCGCTGGAGACCGACCGGCTGATCGCCGGTGGCATGAGGCCGAAGGAGGCCCGCGCCGCCGCGGAGCGCGCCTTCGGCAACCGGACCGCCGCCCGGGAACGGTTTCACGAGTCGCACGTCTGGATTCCCCTCGAGCAGCTGGCGCAGGACTGCCGCTATGCCGTCCGCTCCCTGCGGCGGACGCCGGGCTTCGCGCTGATCGCCACTCTCATCCTCGCGGTCGGCATCAGCGTCAACACCGCGGCGTTCAGCGTCATCAATGCCTTCCTGTTCCGCGACTTTCCCGGTGTGGTCAATCGCGCCGAGCTCGCCGGCGTCCTGATCGGCCGGGACACTGAGTGGGAGCGATCTCACCCAAGCGCCGCCTCGCTCGCCGACTGGGAGCTGCTGCGCAGCGGCATACCGGCATTCTCCGGCATCGCCGCCTACGGCATGGTTCAGCTCTCGGTTCGCGCCGGTGGCGAGCCCCAGGCGGTGCGAGGCAACCTGGTCTCGGCCGGCTTTTTCGACGTGCTGGGCACCCGGCCCGCGGCGGGCCGGTTCATGACCGCGGGCGACGATCCCCGTACCCTCGACCAGGTCGTGGTCATCAGCCACCGGTTCTGGCAGAAGATGTTCGAGGGCAGGCCGGACGTCGTGGGACAGGTCCTGACCATCGGGACCCGTTCGTTCACGATTCTGGGAGTGGCCCCGAAGGGCTTCTTCGGGCTCTACCCCGGCGAGATCGTCGACCCCGACCTCGGAGCGCCGGAGCTGTTCGTGCCACTGGCTGCCGCTCCGTTCCTCCGCGCCGAGTCGGCCCTCACGGACATCGCGGCGGTGCTGGGAGACCGGTGGCTGCAGGTCTTCGGGAGACTCGCGCCAAACGCGACCCTGGGCCAGGCGGAAACGCAGGCCAATGCGGTGGCGGGCCGGCTTGCCGCCGCATATCCCGCGTATCGCCGCAACGCCTTTGCGGTGCTGGATCCCGGTGGCGGCGGTACCCGCAATGCCGCCGAAGCCCTGGAAGGAATGCTCTTCGTCATGGTGGTGCCGGCCATCATCCTGCTGGTGGCCTGTGCCAACCTGGCCAATCAGCTGCTCGCTCGCGCCATTCAGCGGAGCCGGGAGATCGCGGTGCGGTTGTCGCTCGGAGCCACCCGGGGACGGGTGGTGCGCCAGCTGCTGGTGGAGACCGGAGTGCTCGCGGTCACGGCGAGCGTCCTTGGCGTGCTGCTGGCGTGGTGGCTGCTCGAGGCCCTCAGGGTCTGGGTGCTGGTCCTTCCGTTTCGGATTCCGATCGATGTCCGGGTCCTGGCTTTCACCCTGTCCCTGGCTCTGGCGACTGCGCTCGTGTTCGGACTGGCTCCCGCGCTGCGGGCCACCCGCACTGATCTCGCTCGGGTCCTCAAGGACGGCGCACCGGCCAGCGGGTACCGCCGCTCCCGGCTGCGGAGCGCCCTGGTGGTGGTGCAGATGGCCGCCTCGCTCGCGCTCCTCGCCGTCTCGAATGTGTTCGTGCGAGTCGCCGAGCGTCCGCCCTCGCCGTCGCTCGACGCGCTCGCCAATCGCGCGCTGCTGCTGTCGGTCAATCTCGATCTGCTCGGCTTCGATTCGACGACCGGGCGTGCCTACCAGACCGCGATGCTGGATCGGCTGGGCCAGCTGCCGGGCGTCGTGGCGGCCGGCCTGGCGCCGTTCGCGATGTTCGACATGGTCGGCGAGGCGCCCATGACGGAGTCGGGACGCGACCCCGCAAGGCCACGCTACTACGACCTTGCCGAAGTGTCCGGGCGCTGGTTCGAGGCCACCAATATCCAGGCGTTGCGAGGCCGCCTCTTCACCGCCGCCGAGCAGGTGACGCCGCCCGCGGTGGCAGTGGTCGACGAAGTCACCGCGCGCGAAGTGTGGGGAGCGTCCGATCCGCTCGGCCGCACCCTCCGTATCGGAGAGGATTCGGCGGTGACGCTCGTCACCGTGGTGGGGATCATTCCGACCCGCCAGGAGGTGGCGTTCCGCGAACCTGAGGGTCTGGTGGTGATTCCGGGAACCCGGCGGTACAACCCGCGGAGCTATTTCTATCTTCGGACGGCCGGCGCCGCGCTGCCAATGATTTCGGACGTGCGGGAGGCTGCGCGAAAGGTGGATCCGCGGGTCCCGATCATCTGGGTGCGCACCCTCGATGCGGTTGGTGCGCAGGCGGTCGCCACCCTGACCATGCTGGCCTCGGGCCTGGCCGGCCTCGGCGCGGTCGCGCTCGGGCTGGCCGCACTCGGGTTGTTCGGCGTGCTGTCATTCCTCGTCGCCCAGCGCCGCTACGAGATCGGCGTCCGGGTCGCACTCGGCGCGCGGCGCCGCGACGTGGGGTGGCTGGTGCTGCGACAAGCCCTTGGGCTCGGGATCGGCGGCGTGGTGGCCGGGACGCTGGTCGCCGTGGCGACGGTGACGTTGCTCCGGGCGATTATTCACGGATTGCAGCCGCTCGATCTGCCGATGTTCGCGGCCATCGCCGTGCTGATGGTGCTGGTGGCACTCCTGGCCAGCGCCGTTCCCGCCCGGCGGGCGGCGTCGGTCGATCCGATGACCTCGCTGCGGGCGGAGTAGCCCCTACCTCATTTGGCGAGCGGACTGGGCCGCAGCTGGAAATGCATCACCTTGCTGGTGGTGCCCTTGCCCGTCTCCATGTGGAAGGGCGCCCGGGTGCTCACCGTTGCCCACAGCCCCCTGCCTTTCCAGCCGGTCTTGGGATCATCGATCCGGCCATCCAGCCACTTGGTATAGAATCCCAGCGGATAAGGCACCCGCAGCACGACCCATTTGCCGTTGGCGAGCGCGAGCAGTCCCTCCGATTCGTTCCCGGTGTTGATCGGGACGTTCCTGCCTAACCCAAAGGTGTCGAACTGATCGACCCAGGTGTAGTAACTCGCTTCGGCGCTGCCCGGCGTCGAGACGCCCTGCATCTGGGGAAGCGGCTCCGCGGTGAAGCTCCAGCCCTCGGGGCAGTGCTGTCCCGTCGCATTGGGCCCGTTGAGAGGGCCCTTGCACTTGCGGCGGTCGAAGCTGGCCAGGTGGCCGCTGGCGAGCGCGGCCCAGACGACGCCGTTGCGATCGATGTCCATCCCCCGCGGCGAGAAACCTTCCACCGGGCTTCCATCGGCCCGCAGTGGGAGCTCGTACAGCTCGGCCAGCGCCGTCTCAGGCGGGTGGGCGCCGGGAACCAGCCGCACGACCGAGCCGGGGTAGCCCAACGATGAGCCCCAGACCGATCCGTCGGGCGCCGGAGCCACGGCGTAGAAGCCCGCGCCGATCCGCTTGTCCTTCCCGGGATCGACCGGCTGGTCGGGCTCCACGTAGGCGTCGCGCTTGCCGTTGCCGTTGGCGTCGAGGATCAGCGCCGTCCAGCCCTGCGAGGCCGTCGCATCTCCGCTCGCGAGAAACTGCCTGGTGTTGAGCCAGCCGACCACCGGTCCGCCGCCGCTGGTCCACAAGGTGTTGTCGGCGTCCTCGGCGAACATGAGGTGGTGGGTGCCGAAGCAGGTGTCGATGTGGGTCAGCTTCTGGGTCTTGGGATCATAGACCGCGAGCTGCCGCCCTGACCGCGCCAGGGGATAGAGCCTGGCGGAGGGATGGATCGAGCCTTCCCTGCAAAAGGCGGGATTCTCCGGCGGACGGATCGTCGAGGTAATCCAGACGCGTCCCTGCGCGTCAAACATCGGATTATGGACGTTGTTCTTGCTGGTCCAGATCAGCTCGCTTTCCCAATACGGCGAGGGCTGCGGCATCTGGGTGCCGGCCGACGGCCTGGTCGCGCTATCGCGCACCGTAAGGGGGACGCGGCTCGCGGTGTGGCCGACCGGATCAAGCACCGGCAGGTAGTCGGCGCTCAGCTCGAGGGCGCCGTAAAGCTTTCCGTTCGGGTTCAGGGTCGGATTGCGCCGGTCGGTCGAGACGACGTCGTGGAGATAGGCCTTGGGGTCGGCCCAATCCCACTGGGTGATGACCACGTTGCGCTCGATGCCCTGCGGCCGGGGCGGAGCCTGGGGAACTTCGCCCTTGGCAATCCGATCGGTCCAATCGGCGAACATCGCCAGCATGCGTTGTTTGCCGAGCTGATTCAGTGTGGCGCTCATCTGGCCGCCGGCCTGGCCCGACTGGATGCGGCGATCCCACGCCGCGACGGAATTCGGGAAGTGACCGAGCGCGGCCGGGATCTCCCGAATCGCCTTGCCGCCCAACTGATGGCAGGCCAGGCAGCCGCCCGATTTCATGACCCGGAGCAGCTGGGCCTGGTTCCGCACATTGGCGGAGAGGCCGCTCGAGTCTCCCTTGCCGGGGAATTCCTCGGGACCCGGCACGCGGAGCAGGGAATACCAATAGCCGGCCGGGTAATACTCCGCCGCCGCCTTGGGATTCGGCGCGGCCACCGCGGTGAGATCGAGTGTGCGCCCCGGAGTGCCGGGAACCCTGGGGGAATCCACCAGCCCGTATCCCCTGACCCAGACCCTGTAGGTCGCTTTGGGCAGATCGGGCAGCAGGTAGCGGCCGCGCTCGTCGGTGACGACGATCTTTGCATAGCGGGTTCCGAGGTCGTTGGTCTCCGCGATCACCCAGACGCCGGCCTCGGGTCCCCGCGGGCCGGTCACGCTGCCGCCGATGTCGTCGGCGTCGAGCTGGGCAGTCGGTTGCAGCGGAACAGCGACTACGAGGGCGGCAAGGGATACGGGCAAGAGGATGGGTCTGATGCGCATCGGGCGACCTCGGGGCTCGTGGTTCGGAGCGAAGTATATCCCCGCCTGTTTGCGGCGCGTTGCTGGGCCTTGGGGCCCGGAGTATCCTCCTGCGGTGCGAGCTCTCACCCTCACGGCGCTGGCCTGTCTCTCGGCTGCCCCCCTTGCAGCCCAATCCAGCCAGCCGCCCCTCCGGCTGACTCGCCTCACGGGTCCCATCGAGCTGGATGGCCGGCTGAACGAGCCGGCCTGGGAAGCCGTCCCTCCGCTGCCGCTCGCGATGTACACCCCCACCTTCGGCGGGCCGCTCAGCGAGCGCACCGAGATCCGGGTTGCCTACGACGACCGCTACCTCTACGTGGGCGGCCGGATGTACGACTCCGAGGCCCGCAAGGTCCGCGCTAACACGCTCTATCGCGATCGCTATTCCGGCGACGACATCGTCGCGATCGTGCTGGACACCTACAACGATCGCCAGACGGCGGCCTGGTTCACGGTGAATCCCGCCGGCACCCGGATCGACCGCGCCGTGTCCAACGATGCGGAGTTCAGCAACGGCGATCCGATGAACGACAACTGGAACACCTTCTGGGACGTGGCGACCAGCCGGTCCGATGCGGGCTGGTTCGCGGAGATGCGGATTCCGTTCTCGAGTCTCGGGTTTCAGGATGCCGACGGGCGGGTGACGATGGGCATGATCGTCTACCGGCTCATCGCCCGCAAGAACGAGCGGCAGCTCTTCCCGGCCATTCCGCCCAACTGGGACCTGGGGTTTGCCAAGCCGTCCCAGGCCCGCCGCGTGGTGCTCGAAGGCGTGCATGCCCGGCGCCCGAGGTACCTCACGCCCTATGTGTTGGGAGGGTCCGCCTGGCGTTCCGAGCTCAACCCTGCAGGGACCGCATACCGCCGGGTGCCGGATCGTACCGCCGAGGCAGGCCTCGACCTCGGCTACAGTCCCAGCTCGAACCTTTCGCTGGACCTCACCGCCAACACCGACTTCGCGCAGGTGGAAGCCGACGACCAGCAGGTGAACCTGACCCGCTTCTCGCTCTTCTTCCCGGAGAAACGCCAGTTTTTCCAGGAGCGCGCGGCCATCTTCGAATTCAACACCGGCGGGTTATCGCGCTTGTTTCACAGCCGCACGATCGGGCTGGTGGAAGGCGAGCCGATCCGGATTCTCGGCGGCGCCCGCCTGGTGGGCCGGGCGGGGTCGTGGGACCTGGGGTTCCTGGACATGCAAACCGGCGCCCGGGACAGCCTGCACTCGGAGAACTTCGGCGTGCTGCGATTGCGGGGCGGCGTGTTCAATCCGTATTCGAGCATCGGAGCCATGGTGACGAGCCGGGCGACGACCGCCAGACGCTTCAACGTTGCAGCCGGCGTGGATGCGGAGATCCGTCCCCTGGGAGATGAGTACCTGACCGTAAAATGGATCCAGACGTTCAGCAGCGGACTTTCCAATCCACCGCTGAATTGGGAGCAGAGCCGGATGTTGCTCCGCTGGGAGCGCCGCAACCAGACCGGGTTCGGCTACATCGGCGAGTTCATCCGATCGGGCGCCGGGTACAACCCGGGCATGGGATTCACCTTCCGCAGCGATTTCACCTCCTTCGAGCTGCAGCCCCGCTACCAATGGCTGGTGGGAGCTCGCACCGCCTTTCGCACCGTCGCGGTGGGGATTGGCGGCCACTCCTTCTGGCGCAATGGCGATGGGACGGTCGAATCCGGCGAAATCGCTCCGCAGACCTTGGCCGAGCTCAAGAGCGGACTCGGGATCGGGGTTACGCTGCGCAACAGCTACGAGAGCGTCCATGAAGCATTTCAGATTTCGGCCGACACCAGGATCGTTCCCGGAAACTACTGGTTTCACCAGGTCGAGCTGAATGTGGAAGCCGCCCGCGCCGCCAGTTTCCGGCCCAGCTTCCAGATCGGCGCGGGCAGCTTTTATGACGGCACCCGAATCGGGGTGTCGGCTCGTCCCGCCTGGAACCCGAACCGGTATCTCGAGCTGGGAGTCGATTACGACTACAACCGGGTGCGATTCACCGAGCGGCAGGAGCAGACCGATCTCCATCTGATTCGCCTCCGGGTCCAGCTGGCGCTGGACGTTCATCTTTCCCTGGCCACTCTGGTCCAACACGACAATGCCGACCATGCGATCGGCGTCAACGCCCGGCTGCGCTACAACGTTCGCGAGGGCCGGGACCTTTGGCTGGTGTACAACGAGGCGATGAAC
>DATCWE010000187.1:0-3417 GCA_036566495.1 Gemmatimonadales bacterium | reverse complement strand
CCGTCGAGCCGATCGCCTCCTCGCCGCGCGTCCCGGGGTGATCCGGATCGACAGCAACGAGAACCCCAACGGTCCCGGCGAGCGGGTGTACGCCGTCATTCGAAGCCATTTGAGAGAGTCGAACCGCTACCCGATCAAGAGCGAGGATGACCTCGCGGCGGCGATCGCCAGGGTCCACGGGATCCAGCCCGAGAACATCATCCTCGGATCAGGCTCGGGAGAGCTGCTGCGCGCGGCCGTGAGCGCGTTCACCTCACGGGAGCACGCGCTGGTGTCGCCCGACCCTACCTTCGAGGCGCCGGCAGCCTGGGCGAAGTTCATCGGAACGCCGGTCCGCACGCCGCGCGTGGGCGCGACGCTGCACCTCGACCTCGACGCCATGTCGGAGGCGGCGCGGGGGGCCGGGCTGGTCTACTTCTGCAATCCGAATAATCCCACCGCCACGGTGCATTCCCGAGCCGACGTGAGTGCCTACGTCGATCGGGCGACGACGCAATCGCCCGAGACCACGGTGCTCATCGATGAGGCGTACCATGAATACGTGGACGCTCCGACCTACGGGACCGCCATTCCGCTCGCGCTCGCCAACTCGCGCGTGGTGGTGACGCGCACCTTTTCCAAAGTGTTCGGCATGGCGGGGCTGCGGGTCGGCTACGCGGTCGGCCAGCCGCAGACCCTGGCGAAGCTGGCGGCGTGGCTGCTGGGATCGAACGTCAGTCAGCTCTCCCTCGTCGCTGCGGCAACCGCGGTCGGCGATGCGGCGCACATCGCCCTCGAGCAGCGCCGCAACCGGGCGACCCGTGCGTACACGCGTCGCTTCTTCGAGTCAGCGGGGTATCAGGTGGCCCAGAGCGAGGCGAACTTCATGATGGTCGACCTCCGTCGCGATGCGAAGGAGTTCAAGCTGGAGGCCATCAAACACAAGGTGGCCGTAGGGCGGCAATTCTCCGCCCTGCCAACCTGGGTGCGCGTGTCGGTGGGGACCCTGCCGGAAATGCAGAAGGCACTGCAGGTGTTCCGCGCCATGCTGGCCTGAGTCAGTACCAGCCGATGGGTCGCTCATTGAGATTGATGTGGACCTGTTTGACCTGGAGATACTCCTCGACCCCCCATTTGCCGAGTTCACGGCCGATCCCGCTCTGCTTGTAGCCGCCCCAGGGAGCCTCGACGAACGTCGGTTGCATGTGGTTGACCCAGACCACCCCGGCACGAAGGCGCTTTACCGTGCGCAGGGCGCGGAAGATGTCCCGGCTCCAGACCGCCGCGGCCAGGCCGTACTCGCTGTCGTTCGCGATGCGGATGGCGTCCTCCTCATCGTTGAAGGGAATGACCGCGGCGACCGGGCCGAAGATTTCCTCGCGGGCAATCCGCGCCGAGGTCGGGACGTCGTAGAAGATGGTCGGCTCGACGAATAGGCCGCGATCCAGCTCGGGCCCCCGGGCGCGGCCGCCGCCCAGCGCGAGCCGCGCCTCCTGCCGGCCGATCTCCTGGTAGCCGAGCACGCGATCCAGCTGCTCCCGGCTCACCAGCGGCCCCATCTTGCTGCGCCGGTCCAGACCCGGTCCCAGCCGGATGCGACGCGCCTTCTCGACCATCGCATCCAGCACCTTCGGGTAGATCGACCGCTCCACCAGGATCCGGCTGCCGGCCGAGCACACCTCGCCCTGATTGATGAACAGGCCGAACAGCGCCCCGTCCACGCTCGCCTCGAAATCGGCGTCGGCGAACAGGATGTTGGGAGACTTTCCGCCCAGCTCGAGCGAGATCTTCTTGAGCGTGTCCGCGGCGCTGCGCATGATCAGCTTGCCGACCTCAACGCTTCCGGTAAACGCGATTTTGTCGACCTCGGGATGCGCCACCAGGAGGGCCCCCGTTTCGCCGAGGCCGGTCACGATGTTGACGACCCCGGGCGGCAGTCCGCTCGCCTCGAAATGCTTGGCCAGCTCGAGAATACTGAGCGGCGTTTGTTCCGCCGGTTTGAGGACCACGGTGCAACCCGCGCAGATGGCGGGGGCCAGCTTCCACGCGGCCAGCAGCAGCGGGTAGTTCCACGGAATGATCTGCCCGCAGACCCCCATCGGCTCACGCAGGGCCAGGCTCAGCGCGTCATCCGGCACGGGGATTACGTCCCCGTGAATTTTCGTGGCCATCCCGCCATAGTATTCGAAGCACGTGGCCGTGTCGGCGAGGTCGGCCTCCGCTTCGGCGATCGGCTTGCCGTTGTTTCTGGTCTCCAGTTGGGCGAGCTCCGCCGAGTGCTCGCGCACCACCGCCGCCAGGCGGAACAGGATGCGCCCGCGCTCCTGAGCCGTAACGGAGCGCCAGGGATCCGACTCGAAGGCACGGCGCGCCGCGGCCACCGCGGCGGAGACGTCATCCGCGTCCCCGTCGCTGACCAGGCCGATACGCTCCTGGGTTGCGGGGTCGATGACCTCGATCTGGCGCGCCGAATGCGCGGGAACGAAGCGGCCGTTGATGTACATGCCTGAAGGTAGCTTGATTAGATTCGCCCAGCGCGGCCGCGCCGCGCCTGTCTCTGCTCACCTCGAGGAATCATGCTGATACATCCCGGTCGCGTGAGCCGTCTTGGCGTCGCCTTCTGCCTGCTGGCGGCGGCGCTGCCCGCCCAGCAGACGGTGACCGAAACGCGCGACCCGCGGCAGCAGCAGGATGAGGCGTTCGCCAAGGCCTACGCCCAGTGGACCAGCGAGCCGCGCTTCGGCAGTCCGCTGGTCGATCACCTTCCCAAGGTGGCCGGGATTCCCTCTCCCAAGGACGTGCTCGGCTATTACATCGGCGCGCCGAAGACCCTGACCTACTACGCCGACATCCTCCGGTACTACCGGGCGCTCGCGGCCGCGTCGCCCCGGGTCCAGATCGAGACCATCGGCAAATCCGACGAAGGGCGCGAGCTGGTGGTGGTCTGGGTCTCTTCGGAAGAGAACCTCAAGAACCTGGCCCACAACCGCGCCAATCTCGCCAAGCTCGCCGACCCCCGGGGCCTCTCCGAGAGCCAGGTCCGCCAGCTCATCGAGACCACCAGACCGCACTACCATCTGATGGGCGGGCTGCACAGCGGCGAAACGGGTCCCCCGGAAATGCTGATGGAGCTGGTCTATCGCCTGGCCACCGAGACCTCGCCGCTGATCGCTCAGATCAGGAACCAGGTGATCGTTTCCGTCACGCCGGCCGCCGAGCCGGACGGGCGCGATCGCAATGTGGACTGGTTCAACCGCGGCCTGGAGATGGCGGAAGTCGGCGGCGCCGGCGCTCAGGGCGGCGGCATTCCGTACTGGGGCAAGTACGTCTATCACGACAACAACCGCGACATTAACCTCTCGCAGATGCAGATGCGCGGCCTGGGTGACTGGTATTTCACCGCACACCCGCCGATCCTGCACGACCTGCACGAGTCGC
>DATCWE010000147.1:0-17039 GCA_036566495.1 Gemmatimonadales bacterium | reverse complement strand
CCGCCGGCGGTGGTGAGCCTCCCGCGGCGTGGCGGCGAAATGCTGCCTCCACAGCCGCGATGCAATCCTGCGCGGGCAGCCAGGCGCGCACCTCAGCGCCGGTGAGCAGCAGCGTGTCCGGAATCATGCGCCGCTGCCGCGCAGCAGCAGTCCCGCTGCCGCACCACCCAGGACGACCAATCCGGACGGTGCCCGGGTTCGCAGCACGACGACCAAGGCGCCGACCGCGAGCAGTGCGGTGGGGACATCCAGGACCGCGCGCCGGCCCAGCAGGATGCACGCCCCGGCAAGGGCGCCCGCCGCCGCCGCGGTCACCCCTCCAACGAAGCTCCGGACCAAGGGGCGGTTCGCAAAGCGGTCGAACCACGGCAGCAGCAGCACCGACAACAGGTAGGCCGGCAGAAACACTCCGACGGTAGCGGCACAGGCCCCCGCAAAACCGGCGACGAGAAAGCCGATGAAAGCGGCGGTGATCACCACCGGCCCCGGCGTCAGCATGGCGACCGCAATCGCATCGAGAAACTGGCGTTCGGTGAGCCAGCGATGCTCGTGCACCACGCCGGAGTAGAGAAACGGCACGATGGCGAGTCCGCTGCCGAATACGAAAGTACCGGCCTTGGCGAAATACCAGAGCAGCTGTGGCACCAGTCCGATCGAGAACAGGACGCCCGGCTTGATGCGACCCAGCAGCGCCGGCAGCAGCGCAGCCAGACCGGCCAGACCGATCAGCCACAAGGGTTCGCGGGCCTGCCAGATCGTCACCGTCGCCACCGTCACCACGATGCCCCACAGCAGCGGATCGCTGCCGGCCGTGGCCCGCGCCAGTCGCCACGCGGACACGCCGATGACGCCGAGCACGGCGGCCCCAACCCCGTAGAACGCCGCCGAGAGCCAGGAGAGTCCGCCGTAGCGCAGGTAGAGGGCACCCAGCAGCAGCGTGAGCAGGAACGACGGGAGGATGAAGGCGAGACCCACCGCCGCCGCGCCGCGCAAGCGGGAATGCAGAAAGCCCAGACCGAAAGCGACCTGGGCCGCAAGCGGACCCGGCGCGAGCTGCGCGACCGCGAGACTCTTCGCGAACGCATCCTGCGTAAACCAGCGGCGGCGTTCGACCAGATCCCGCTGCATCGACGCGACCAGCGCGATAGGGCCTCCGAATCCCACGCTGCCCAGCCCAAGGAAGTAGCGGGTCAGCCCGGCGAGCGAAATGCCCTCGGTCGCGGGAGGGTTCACCGCAGCGCCGAGAAATGCTGCAGCAGACTATCGAACAGGGGAGCGGAGCGAGCCAGCCGGGCGTCGTCATCCGCATCCGCCGCCACGATTGCCGCCAGCAACGCCGCGATGCCCGGGGTCTCCGCCCGCTCGTACTTCGAGTCTTTGCAATCGATGTCGTGGATGATCTCGCCGATGGCGCCGAGCGCCGGATCGTTCAGCCCAAAGCGCCGGAGCAACACTTGAAAGGTGCAGAGGGCTCCCTCATGGGTATACTCGGCCTGATACATATCGAAGCGCAGCTCGAGGGGCTCGCGACGATAGCCTCGTGCCGCCACGAACTTGAAACTCGCTTCTCCATCGATGAACCGGCGAATCAGCCAGGCACTGGCCATCCGGTCCACGTGGATGTCGCGCCGGGTGACCCAGGTTCGGCCGGGCCTGACGGTCTCGGGAGAGACCGCCGGGAGACCCGATCCGTTCGGGGGAGCGAGACTCTGGAACATGGCACGCAGCTCCTCGTCGTTGATGCCAGCGAGAAATGCAGCCCGGCAGAGCATGGCCTCACCGCCTTCGGCGCGGATCTCACCCAGCAGCCACTGGAAGTCCTCCCGGGCTTCCTCGCTGTCGGGAAGCACGTAGACCGAGCCGCGCAGCGGGACTGCGCCGAGCCGCTGGAGACGCCGGCGCACCTTGACGCGCAGGTAGTCCGGCTTGGGTGGCAACTGATGGATCAGCAGAAGCCAGTCGAGTGATTCCTTAGAATCATCCATTGATTCTATAGTATCATCCGGCTATCCTCAGGACAAGGGGGACTGCCATGCGCGAGCCCGATGCCCGCTACGTCCGCGAAACGCTCCGTCAGCTGGTGCGGCTCAATTCGATCAATCCCGCCTTTGCTGCCGATGCGCCCGGGGAAGGACCCCTCGCCGACTGGATAGCGGGAGAGCTGGGCCGGCTGGGCTGCACGGTGACCCGCCGAGAGCCCCTTCCCGGCAGGGTCAGTGTCGCGGGGACACTCCCGGGTTCCGGCGGCGGAAGCTCGCTGCTGCTGTACGCCCATATCGACACCGTCGGCGTCGAAGGGATGGAGGATCCGTTCAGCGGACAGGTGCAGGAAGGGCGGCTCTACGGACGGGGTGCCTACGACATGAAGTGCGGGCTCGCGGCCTGCCTCGCGAGCGTGAAGCTCCTGGCAGACTCGGGCACCCGCTTGCGCGGCGACCTGGTGATTTGTGCAGCGGCCGACGAGGAGACCGAGAGTCGCGGAATGGCGGATCTGCTCGGGGTTGTGCACACCGACGCGGCCATTGTCACCGAGCCGACCGAATTGGAGGTATACGTCGCGCACAAGGGCTTCTGCTGGATCGAGGTCGAAACACTGGGACGGGCCGCTCACGGGAGTCGTTATCAGGAGGGCATCGATGCGAATCTCCGCATGGGCCGCGTCCTGGCCGAGCTGGAGCAGCTCGAGGCTCGCCTCCGCCGGAGCACTCCGCATCGCCTGCTGGGGCCACCCAGCCTGCACGCGGCGGTTCTGCGCGGAGGCACCGGCCTGAGCACCTATGCGGCGAGCTGCGTGCTGCAGATCGAGCGGCGGACCCTGCCGGGCGAATCTCCCGAGGCGGTGCTCGGGGAGATCGAGTCCATCCTCGCCCGGCTGCGCGCGGCTGATCCCGGCTTTACCGCGCACGCCAGGCTGCTGCTCGCCCGCCCATCGCTCGAGGGTACGCCGGAGAGCCCGATCGCCCAGGCGGTCATCGCAGCAGCGACCCGGCGCCTGGGGCACCCGCCCGCGATTGCCGGAGCGGCGTATTGGATGGATGCGGCGCTGATTGCGGCGGCGGGGATAGAAACCGTGGTGATCGGAGCGGCCGGCGGCGGGGCTCACGCCGCGGTGGAGTGGGTCGAGCTCGCCTCGGTGGAGTCCCTCGCGGCGATTCTGACCGATGCGGCAATCAGCTACTGCGGGGTGTCGCCCTAGGACCCGCGTTCAGTTCTGCATTCCGGCAGCCTGGCTGAACTGCTTGAAGAGCTCCGCCTGTTCCGGGGACAGCTGCTCGGGCAGCGCGACCTGTACCGTCACCAGCTGGTCTCCCCGCCGATCGCCCTTGGCGATGCCCTCTCCCTTGATGCGAAACTTGCGGCCGGGCTGCGTGCCGGGGGGGATCTTGAGCACCACTTTCTTCCCGTCGAGCGTCTTGACCCTCAGGCGGGTCCCCAGCACCGCCTGCGCCAGGTTGAGGGAAACCTCGCAGACGACGTCCAGCCCATCCCTCCGGAAGAAGCGATCGGGTTGCACTTGAAAGGTGACCAGCAGGTCACCCGGCGGCGCCCCGCCCCGCCCCGCGCCTCCCTGCCCCTTGAGCCGGATCTTGAGCCCGCTCTCGGTGCCGGGGGGAACCGTGATGACCACGTTCTTTTCCTGGCGCGTCTCCCCGACGCCCCCACAGGTAGGACATTTCTCGGAGGGAACCTTGCCGCGCCCCCGGCACATCGGGCACGGTCGATTGACCGCGAAGCCGCCCTGCCCGAAAGAGATGGTGCCGCGCCCTTTGCACTCCGGACACTGGGACAGCGTGGCCCCCGGCGCCGCACCATTGCCGCCGCAGGTGGGGCAGGACTCGTTCAGGGCCAGAGTGACGGGGACCTTGCCGCCCAGAGCTGCGGTGCGAAATGGAATCTCCAGCTCGGTCTCGACGGATTCGCCCTTGGGCTCCTCCCGCTTGGCGCCCTTGCCGAAAATCGACGAGAAAATGTCGCCCAGCCCCATCGAGCCGAAGTCGCCGAAATCGAACGTTTCGGAGAATCCCCCCGGCGGCTGTCCGCGCGCCCCGGGGCCCGGCGCCGAGCCGCGCCGGGTCGGGTCGAACGCGCCCAACCGGCGCATGGTATCGTATTTCTGGCGCTTTTCCGGATCGGAGAGGACGCCATGCGCTTCGGAGATCTGCTTGAAGGTCTCGGCGGCCTGCGGGTTATTGGGGTTGGCATCCGGATGGTGCTGCTTGGCCAGCTTCCGGTAGGCCTTCTTGATTTCCGCCGGCGTCGCTTTTTCACTGACGCCGAGGACCTGGTAGAAGTCCTTGGCGGCCACTTAGGCGTGGCCCTCGGAGGAATACACCTGCACGCGCGCCGGGCGGACCAGGCTTCCCCGGAACCGGTACCCCACTTGGAAGGTTGCCGCCACGGTATGGTCCTGTTCCGGCGCCAAGGGCGGCACCACCGACACCGCTTCGTGCCAGGCGGGATCGAAGGGCGCTCCTACCGGGTCGATCCGCTCGAGCCCGGCGGCCTCCAGCTCCTTGCGCAGCTTCTTGTCCACCAGCAGCATCGCCTCGAGCAGCGAAGGCGTGGGAGTGGAGAGATCGCTCGCCACGATGCGGTCCACGTCGTCGAGAATGTCCAGCAGCTTCATCACCAGCGCCGCCTGCGCGCGATCCGCCAGCTCGATGCGCTCCCGCGCGATCCGCTTGCGGAAATTGTCGAACTCGGCCGCCAGGCGCAGGTGCCGGTCCACTGCCTCGCGCAGCTGCCCCTCGAGCCGCTGGACCGCTTCCTCAGCGGGCTCGGCGGGAACCCCTCCGATCGCGGCGGGTGCTTCGTCGGGCGGTGCGTTTTCTTCGAATCCCTTTTCCATCATCGCCTACCGGCTCCCAGGACAGGGGTCGCTAAGGGCCTATAATCTAGTCGCGGCGGATTGGGCTCGACGCCACCCGCTCCAGAGCGCGTATTGGGCGGCGCGGGTGCGGATTTCGTGGCGAGAGCCCGGAAAGACCATCCGGCGGGTTTCGCAGCCCTGCCCGTCCGCCAGCCCGAACCAGACCAGTCCCACCGGCTTTTCCGGGGAACCGCCACCGGGGCCCGCGATTCCGGTAACCGCCAGCACCGCAGAAGCTGTGAACCTGTCCCGGGCAGCCAAGGCCATCTCGCGCACTGCCTCCTCGCTTACGGCGCCGTGCTCTTCGAGGATTCGGGCCGGGACGCCGAGCGCCTGCTTGAGATCGTCGTGGTACGCGATAAGCCCGCCCACAAAGACCTCCGAGCTCCCCGGAATCGCCGTAATCCTGGCGCCCAGCATTCCCCCGGTGCACGACTCGGCGACGGCCAGACGCATCCCTTTGCGCCGATACTCCGCCAACAAAACCTCCGCCAAGTCCGTTTCGCCCTGGCCGTAGACGTGCTCGGGCACCCTTTCGCGCAGCCGCTCCGCTGCGCCCTCGAGCTGGCTCGCGGCCTCCTCACGCTTTGCGTCCCAAGCGGTGAGGCGGAGATCCACTCCTTCGAGGCCGGGAAGGTAGGCCAGGGTCAGCGGCGCGAGCGAGTCCTCGACCGGTTCGAGCCGCTCCGCGAGGGTGGATTCGGCGATCGCGGTGGTGCGCAGCAGCAGGGAGCGCACCACCCGCCCTCCGACGCGTTGCCCCAGGCGGGGCACGACCTCCTGCCTCACCAATCCGCGCATTTCGCCGGGGACGCCGGGAAGCATGATCACCTCGCCTGCCTCGGCGCCGATCCAGAGTCCCGGCGCGGTGCCGCGGGGGTTGGGCAGCACCAGGGCGCCACGCGGCACCTCCGCCTGACAGCGGTTGCGCTCGGAAAGCTTTCTCCCCATCCGGGCAAAGCGCGCGGTGATCGCCTCCCAGATCTCAGGATGAAACTCGAGGGGGAGTCCCAGGAGTTCGGCGACGACGTTCTTGGAGAGATCGTCCTTGGTGGGACCCAATCCGCCCGTGGTGATGACCAGCCGGGTGCGGCTCAGGGCTTCGCGCACAGCCGCCGCCACGGCGGCCGGCTCGTCGGGGACCGAGGTGCGCCGGGCGATGCGTACGCCGATCTCACCCAGGGCCTGCCCGAGGAAGGCGGAATTGGTGTCGATCGTGAAGCCGAGCAGGAGCTCGGTGCCGATGGTAACGAGTTCCAGATCCATGCGGAAAGGTAAAGGGAAAGCCCCGCGACGCCGGTGGCGCCGCGGGGCCCGATGCCCGCTCCATAGGACCCTCAGAAGAGCTTCCAGTACACTCCCTTCGAAGTTCCGCCGCTCACGACCTCACCGACGACGTAGTTGCCGGAGGGCGACATCCCTTCGACCGTGCCGGTGAGGTTCGGGCCGATGCCACCCAGCCGAAGCATCGTTGCCGTGGAGTAGGGGGTGGCGAACACTGCCGGACTGCTGCGGCTTCCGTCAGGGCAGGAATTCGCCGCGATCCGGCCGAAGGCGTCGACGGCCCGGGCGATCCCGCAGCCGCCAGGGAGCGAGATTGGCCCGCTCCATCCGCCGCCGGACAGGCGTTCCCAGTACACGGCGCCGCCGCCACTCGACCCGACGATGAGGGTACCGGCGCCATTGATGCCCATGGCTCGGCTGCCGCCCGGCGCGAGCGGGGTCATCACATAGCTCGATCCGACCAGCTCCCACGCTACCGCCTGAAAATCGCTGCCGACGATCCAACCGACGGCCACGCCATTATCACTCACCCCCAGCACGTCTCCTTTGTTCGTCGTGCCAGTCGGCAGGTTGACCCGGGCCCAGTCGCTGGTGGCAGGCTGCCAGACCCAGAGGCGGGGCAGCTGCGTGGTCGAATGCTTCCCGCTCGGAACCGTCTCGAGCCCTCCGATCAGGGTGACCTGCCCGCCCGCATCGGCAGAGAGCGAGGAAGCCCGACCGCCCGAGGCCGATGCGTCTGTCGGGAGCGCGGTGGCCTGCCAGACGGTGCCCACCTTGTTCCACAGGCGCGGGAATGCGTTTGCCACTCCCACGATGGCGGTGCCTGCCTGGTTCACCGCCCAACCGGCGCCGGTGGGGTCGAGAATCTCGAGTCCGGTCGCGGGGTTGAAGTGAAAGGTCCCGCCACTCGACCCACCAAGATTACCCGTCATGTCGCCGGCGTCATTTACACCCTTCGTGAACAGCACGTCGTAGAACGCGATCGCCTGAGTGATCTCGAACAGGGCGTAGCCGATCCCCTTTTTCTTGTCCGGGTTCGTGACGGAAAGGTCGTACAAATCGATCTCCGCGTCTGCGGCGATGTCGATCGTGGCGACGATTTGGGTCGGGCTGATGTACTGGGTGGAGACAACCTGGATCTTCGGATCGGCCACGCCGTCCCGCTCCCAGGCGGCTTGCGCCCCCGGCGCGAAGCCGGAGCCGGTGATCGTCACCTGCTTGGCGACCTCGCCCCCATTTCCGTAAGCGGGATCGGCCGCGGTCACCGCAGGCCCCGTGACCGGCTTCCCCCCTCCACTGGAGGCGGCGTTGATCCCGGCGGTCGGGCTCGGAGGAAGACTCAAGTCGGCGCAGGCCACGAAGGCGGCCGACCCTACCAGCAGGAGACCTGCCCGGGCGAAGCGAGCGAGCGGTACGCGATTCATGGCCTGCTCCTTTGGGATTGCTGCGAACGGGGCCCGAGGCCCTCCCTGACAGGTACGGATGCCGCGGAGGCATCTTGCGCCCCCAGGCGTCCTGTCCCGCTCAGCGTGTACCCCGCCCAGTAGTACGGACTCACGTACCGCGCGTCGGCGACCATTTCCCGTTGCGCCGCCGAGAAGGCATCCGCCACGGGCAGGTGGGTCAGATTGCGATAGAACCGGCCGGCGAAGACCGCCGCGCCGGCATCGTCGATTCGCCAGAGGGTCATGATGACGTTGCCGGCACCAGCGGCGAGGACCGCCTGAGCCAGGGTAAGGTCACCCGTGCCTCGCAGCGGGTCGTCTGTCCACTCCAGCGAGGCACCGGTCTCGCATCCGGAGAAGAACACCAGTGGGCTCCGAATCTGCATCCCGAGGAGCTCATGGACCTCGAGCCGGCCGTCCTCCCCAGCGTCAAGACCACGCGAGAGCTCGATCCGTGAGAACATCGGATTGTTCACGTTGAGGATCCCGTGCGTAGCAACGTGGACCAGCCCGCCTCCGGCGAGCGCTCGGCGAACGGCGGACTCGGTGGCCTGGCGCCCGGTCCTGATCTCCACGCCTGGGAGCGAGGCCCGCAGCGCCTGGAGCTCCGGCAGCGTCGAGGGAAGCTGGTCCGGAAAGGGAGCAAAGCCCTCACCCACCTCCAGGGTTCCCCCTGATCCTGGGAGTCGCCCCCGGAGCACCGCGAGTGCGGCCGCCGAAGGCAAGTGCACCACGGCGTAGTCCTGCGCGAGGAAGTGGCCCGTGAGCTGGTCCTGGAGCGCGGCGAAAGGGACCTGTCCCAGAAGGCCATGCGGCACGACGAGAATTCGTTTCGCTCCACTGAGAACCCCGGCATTCCGCGCTGGAGCGATGAGCACGCTATCCAGGGCCCGGGAGGCCGCGAGCCCATGCTTCCAATCGGCGGAGGGAACGCTCCAGAGATCGCGAATCAACCGGGCCCGCTGCGACAGGCCAGGACCGTCCAGCGCCGATTCCAAGGTTTGCAAGCCGGTCCGCGTCACGACGAACAGCAGAAGCCGGTCCTTGGTCAGCAAGTACTCGAGCAGCACCTCGCCGGGCTCCAGAGCCTCACGCACCTGATCGAGACGGGCCGGACGCACGCCGAGCACCGCGTCGGAGCGCAGGTCGCCCTGAGCCGCGCGAAGCACGAGTGCCTCATAGTGGCTTCGCGCGTCGCTGAGCGCAGCGAGGATGGGCGCGCCGGCGAGCTCCGCGGCTGCGCCCCGCTCCCGGGGAATCCGGGGTGCGGTCTCCTGGAGACGCTTCACCAGACTATCGATTCGGCGCAGCAGGCTCTCCCCCTCGAGCATCTCCCGGGTAAGCGCCCCCGAGGTTCCGGTGCGCGCGGTGGTGAGATGTTCGAACAGGCCCCTGCTCCTGGCACCGTCCGCTACGGCGAAGGCTTCCGCCGACCGGTTGAGCCGCAACAGGGCAAGTACCAGATCCCCATAGACCTCAGCGCGGTCCGTCACATAGGTGGCACGGAGCGCCTCGGAGGCCAGGCCGCCGCGCAGGCGCTCGACTGCCGCCACGGCCTTGCGGCCTTCGATCACTGCCGAATCCAGCGCGCCGAGCCGGGCGTGGGCGCGGGCGGCTAAAGCACTGGCCAGCCACTCGGAACCGAAGTCGCCAGCAGCCATGTTGGGTGCGGCGCCGCGCAACGCACCGAGCACTCGGCGCGAGTCATTCGCACGATCGGCCAGATCTGCCTCTGCCAGAGCGACGGCCACCCGGGTGCCCCGCGTGTTGAGACGATCGGCCACAGTCCGGGCCTCTCGAAGTCTCGGCCCGGCTCGCTCCATGCCGCCGCGCCGAAAGTCGATCTCCGCGCCGAGCAGCAGGTCATTCAGGTGCTCGGAGGGTTCCGCCGAAGCGAGGTGGAGTCGCAGCGCTTCGCGAAGCCGTTTCTCGGCCCGGGGAAGGTTTCCGAGCCGCACCTCTGCGTCTGCGCTTCCGCGCAAAAGACTTCCCAGATTTGCCGCGAGTCCGGCTCCGCGCATCAGCGCCTCAGCCTCAGCGTAATAGCGGAGGGCCCGGCGATAATCCCCCACCCGGACGTGGAGGCCCCCGAGCAGCCGGAGGAGATCGGCCTCCTCTTCCCCGAGCCCGAGACGCCGCGCGATGGTGAGTGCGCTATCCAGTGCCGCAAAGGCGCGATCCTCCTCGCCGGTCAGCTCGAAGGCGGTGGCGAGCTGGCCCAGTGCGTTCTCTTCTCCAGCCCCGAAGCCGACACGCCGGTACAAGGCCCGCGCGGTATCGAGTCTGGCAATGGCGGGAGGTGCAACGCCCTCCCAGATGTCCAGCATCGCTTCGTTCGCGAGGCCGTTGGCTTCCAGGCGAATGTCGCCGAGCCGACGAGCCGCGTCGCGAGCGGCTCGATGGGACTCGCGGGCACGGGGATAGTCTCCGAGATAGGTGTACGCCAATCCCAGGCCGCCGGCCGCTTTGGCTATCCCTTTGGTATCGTTGGCGGCCCGCGCTGTCGTCATGGCCGCTTCGAAAGCGCGGACCGCGTCCTCGTTGCGATTTTCGCTCAAGGCCACCAGCCCCAAGGCATGGTGGGACGGCGAAAGCTCCTTGCTCAAGCCGAGCCGAAGCTTGAGCGTCAGGGCTTCCTCGCCGAGCCCCCTGGCTTCCCTAACGTCGCCCAGCCGTGCGGCTACCAATCCGAGCCAGGTGAGCACCCACGCCTCGCGGACCGAATCGTGGGCGGCCCGTGACTGGCGCAGCGCGACGGTCCACACCGACCGAGCGGCAGCGAACCGCTCCGTGACATACAGGGATTCGCCGCGAGCGAGCAGGGAGTCACCGGCGGACTGGACGGAGGAGGCCGGTGATCGGTTCCGCTGGCTGCCACAGCCCAACAGCAGCGCCAGCGGGGCGAGCACCGCTGCGCCGAACCAGCGGGTCAACGGGCGACCTGGAAGCGGTGTGAACCCGTGGTGGCGCTGATGCCCGCGGAAATCGCGTCGACGCGCCAGAAATACGCCTCACCCGGCCGCAGCGACAGGTCGGTCGGGAGCGTCACCGAGGTGTCGGACGTCTCGAGCGTCCACACCGGCGCACCGCTCTCCGTCAGCACGCTGATCCGGTAGAAATCCGCTGCCAGGGCGCGCCAGGTAAAACGCACGGCACGTGCGGGGGTCGTCGCATTGTCCGCCGGTGAAACGCTTCCGATCCGCGCCCGGCCTTCACTGAGCGTGGGAGCCCGAACCGGTTGGGTGACGGTGGTGTGATCCGGAGCGTGGGAGCGGCGGACCAGGGCGACACCGGCGAGCCCGGCCGCGAGAGCCCCGGTCAACACCAGCGGAAGCCATCGCCGCGGGCGCCGCTCGATCCCCTTCGCCGCGAAGGCAGTTTCCGACATGCGCGCCACCTCGGCTGCCTCGTGCCGGCATGCCCAGCAGCTGTCCAGGTGCGCTTCCACCCGTTGGCGCCGCGTGGTGTCGAGATCGCGGTCGAGGAAGCCCGCGAGGTCGCCGGGACTGAGGTGTTCCGATTGGCTCATGCGATCGGCAGAACTCCCTTCAGACTCGCGCACGCCGATTCCTTTCCTTCCCACCACAATGAACGGATGCCGCCGGATCAACTTGCGGGATCAGGGGACCGAGTCTTCGATGCCTGCCGCTTGGAGTCGCTGCCGGACCGTGGTGAGGATTCGTTCGATCCGGCGGTAGAGGCGGAAGGGGGACCCCTCGCCCAGCAGGCGGGCGATTTCGGGAACCGAGCAGTCGTCTTCGAATCGTAGCCTGAGAATCAGCCGATCGGCCGGATCAAGGGCTTCCAGCGCGCGCGCGAGGCCTCGGCTGAGCTCGGCGCCGGAGAGTGCTGCATCCGGGGCCTCATCGGCGCGAGATTCGAGCGCCGCGAGACCCAATTCTTCGCTGAGCAGGTCCTCAAGCTGCCGGCGCCCGGCCCGCTGCTCCAGCGCGGCTCGGCTGTCGCTTTGGGTGCGTCCATAGCGCCGGCGATGATGATCATGGCAGAGACGGCGAACCACCACGATGAGCCAGGTGGTGAATCGGCCGCACCCATCCGCGACATAGCCGCGCAATCGCCGGTAGTCTTCGCGGCGCAAAGCCTCCAGTACAAACGCGTAGCGGTCCATCGCGGCGTCGTAATCACCGCCCATGCTCCGGGCCACGTGCAGAACAAGGCCGCCATACTCTTTGAGGAAGGCGGTCCAGGCGGACTCCCGCGCCTTGGAGTCGGGTGCGGAAAGTAGCGACTGGAGCACATCGGGCAGCGGAAAGCTCATGTGCCGACGGCCCTGCTCTCAATGTCTGGGGGAGACTCGCGATCAGCGAGCTCAGAAGATTGTACGTCCCGTGCAGCGACAAGTCAAACGAAAGGTCCCTACCCCGCAAAACGCGCGAGCTCAATCCGTCTCTTACCAACAACCTGTCTCTCCCCCACTGACCTGGGCCAGAGCCTACCCTCATTCGCCCGATGCGCGCGTCTCTAATCGCGGAGTCCAAGTGCCCTTACCGGACAAGAGTTTCTCGTTCGTGCTGACGGTCACCGAGGCGCTCTACCCGTATCCGACCTACCCATAGCGCTCACTGTCCTCGCGGTCGCACCGCGGTTGACTTTCACTAATACGCCCTTCCAAGTAGGAGGAGGAATTGTCATGCAATTCGCGAATGTGGGGCGGTGGTCGCTGCTGCTGGTGAGCACCCTCGAGGTTGCAGCCTGCCGGTCCGATCTGCCAGTCGAGCCGGCGACGAGTGCCGTGTTCTCGCTGAACTCGCCGTCTGTGACCCTAACGGACTTGGGTACCCTCGGTGGCTCCGCTAGCATGGCCAATGCCATCAATCAGGACGGAGCGATCGTGGGCAATAGCACGACCGGTAACGGAGAGACCCACGCCTTCCTGTGGCGGGATGGCACGATGAACGACCTAGGTACTCTCGGTGGCTCGTACAGCTCGGCGACGGGCATCAATCCTGACGGAGCAATCGTCGGCGTGAGCTACACAACCGGCGACGCCGCGTTGCACGCTGTTCTGTGGCGGAAGGGTACGCTGACCGACTTGGGGACCCTTGGCGGGTCCTATAGTGCCGCCTTGGCCATCAATCCCGACGGGGCGATCGTGGGGGAGAGCTACACAACCGACGATGCCGAGCAGCACGCGGTCCAGTGGCGCAACGGTACGCTAACCGACTTGGGGACCCTCGGGGGATCCTTTAGCTCGGCCGCCAGCATCAATCCCGACGGGACAATCGTGGGTGCAAGTCTCACGACCAACGACGCCGAGCAGCACGCGGTCCTGTGGCAGGGCGACACGGTGACCGACCTGGGTACCCTCGGTGGCATGTTCAGCGCTGCCACCGGCATTAATCCAGCCGGCGCGATCGTGGGCGCGAACACGACGTCCGGCATCAACCCGAAGCACGCCGTCCTGTGGCGCCACGGCAACGTAACAGACCTGGGTACTCTGGGAGGCACCTTCAGCTCAGCCTTTGGCATCAATCCGGCCGGGACGATCGTGGGCCAAAGCAGCACGACCGGCCTCACACCGAAGTATCCCGTACTGTGGCGCAACGGCACGATCATCGACCTCGGTACTCTCGGTGGCTTCGGCGGCGCCGCCAAAGCCATCAATCCCGCTGGTGTGATCGTGGGCTTCAGCCGCACCCTCAGCAACGACTTTCACGCCACGCGGTGGAGTATCAAGTAGCCAAGGCCGGCGGCGCCAGCCTCCCTGCAGCATCGGTGAGCTAGCGCCGCTCCGTGTTCGTTCCGTGCCCGCTGCGTGTTCCTAAGTCCAGCGAGGCCGCCACGAGCACGTCGCCATTCGCATTGTATAGTGCAGGAAGCGGCAGCCTGTCGCGAGCACCAGGGCGGCAATCATGAATACATGCTTCATCTGGCATTCCCCTGCTGCGAAAACAATGCGCGATAGCGGTACAAATAGATGATGAAGGAATAGATGGTCAGCACCAGCGCGATCGCCAGCGTCACCGCCACAAATAGCCCGTGGAATTGGTTCCACCACAGCGCGGCCCGCTCCTTCTCCCACCCCAGCGGCTTGATCGCGTTGCGGAACGCAAACCAGGCAATCGTACCCCCGATGAAAATGGCTTGAAACACGGTCTTGAGCTTGCCGGGGCCCTGCGCCGAGATCACCACGCCACGCCGCGCCGCCCAGATCCGGAATCCGGTCATCGCGAACTCACGCCCGACCAGCAGCAGGCAGACCCACAGCGGAATGCTGCCCCAGACCGGGATGTCGTACAGATCGTGGCGCTGCTGCGAAATCCACCAGATCGGGACCAGGGTGGCCAGCAGGAGGAGTTTGTCGGCGATCGGATCGAGCTTCTTGCCGAAATCGGAGACTTCGTTGTACCGCCGCGCCAGGCGGCCGTCGAGGATGTCGGTGACGGAGGCGGCGATGAAGATCACCAGGGCGATGATCTTGGGCCAGTAACCCGCGATGAACGGGAGCAACGCGATCAGCGGCGTGATCGCGATGCGGGCCACGGTGAGGATGTTGGGGATCGTCCACTTCACGGCCGGGCTGCCTCCGCTTCATTCATCCGAGGGTCTTCAGCACCAGCTTGCTGATCGCCCGCAGCGTATCGAACACGCCGTCGCCCCGGAGCGCCACCGCCTCGAAGTAGGGCACCCGCTCCATCCAGGTCCCGTCCACTTCCTGCACCAGCATTTCCCCGGGGCGGCTGGGATCGGGAACCGCACGCTGCCGGGCGGGATCGTCCACCGGCCAGCCGGGGTTCAGGGCGTCCTGGAGCTGGGGCAGCGGCGCGGCATTGGGGAGATCCCGCTTGTTGTACTGGACCACGAAAGGAAGCCGGGTGAGATCGAGCCCGTGCTGGGCCATGTTATCGTAGAGGTTCTGCATCGACTCCAGGTTCGCCTCCATCCGCTCCATCTGGCTGTCGGCGACGAACACCACCCCGTCCACTCCCTTGAGAATCAGCTTGCGCGATGCGTTGTAGTACACCTGACCCGGGACGGTGTAGAGGTGGAAACGGGTCTTGAAGCCGCGGATGGTCCCGAGGTCCACCGGAAGAAAGTCGAAGAAGAGCGTCCGCTCGGTCTCCGTGGCCAGGGAGATCATCTTCCCCTTGCTGGCCGGCGCCACTTTCTCGTAGATGTACTCGAGATTGGTGGTCTTGCCGCCCAGCCCGGGGCCGTAATACACCAGCTTGCAGTTGACCTCGCGGGAGGCATAGTTGATCAGCGACATCCGCTCGTAGGCCTCAGGTGCCGAAGAGTTTGTCGATCTCGTCCTCGGCTTCGCCCACGAAGCCGGTTTCCACGCGCCGCTCGCCGGATGCGTCCCGCGCGAACATGGCGGTGAACAGCGCGGTCAGCGCCTCGACGACGCCGCGTACCCTGAGCTTGACCAGTCCCAGCGTGGTTCGGTTGTCGAACAGCACCACCAGGATCACCCGCCGGGCGACGTCGGCCAGATAGAGCGAATCCTTCTCCCCCTGGTGGAACAACGCGCCGAATTCCTGTTCGCCCAGCATCCGGGCCAGCTGGTCGTTCGCGCTGAAATCCGCGGCGGTGAGCGACGCGAAGGCCACCGGATCGAAGCGCGGCTCCTCCCCCACGGTCGCGAGCATCTGGCCGCTCCGGTCCACCAGCAACGCGGTGCGCGCATTGGCTTCGCGCAGCAGGCTGTTGAGCAGCGCCCCGATCCGCGCGGCGTCCTCTTCCCGGAAGGACCAGCTCGACGCGCCGTTCATCCGAGCGCGTGCTCCAGCTCGCGCACGACCCGGCCCGCGCGGCGCCGCAGCACGGGATGGCGCTCCCAGGCCAGGTAATCCCGCAGCAGGCGCAGGGTTTCCGGCGTGGGCCGGCCGGCCAGGTAGCCCAGCGCGGCGTGACGACGCCGCAGTTTCGGGCTGAACAGCGCGGCCTGGTGCTGCTCGAGGTAGCGTTGCGCGAGCGTCCAGCCGGCGGCGACCCCGGCCACCGCCGCCAGCACGACGCAGAGCGAGCGGAGCGCGGTCACGGGACCTCCTGGCGCGCATCGAGCGCGTGGCTCAGGGTGACGCCGTCGATGTACTCGAGGTCGCCCCCGACCGGCAGGCCACGAGCGAGTCGCGTGACCCGCACACCGGCACCTTCCAGCAGATGGTGAATGTAGGTGGCCGTCGCTTCCCCCTCCAGGGACGGGTTGGTGGCCAGGATCACCTCGCGCACCGTCCCCTCCGCAATCCGCCGCTTGAGCAGCGCCATGCGGAGCTGCTCCGGACCGATGCCCTCCAAGGGGGAGAGCCGCCCGCCCAGCACCAGGTAGCGGCCCTTGAAGGCCGTCGCGCGTTCGACCACGGCAACGGTCGAAGCTTCCTCCACCACACAGAGCAGCGCCTCGTCGCGCCGGGGATCGCTGCAGACCGCGCAGCGCTCTTCCTCGGTGAAGTTCCCGCATTCCGGGCACGCATGCACCCGCGCCGCGACGGCGGCGAGCGCCGCGGCGAGTCGTTCGGGCCGTTCCCTGGACTGCTGGAGGAGATGAAACGTCAGGCGCTGCGCCGTCTTCTGGCCGATGCCGGGAAGGCGGGCGAGCTCGGCGACCAGCTCGTCGATCGCGCCCACCGGCCTCAAAGCGCCGAAAGCGGATTCGGGGAGAGCTTTCGCATCTCGGCCTGCACCAGATCGGCGGCGCGCCGCTGCGCCTCCGCGATCGCACCGACGATCAGATCGGCGAGCAGCTCGGGATCGCGGCCCTCGAAGGCCTGGGGATCGATCGTGAGCGCGCGCAGCAGGCCGCGCCCGTCGACGCGGACCCGGACCAGACCGGCCCCGGCGCCCGCTTCGATACTCCGGTCGGCCAGCTCGGATTGCAGCTGCTGCAGCCGTCCCTGCACCTGTTGTCCTAATTGGAAAAGCTGCTGAAGATCGGCCATGTCTCTCCCTCTACCTGCCTGACAGGAATCCCCGGCCACCCCGATTCAGGGGGACCGGGGACTGTCGTCGACTATCTCCAAATCTAACTCATTGGCGGCCGTGTCGAGAGCGGGATCCAGGCGGCGAAGCCGATCCAGCCGTTCCGCTCGTAAGGTCTCGTCGGTCATGCGCTTAGGGCGCTCGGTCCTGCTCGCAGCAGGCGGGTCGAGGGCCAGCCGCACTTTGACCCGAGTCCCGACGCGGGAACTCACCAGTTCGTCGATGACGGCCAGCTGCCGCTGCAGCCCCTCCATCAGTACGTCCTGATCCGCGGGCGCTCGCAGCACGACCTGCCCCTCGGCCACGTCACAAGGCGAAGTGAGGGCCAGGGCCTGGCCCAACAGGTTGCTGCGCTCGCGCGCCGCCGCGATGAGATCGGGCCACGCGGCGGTGAGCGATTCGAGCGAGAGCTCCAAGGGCGCGTCGGGCGGAGAAACCGGACGGGCAGCCGACACGTCGGCCGGGCGGGCCGGCGCACGGCCGGGAGCAGTGGCTCG
>DATCWE010000133.1:0-5138 GCA_036566495.1 Gemmatimonadales bacterium | reverse complement strand
CCGGCAGGTACAGCGCAACGCGCGGATGTTCGCGGTGGTGGAATCGCTCGACAACGGCAAGCCGATCCGGGAGTCGCGCGACATCGATATTCCGCTGGTGGCGCGCCACTTCTACTACCACGCGGGCTGGGCCCAGCTGATGGACAGCGAGCTGGCGGGTTATGGGCCGGTGGGCGTGATCGGCCAGATCATCCCCTGGAATTTCCCGCTGCTCATGCTGGCCTGGAAGATCGCGCCGGCCCTGGCGATGGGAAACACCGTGGTGCTCAAGCCGGCCGAATTCACCCCGCTCACGGCCCTCTTCTTCGCCGAGTGCTGCGCCGCCATCGGGCTCCCGCCCGGCGTCGTGAACATCATCACGGGTGACGGGAAGACCGGGGCCGCGCTGGTGGATCACCCGGACGTGGACAAGATCGCCTTCACCGGCTCCACCGAGGTAGGCCGGATCATCCGCACCGCGACCGCGGGAAGCGGTAAGCGGCTCTCACTCGAGCTGGGCGGCAAATCGCCCTTCATCGTCTTCGAGGATGCCGATCTCGACAGCGTGGTCGAGGGCGTGGTGGACGCCATCTGGTTCAACCAGGGCCAGGTCTGCTGCGCCGGCTCCCGCATTCTGGTGCAGGAGAGCGTCGCGAGCCGGCTGGTCGAGAAGCTGCGGGCGCGCATGGAGACCCTGCGCGTCGGCAGCCCGCTCGACAAGTCCGTGGACATCGGGGCCATCGTGGCTCCGGTGCAGCTCGCCAAGATCGAGGAGCTGGTCAAGCAGGGCGTCGATGAGGGCGCCACCTGCTGGCAGCCCAGCTGGAGCTGTCCCAAGGACGGGTTGTTCTACCCGCCGACGCTGTTCACCGACGTCACCCCCGCGGCCACCATCGCGCAGGTGGAGATCTTCGGCCCCGTGGTGGTGCTGATGACCTTCCGGACCCCCGCCGAGTCGGTCGAGATCGCGAATAACACGCGCTACGGGCTGGCCGCCAGCGTCTGGAGCGAAAACCTCAACACCGCGCTCGACATCGCCCCGCAGCTCAAGGCGGGCACCGTCTGGGTCAACTGCACCAATATGTTCGACGCGGCGGCGGGGTTCGGCGGGTACCGCGAATCGGGGTACGGCAGGGAAGGGGGGAAGGAAGGACTCTGGGAATACGTGAAGGCCGAACCGCATCGCGGCAATGCTCCGGTTGCGGCGAAAACCTCACGCGAGGCCGCGGAGCGGCACGCCCGGGCTCAGCTCCAGGATACCGATACCTTCCCGTCATCCCCCGCCCCCACGGCGGCCGCCGCGCTCCCGCCCATCGACCGCACGCCCAAGCTCTACATCGGCGGGAAACAGGTCCGCCCCGACGCGACCTACACGTTGCCGATCAACGACGCGTCGGGCCAGCGGATCGCCGAGGTGCCGCGGGGCAACCGCAAGGACATTCGCAACGCGGTCGAGGCCGCGCATCACGCGGAGGGGGGCTGGGCCAGAGCCACCGCGCACACCCGCGCGCAGGTGCTCTACTATTTCGCGGAGAACCTCGCCGTCCGGGAAGCGGAATTCACCGCCCGCCTTGCCTCACTGGCCGCACCGACCGACGAAGTACGGCGGGCCGTCCAGCGCGCTTTCTACTACGCCGCCTGGGCGGACAAATACGACGGGCGGGTGCACGCGACGCCCTTCCGCAACGTGACGCTCGCCATGAACGAGCCGATCGGCGTGCTGGGCCTCGTGGCCCCCGACGAGACGCCCCTGCTCGGCTTTCTCTCCCTCGTGCTGCCGGCTGTGGCGATGGGCAACCCGGTCGTGGCCATACCCTCGGAGCGCTGGCCCCTGCTCGCCACCGATCTCTACCAGGTCTTCGACACCTCGGATCTCCCGGGCGGCGTGGTCAATATCGTGACCGGAACCCGCAAGGAGCTGGTGCCGGTGCTCGCCGCGCATGACGATGTCGATGGGGTGTGGTTCTTCGGTCCGCGCGCGGGCGCGGCTGAAGTCGAGAAGCTCTCGGCGGGCAACATGAAACGGACCTGGGTGGATTGGCAGCCGCGCGACTGGAACGACCCGCACGAGGGGCAGGGCGAGGAGTTCCTCCGCGAGGCGACCCAGGTGAAGAATATCTGGGTGCCCTACGGCGCGTAGCGGGTCCGTCGGCTACTTCGCCTGCTCCACGATCTTGTTCAAGATCCGCTTCGCAAAATCCTTGTCCCACGTCACCATCGACTTCTTCACCACCACCGCCACGTGGGTTCCGCTGCCTTCGCTGCGGAGATCGACCTCGACCTCGCGGTCGGAGGTCTTTCCTTCCAGCGACCGCTTTTCCACGCTGCCATCCTGCTCGTTGCTGGACTTGGTCTCGGTGATGCCGTACTCCTGGAATGCCTGCCGGGTCGCGTCCAGGGTGCGGGCCACCGGGCTGGCGACCTGGGCCTCAACGCCGCGCTCGGTGACGTAAATGGCGCCGCCGGCTCCGGCGCCCGCGGCGGCCAGGAAGCAGCCACCCGCCGAGACGACTGTGCCGAGCAGCGCGATTGCTGCCAGCCTGCGCTTCAGAGAATGCATGGGGCCCTCCTGCCCGCGGACGACGACGTTGCTCTCAGGGCGGGACGCTCCAGCGCCGCCGGGTCGCACAGCGGGCGTCAGCGCTCCAGCAGCACGATCCCCGAAAACCGTTTGAACTCCTCCTGCTTCTTCCTGGGGTACAGCATCCCGATCAAGCGCCAGAACCGCGCGCCTCTCATGGTCCGCTTGAGCCGCAAACTCTCCTCGAACATCGCCCGGTATTCCTGCTCCCGCCATCCGAACGGCTCGAAGAACCCGGTGCCTTCCGCCGGTGCGAACTTCATGGGAGCGTTGCCGGCGGCCAGCCGCTTCCCCCAGGTCCGGGTCAGCATCTTGAGCAGCGCCGGGCTCGCCAGGTCGCTGAGCCAGAGGACAAAAGCGGGCTGCTCGTGCAGGTCCCGGGCGAGTTCCGCGACCGCCTCCGGCGGGAGATAGACCAGCAGGCCTTCGGTGATCACTAACACGCGCTTGGCCTGGGTTCCCACCCGCCGAAACAGCCCCCTCCGTCCGGGCCCGTCGCTCAGGTCGAGCCGGACGCCTTCGTAGCGGCACTTGGGGTGCTCGCCTTGGAGGACCGACTCCTTGTGGTCGAGCATCACCGGCATGTCCACATCCACCCAGAGCAGCGAGGCCGGCAGCGGCAGCCGCCAGGGGCGGGCATCCAGTCCCGCGGCCAGGTTCAGGACCGCGTCGATCCCTTCATGCGCGATGGATCGCAGGATGATCTCGTCCATCACCGCCGTGCGCACGATCATCGGCCACGCCATCTGGCGGCCCTTCGGCATCGCGGCGACGATGGCCTCGCCCTGCTCGCCGGCCAGCCGGCGCGCGAACGGATCGTGGAAGATCGCATCGGGACGCTCCGACTCCATGGCGCGATAGAACGCCACCCAGCGCGCGGTGTCGGAGACGTTGCGGATCAGCGAGGCGGGTTGGGTCATATCGCCGGCACCGGGTTGCTGCACATCGCGCACACCCGTCCGATCGCGTGGAAGCCGAGCAGCTCGATGTCGGGGCTGAGATACCCGTCGCGCACCGGCTCAACGGCCATGAGATCGGTGCTGAGGTACTTCTTGTTGCTGTCCGGAAACAGCGTCGCCACTACCGCGCGCGGGCCAAGCCGGTCCTGCGCCGCGAGCGCGGCCAGAAAATTGGCTCCCGACGAGATGCCCACGGCCAGCCCGAGCCGGGCCAGCTGCTGCGCCATCAGGATGGCGTCGCCGTCGGCCACGGCGATAATGTCGTCGAGGAACGCGAGGTCGACGATCGGAGGAATGAACTCATCCGAAATCCCCTGGATCCGATGCGTGCCGACGCGATGGCCGGTGCTCAGGGTCGGCGAGCTGGCCGGCTCGACCGGGTGGATCCGGATTCCCGGAGTCACCCGGCGCAGATAGCGCCCCACCCCCATCACGGTTCCGCCCGTCCCGACCCCCGCGACGAAGGCATCGGCCTGGAGCCCGAGTGCCCCGAGCTGCGCGGCCAGCTCTGGTCCGGTGGCGGCTTCGTGCGCGAGGCTGTTGTCCTCGTTGGAAAACTGGTGGGGCAGGAAGCCACTCTCGGTAGCGTGGGCCAGCTCGTCGGCCAGCCGGATCGCGCCGAGGAACCCGCCCTCCTCCGGCGAGACCAGCCGGAGCTCCGCCCCCAGCGAGCGCAGCAGGGTCAGCCGCTCGGCGCTCATCCAGCTCGGGATGAAGATGGCGACCGGATGCCCCAGGGCCCGGCCGATCGCGGCGAAGGAAATCCCGGTATTGCCGCTGGTGGCTTCGACGATCAGACCGCCGGGCCGCAGCGCGCCGCTCCGGTAGGCGCGCCGGATGATCTGGAGCGCCATGCGGTCCTTGACGCTCCCGGTCATGTTGAGGTTCTCGGACTTCGCGTAAATAACCCGCTCGGCACCCCGCCAGCGGCAACGAATGACGAGCAGCGGTGTGTTGCCGATCAGGGGCTCGAGGCCCTGGGCCGGATCCATGCTAGTCCGGCGCCCTTCCCGTGCCCACGCCGGGCTCGGGACCCAGCACCCGATCGAGCTCGGCCGTGAGGGCGGCGAGCTCCCGGGCCAGCGTCTGATACCGCGCGATGGCGTCGCGCCCGATCTTCTGATCGGTGTTGCCGGTCATGCTGCTGAGGTAGCTGATATGGGCTTGCAGTCCCGGCTTGCCGTAGCGCACCGGCTCGCTGAGCAGCTTGCCCGCGATGGCCTGGACCTTGGCAAGCGTATCGGCCGCCGCCCCGCTCGCCCCGCGAAGCCGATTCTGCGCCGCCTGCACCCGGGCGGCGGTGCGGTTGGCGTCGTTGACCAGGGCACGCATGCGCCGGTTGTGCTCGAATTGTTCGCGCAGATCGGCCACGGTGGTGCCCTCCTCGGCCAGGCGGGGATCGATCAGCACCGTGAGCGGCTGGGTCTTGACCGTGGTGCCGGCCGTCAGCCGGACCTGGTACCTGCCCGGCGGTACCGTCACCCCCAAGGAGTGCCGCAAATCCCACACAAAGCGGTTGCTGCCGGGGCTGTTGGTCACCCGACTCGTCACGCCGCCGAAACGGCCGAATCCGGGCGCGGCGTCCGGGTCGTCCGCCGCGCCGCCCCCGCCGCGTCCGC
>DATCWE010000110.1:0-9510 GCA_036566495.1 Gemmatimonadales bacterium | reverse complement strand
GGCTCGGAACGCTCAAAGGCGCCCAAAGGTAGTGGTGGGCCTCAGGGGCGCCAAGCGCGCGCTGCGGTGTCACGGGCGGCGCGGCTCCAGCAGCTCCCGAAGCTCGGCCAAGGCCCGCTCCCGCTCCTGCAAGTCGCCACGTTTGCGCGCCGAGTCGGCCCGCAGGACGAGCCGGCGTATCTGATCCAGCAACGCCGCCGCACCGGATTCGCCGCTCAGCGGCGAGGTTTCGCCGCGCAGGTTCCTCCAGGCGTCGGGGAGGCTGCGGCCGGTGCCGAGCGACATTTGCTTGGCGCCGTTCCCTCTCCCCAGCGCTACGTTCACGAGCACCAGCCGGGCGGCATTGCTGCTGCTCACCGCCCAGGCCGGCTGATAGGCGACTATGCCTTCGGTCGCGAGCGCATAGCGCACCTGCCCGGGCTTGAGGCTGTCGCCTGCCGCAAGGACCTCCTCTTCGAGCGCCTGGCGGAAAGGGAAACGCTTCCACATCTCCGCCAGGCTGGACGCAGCGTCCACCGCCCACAGCGAGTCGAGCCGGATCAGCCGCAGCGAGTCGCCGGCGGCAGTGCGGCGCGCCACCAGCAGCGCGCCCACTTTCCGCGTGCCGCTGCGATTGAACGGCACCAGGTGCTCGCTGCCGCCGGCATTTTCCGGGGGGATCGATTCGAGCTTACCGGCGCTCCACGAAACGCCTTCGAGCACGTGGGCTTGGGCCAGCAACAGCTCGTCCGGATAGGCCGCCTCGCCGCGCAGCTCGGCCGGTGCGGCCTCCGGTGGCTCGATCAGCGGCCGGGTAACGCGGGCCCAGGCGGCCGCCAGCGAATCCCCGGGTTCACGCCGGAAGATCCGGACTCTTCCGTCGCGCGCATTCACCACACCGAGGAAAGCGGAACGGACCATCGAGGCCTTGCCGGCCCCCCAGTCGATCCGCGCGGAAGATGGCAGCAGGCTCGAAACGAGCAGGCCGTCACTCTGCCAGACGAGTCCCGCGGCGGTGGGCCTGGCGCGGGGCGCAGTCCAGTGCACGAACGGCGCGATCGCGCGGAGCCGCATCGTCGGATCGAGTCTCCAGATGATCCGCGTCCCTCGGGGCGCTGAGAACGACTTGGGTGCTTGCAGGGCCCAGGCCAGCACGATTCGGCTGATCCAGCTGTCGAGCGCCACCCCGCCTCCCCCCGAGGTAAGCACGGGGTTGCCTGCGAGCGGCCGGACCTCATACGCGGCGAGGGTACGCAGCGGCGCAATGCCGGCCCCCGGCAGCGAATCCGCCTCGCGCCAGGCCAGCGGTGCTCCCGAGGCACCGACGCTGTCATCGCTCACCGCGATGAGCGCGGCCGGCTGGCCGCGGAGTTCCCGCACGGCGAACCAGACCGGCTCCGACCGGGCCGCGATTCTGATCCAGCTTCGTCGCGGATCCGAGAGGCGGCCTGAATCGGCCGCGCTCAAGGCCAGCACGGTGTCGTCCCATAAGGTCGGCACCATTACCGCCAGGGGTCCGCGGGCCGGTGCCGCCGTGGTGCTCTCCAGGGTTCCGAGCTTGAAGGCGATGGAATCCAGCCCGCGCGCCGCCGCTTCCCAATCAGGATCGGCGCTGGCAGCGTCGCCGTGCAGCGGAAGGCCGCGACCCACCAGCAAGGCGATTCCGAACAGGACCCACAGCCCGCCGACGACAATTCCCCGCATCCGATACCACCACAGGAAGCTGAACAGCGCCGCCAACCCCGCCAGACCCATCTGAATCCTTGCCACCAGGCTGCCCAGCTGGAATTCGGAGGGAAGCAGCGGTCCGTACAGACCGGCGGCCAGGCGGTAGCGCTCCAGGCCCGAGCTCCAGCTCAGACACAGCGCCAGCAGGCCGAGCAGGACGGCGAGCTGGGCTCGCGCGCGAGGAAAAATCCAGAGCCGGCGCCCGACGATCCGGATGGTCTCGCCGGCGATGTGCAGCAGCAACACGCCGCCGAGCGCCGCGACCACCAGCACCGTCGCCTGGTGCTGCAGATCGAGCCAGAGAGGCAAGCGGCTGAGAAACACGCCCAAGTCGGCGCCGAGCAGCGGGTCGGGCACTCCGATGCGCGTACCATCGACGCTGAGCAGCAGCTCGTGCAGCCAGGCTCCCCCGCCGCTCCCCAACAGGGCACCCAGGACCGCCGCGGCCGCCGCAAGCGACCAGCGAGGTAGCTGGGTCGGCCAGGTCCTGACCGCGTCGCGCCCGGGCGGGGGACGCTCGGGCAGCGCGATGTGTGCGGCGATAGTGAAGTGGGCGAGAAACCAGGCGATGGCAACCGCGAGGCCAAGCAGCTCGAGTCCCAGACCCTGCAGCGCAAGCCGCGCTCCCGCCTGGGCAACCCGTTCGGAGACCGCGGTCTCCCAGAGCCGCTCCGCCAAGAACACCGAGGTCCAGCGACCCGCCGAGAGCAGCAGCGCCACGACGATGAGGGCGACCGCGATGCGCCGGCCGCGGCCCGGCATACCTAGACCTTGACGCCGCGGGCCGCGAGCCAGCCGGTGACTTCCTCGCGATAGCGGGCGAGCGCCTCGGGACTCGTGGCCTCGAAACGGAGCACGAGCACCGGCTGGGTGTTGGAAGCGCGGAGCAGGCCCCAGCCGTCGGGAAACGAGATCCGTACCCCGTCGATGGTATTCACAGGGTAGCGGGTCGCGAAATCCGCCGCCGCTGCTTCCGCGAGCGTAAACTTGAGCTCATCGGGGCAATCGACCCGGAGCTCGGGGGTGGTATAGGTGCGAGGCAGATCGGCCAGCAGCCGGGCAAAGCCTGGGGGGCCGGCGCTCACGATCTCGAGCAGCCGGGCGGCGGCGAACAGCGCGTCGTCGAAGCCGAACCAGTCGCCCCCGAAGAAGATGTGCCCGCTCATCTCTCCCGCGAGGGGCGCCTGCAGCTCCTTCATGCGCGCCTTGATGAGGGAATGGCCGGTCTTCCACATCTCCGGGCGCGCCCCGGCCGCGGTGAGGGCCTTGGGGAGCAGCTCCGAGCACTTCACGTCGAAGATCACCGCCACGCCCGGCCCGAAGCGGCGCACCGCATCCCGGCCGAACACGATCAGGAGCTGGTCGCCGTAGTAGATCTCCCCGTTCTCGTCCACCGCCCCGATGCGGTCGCCGTCGCCGTCGAAGGCGATGCCGAGCTCGGCGCCGCTGCTACGCACCACGCGGCGCAGATCGCTCAGGTTTTCGGGGACGGTGGGATCGGGATGGTGGTTGGGAAAGGTTCCGTCCGATTCGGCGAAGAGCGGGGTGACCTCGGCGCCGAGGGCCTCCAGCGTGCTGATCGCGATCAGGCTGGACACTCCGTTCCCGCAGTCCACCACGACGCGCACCGGCCGCGCGAGATGGTTGCGGGTCACGATGGCCTCGCGGTAGGCCGGAAGCACCGAGCCGTCGGCGCTCTGCTTCCCCGCTCCGCTGCGCCAGCTCTCCCTCACGATGATGTCGTACAGCTCGAGGATCTCATCGCCGTGGATGGCATCGCCGGCCACCACCATCTTGAAGCCGTTGAATTCGGGCGGGTTATGGCTTCCGGTCACCTGCATGCCGCCGTCGGTGCCGAGGTGATGGATCGCAAAGTAAAGCGCCGGGGTCGGCAGCTCGCCCACGTCGACGACACCGGCTCCGCTCTCGGCGATCCCGTCGCGGACGGCGCGCGCGAGGACGGCTCCGGAAGGCCGGTTGTCCCGCCCCACCGCGAGTCGCGGGGCCCGGCCGAGCTTGGCCCACGCGAGCGTTCCGTAGGCCCGCCCGAGCGCCCGGGCGAAGTCGGGGGTCAGCTCGCGATCCACCAGACCGCGAACGTCGTATTGCCGGAAGATCGTCTTGGGGACGTTCACGGGAATCAGCGCCCGTAACCCACCAGGGGGATGGCGGCGTCGCGCAGCACGCTGCCGGCCGTGGTAAGCGCCGACGCCAGGGCCCCGGAGGGCAGCACGCCGAGCAGCAGCACCAGGCCCACGGCCAGCGCCACGGTGACGAAGGCGGGGCGCGGCAGGCCGGCGCCCTCGTGGGCGTCGCTGCGCAGCGGGTCCCGCATGTACACGGCCATCACCACGGGCAAATAGTAACCCGCCGACACCAGGGTGGTGACCACCAGCACCACCGGAAGCAGCAGCTGGCGCTCCTGCACCAGGCTCGCCAGGATGGCCCACTTCCCGACGAAGCCGAACGTCCCGGGAAAGCCAAGCAGCGACAGCATGCAGATGGAGAGCCCGAACGCGAGCCACGGTCGCCGCCGGGCGAGGCCGGCAATCGCATCGAGCGAGACGTCGCGCTCCCCCCCGCGGCCCAGCACCGCCAGAATGCCGAACGCGGCGACGGTGGTGAGCACGTAGGCCACGAGGTAGAGCAGCGTGGCGCTCAGACCCATCTGGGTCCCGGGCCACAACGCGGCAAGCAGATATCCCGCGTGCGCGATCGAGCTGTAGGCCAGCAGGCGCTTCAGGGAGCGCTGCGCCAGGGCGACCAGGTTGCCCAGCAGCATGGAGGCGATGGCCAGCGCGGCGATGGCGGGCTGCCAGCTTTCGGCCGCGTGCGGGAATCCCTCGGCCAGGATGCGGGCGAGCGCCAGAAAGGCGGCCGCTTTCACGCCGGTCGCCATGAAGCCGGTGATCGGCGTAGGGGATCCGTCGTAAACGTCGGGCGCCCACATGTGGAACGGGACGGAAGCGACCTTGAATCCCATCCCGATGAGCAGCAGCGCCAGTCCCAGCTTGGCCAGCAGGGGCAGCCCCGGTCCATTCAGCACGGCGCCGATCTGCGCGAGCGAGCTGCTCCCCGTAGCGCCCCACACCAGAGCGATGCCGTACAGCAGGAACGCCGAGGCAAATGCCCCGATCAGGAAATACTTGAGCGCCGCTTCCGCAGAGAAGATGCTGCCCCGGTTGAACCCCGCGAGCACGTAGACCGAGACGGACATGACCTCGAGGCCGAGGAACAGCACAATCAGATCTTCGGCCCCCGCCAGAAACATCATTCCCGCGGCGGCGAAGAGCACCAGCGAGTAGTACTCGGGCGCGAGCAAACCTTCCCGCTCGAGGTACCCCAGCGAAAGAAGGATCGTCGCCGCGGTGGCCACCAGGATCAGTGCGAGAGAGGCGAAGCGGAAGGCATCGACCGCCACCATGAACGGCGCCCCCGCGGCACGGGCACCGCCGACCCAGAGCCACCCCAGCGCGAGCGCACTGGGGACCAGGCTGCCCAGCGCGATCCAGCCCGCCAACCGGCTGTCGGCCGCGGTGCGATGCTTCCAGGCATTGACCAGCAGCACCAGCATGGCGCCCGCGCAGAGCAGGATCTCCGGCAGCAGCGCGAGGGTCGCGTCGAGCGGCAGGCGCACGTCGAGCGGTCTCATCGCGGCAGCTCACCCGGGCGCTGCGAGACATCGTAGCGCCCCAGCGCGCCGCGAACCGTTTCGACGTAACGCAAGGCCGCCGGCTCGATCCGGCGCAGCACCGGCGCCGGGTACAGCCCCATCCAGAGGATGCCGGCCAGCAGGGGCGCCAGCACGATCAGCTCGCGCCCGGTGAGGTCGGTGAGCGACTCGTTCTCCTGCTTGTCGAGCCGGTTGAAAATGATTCGCTGCAGCGCCCAGAGCAGGTAGGCCGCCGCGAAGATCACCCCGGTGGTCGCGATGATGGCCGCCCAGGGTTGGGTGCGGAAGCTGCCCAGCAGCACCAGGAACTCGCCGATGAAGCCGTTCAGGCCCGGCAATCCGATCGACGAGAGCGCCACGACGGTGAAGATCAGGCTGAACACCGGCACCACTTTCGCAATGCCTCCGTACGCCGAAATCTCTCGCGTGTGCCGCCGCTCGTAGAGCATGCCGACCAGGAAGAACAGTGCGCCGGTGGAGAAGCCGTGCCCGATCATCACCATGAGCGCGCCCTGCACGCTCTGCACCGTGGCGGCCCAGATGCCCAGCATGACGAACCCCAGATGGCTCACCGAGGAATAGGCCACCAGCTTCTTGATGTCGGGCTGCACCATGGCTACCAGCGCCCCGTACACGATCCCGATCAGCGCGAGCACCAGGATCAGGTTGGTGACCCAGGGGCTCAACGCCACCCCCGGAAAAAACGGGACGGCAAAGCGCAGGAATCCGTAGGTTCCCATCTTGAGCAGCACGCTGGCCAGCAGCACGCTCCCCGCCGTCGGCGCTTCGACATGGGCATCGGGCAGCCAGGTGTGGAAGGGAAAGACCGGTACCTTGATCGCAAAGGCCAGCGCAAATGCTCCGAACAGCCAGGGGGCCAGGCCACCGACGGCGCCGGCATGGTCGAGCAGATGCCGGTAGGCAAAGGAGAGCGTCCCCGTGGTGCCCGCCACCCGCCACGCCAGCACCAGGATGGCCACCAGCATCAGCAACGAGCCGGCCATGGTAAAGAGGAAAAACTTGATGGCCGCGTAGAGGCGATTGCGGCCACCCCAGATCCCGATGATGAAATACATCGGGATCAGCATCACTTCCCAGAAGACATAGAACAGGAACAGGTCGGTCGCCACGAAGACCCCGATGACGCCGGTCAGCAGCGTCAGCAGCAGGGCGTAGTAGCCGCGCTCGCGCTCGGTGATGTAGTTCCAGCTTCCCAGCACACAAAGCGGCATCAGTAGCGTCGTGAGCAGCACCATGGTGAGCGAGATGCCGTCCATCCCCACCGCGTAGCTGATGCCCCAGGCGGGAATCCAGGGAACGCTGAAGTTGAGCTGCAGCGTGCCCGGCAGCGTGTTCAGTGCCCACCACAGCCCGGCGGAGAGCACGAACTCGACGACGGTGACCGCCAGCGCGATGCGTTTGGCCGCGCGCGGGGAGCCGAACAGGATGGGCACGATCCCCAGTAACGGGAGCGCGAGCAGGACGTGGAGAATCCAGCGTTGGTAGCCGATCAGGGTGAGGAATTGCTCCATGGCGGCTACCGGGCCAGGGCGCGCAGCAACCACACCGCGCCGATCAGGAAAACCACGACGTACACGCCAAGATGTCCGGATTGCAGCCGGCTGCCGAGCCAGCCCAGTCCGCGGGCGAACGCCGCCGACCCGTTCACGGCCGCACCGTCGACCAGCCCCTGATCGACGCCTTTCCACAAGATCCAGCGTGAAATGCCCACCAGCGGCCGGACCAGCAGGTTCTGGTACAGCTCATCGATGTAGTACTTGTGGAAGAGCACCCGCGCAAAGCCGCGTTCCGGGGGAGCCGCGCGGGCCACCGGGATGGGCTTGGCGAGCGTGATGCGCCAGCCCAGGAAGAGGCCGCCCAATGCCACGGCCACGGCGCCGGCGATCAGCAGGGTCTCCGTGCGGCCCTCGACCGCCGGAATCGGAACGTTCTTGAGCGCCGCCGCGAGCCCCGGCTCGAGCCAGTGCGCCAGGCCTTCGTGTCCGCCCAGGAACGCCGGAAGGTTGAGCAGTCCGCCCGCCACGGTGAGCACGCCAAGCACCAGCAGCGGGCCCGTCATGATCCAGGGCGCCTCGTGAAGGTGCTCGCGCTCGGCCGCGCCGGTCCGGTTCTCGCCGAAGAAGGTCATGGCGAGTAGCCGCATCATGTAGAAAGCGGTGAGTAGCGCAGTCAGGAGGCCCATGCCCCAGAGCAGCATCCAGCCGGGCTGCGTTTGGCCGCGGGCATAGACCGCAGCGAGGATCTCGTCCTTGGAGAAGAATCCCGAGAGCGGCGGCACCCCCGCGATCGCCAGCGTCGCCAGCAGCATCAGCAGGAAGGTCCACGGCAAGCGGCTCCGCAGTCCCCCCATGTTGCGCATGTCCTGGGCATCCTCGTGGGAGCCCGTGGCGTGATAGGCGTGGTGCATGGCGTGGATGACGCTGCCGGCGCCGAGAAACAGCAGCGCCTTGAAGAACGCGTGGGTGGTCAGGTGGAAAATCCCCGCGACGTAGGCGCCACTCCCCACGGCGAGGAACATGTAGCCAAGCTGGGAAATGGTGGAGTACGCCAGTACCCGTTTGATGTCGTACTGCCGCAGGCCGATGGTCGCGGCGAACAGCGCGGTGAGCGCGCCGATCACCGCAACCACGGCACTCGAGACCGGAGCCATCGAATAGAGCACATTAGTCCGCGCGACCAGGTAGACCCCGGCGGTCACCATCGTGGCCGCGTGGATCAGGGCCGAGACCGGGGTGGGGCCGGCCATCGCGTCGGGCAGCCACACATACAAGGGAATCTGCGCGGACTTGCCGGCACAGCCGAGGAACAGGAGCAGCGTGATGACGGTGACGATGGTCCCGCCCGCCACCAGGCGGATGGGGGCGCGCTCGGCGATGGTGACGTAGTCGAGGGCGCGGAGGTTCCACCAGATGAAGAACATCGCGACCAGCACGCCGAAATCGCCGATCCGGTTGACCAGGAAGGCCTTCTTGCCCGCATCGGCGTTGGCCTGCTCAGTGAACCAGAAGCCGATCAGGAGGTAGGAGCAGAGTCCCACCCCCTCCCAGCCGACGAAGGTCACCGGCAGGCTCGACCCCAGCACCAGCACCAGCATGAAGACGATGAACAGATTGAGATAGGAGAAGAAGCGCGCATACCCCGGGTCGTCGTGCATGTACCCGATGCTGAACAGGTGGATCAGGCTGCCGACGCCGGTGACGATCAGGAGCATCACGGTCGAGAGCTGATCGACCTGCAAGGCGAAGCGGACCTCCAGCGCCCCCGAGGGAATCCAGCGCCACAGCTCGACGATCAGGGGGGCCTCGGGTGGATGTCCGCGCAGCTGCACGTACACCGCCGCGGCCACCACGAACGCGAGGATCACCACGCCGCTGCCCACCATCGAAACGGCGGACTTGGCGGTGGGGCGGCGCAGGGCCAGCGTCCCGTTGATCAGGAAGCCGAGCAGCGGAAAGGCCACCGCGAGCCACACCCAGCGCACCGCACCGGTGGGGGCCACGGTGTGGGCGGCGGCGGCCTCCTGCACGAAGGCGAGCATCAGCCCTGCAGCAGGTTGATGTTCTTGAGATCGACCGACCGGGTGTGCCGGAAGATGGCCAGAATGATGGCGAGCCCCACGGCAGCCTCGGCGGCCGCGACGGTCATGACGAAGAAGACCATCACCTGGCCGCCCAACCCCAGCACCTGCGACAGCGCGACGAAGCTGAGATTCACGGCGTTGAGCATGAGCTCGACGCACATGAACAGGACGATGGCGTTGCGCCGCAGCACGACGCCCGCCACGCCGATACTGAACAGCAGGGCCGACAGCAGGAGCGCGGGACCGATGAGCATGGTCAGAGCTTCCGTTTGGCGAGCACCACGGCACCGACCGCCGCGGCGAGCAGAAGGACCGAAGTGATCTCGAACGGTACCAGGTAGGTCTGAAACAGCGGTGCCGCGATGGCACCCACGACGCCCTGCGTTGCGGGGGCCGCCAGGCCGGCGCTCCCCGCCGGGAAGCTCTCCATCGGACTGGCTGCGCCCGCCGCGCCACCGCCCAGCACCGACATGCTGCCCGGACTCACCCCGGCCAGGAGCACCAGCTCGACCAGGAGACCGGCGGTAAC
>DATCWE010000432.1:0-12712 GCA_036566495.1 Gemmatimonadales bacterium | reverse complement strand
CGGTTCACGATCGCATTCGAGGGGGCAGGCCGGATTAGCGATGGCGCGGGGTCGCCGATCGCCGTGTCGCCCGACGGCTCGCGCATCGCGTACATCGGCCGAGACTCGACGAGAGCCACCTGGCTCTATTTCCGGGTGCTCGATCGCGAAGAGCCGGCGCAGATCGCCGGCACCAGCGGAGCCATCGCCCCGTTCTTTTCGCCCGACGGTGCGACCCTCGGCTTTTCTCAGGACGGCAAGATTCGCAAAGTGGGGCTGGGCGGCGGGGCCGTGGTGACGATCTGCGAATGCAACGCCAACGGGATCTCCTGGGGGGCCGATGACATCATCTATTTCAGCAGCAGTAACAGTCTTCATCGGGTGAGTGGCGCCGGCGGCCGCCCGGAGCTCCTCCTTGCTCCGGACACCGCCAAGGGCGAATCGCTCCGCTGGCCCGATGCGTTGCCGGACGGCAGCGGCGTCCTGCTCACCTTGGTGCGGCAGGGCGCACCAACGCTCGGTTTCGTCTCGCTCCCCGACGGCAAGCTCCACGAGCTGGGCCAGCCCGGGATGTATCCCCGCTGGGTCAACGGGGGGTACGTGGCTTTCCTCCAGCAGGATGGAACGCTCTTCGCCGCCCCCTTCGATGCGAAGGCTGCGCGGCTCTCCGGGGCTCCGGTCCCGATCGTGGATCGGGTACGCTCCGGGCCGGCATTTCCCGCCAAGCTCGGGATTGCCCGCACCGGCACGCTTGCCTATATGGGCGGCCAAACCGCGCTGCGCGAGCTGGTCCTGGCCGACCGCGAGGGACACCTCAGTGTGCTGCCGGCGCCCAGCCGCTTCTACGACCGGCCGAAGTTCTCTCCCGACGGGGAGCGCATCGCGATGCAGGTCCTGGACTTCGCAACGCGGCTGACCTCCGACATCTGGGTCGCCGACCTGCGCGCCGGCAATCTCTCGCGCATTACCTTCGATTCTTCGAGCAGCGATGCCAGCTGGATGCCGGATGGCAGGCGCCTCGTCTACACGGGGCGCCAGGGCACCTTCTACCGGATCGCCACCGACGGAAGCGGGGTACCCGAGTCGCTCCTGGCGCGGCCCAATCGGACCGCCGCGGAGCTGCACGTCTCGCCCGATGGGAAGTTTCTCGCCTTCCGGGAGACGGACGCACGGACCAGGCGGGATGTCTGGGTCGCCGCGCTGGACACGCCGCGGACGGTTCGTCCGCTGCTCCATACGCCGTTCGAGGAACGGAGCATCGCGCTCTCGCCCGACGGGAAGTGGCTGGCCTACATCAGCAACGAGACCGGCACCGACGAGCTGTTCGTGCGCCGGCTGGAGGAGGGGAGCGGGCACTGGCGGGTCTCCCGCACCGGCGCCGGGGAGCCCCGCTGGGGCCCGGGGGGCCGCGAGCTCCTCTACCGGGTCGCCGACACCGTGGTCTCGGTGACCATGGAGGCGGGGGCGCAGCCGCGCTTCTCCGACCCGCGCCAGGTTCTGGTGGGCCGCTTCAACTCCGATCGCAATGCGACGATCTGGGACATCTCACCGGACGGCCGCCGCTTCATCTTCACGCGCGCACAGGGCGAGTCGGATACGCCCTCGATAAGTATCGTCCTGCACTGGTTCGACCGGCTGCGCGCTGCAGGGAAGTAGCGCTGCGGGAGACACCATCATGGAGGACCTGCTGTGAGGAATCCGTCCCGATCCCTGCTGCTCGTGCTTGCGGTATTCGCGACCACCAGTCCGGCCGCCGCGCAAAGCAGAACTCCCGCGGCCAAGGCGCCGACGCGGCTCGGCTTCGCCCCCGAGCGCCTAACCCGGATCGACCGCTACCTCCAGCAGGCGGTGGACAGCAACCGCATCGCCGGCGCGGTCGCTCTGGTGCTGCGCGATGGCCAGGTCGCGTACGAGAAGGCGGTCGGTTGGGCCGACCAAGAGGCCGGCCGCCGCATGACCACCGACGCGATCTTCCGCATCGCATCGCAGAGCAAGGCGCTCACCAGCGTGGCCATCCTCTCCCTGGTGGAAGAAGGCAAGCTCGGCCTCGGCGAACGCGTCTCCCGCTACCTCCCGAGCTTCGCGAAGACCACGGTGGCCGTGAAGGCCGACAGCGGCCGGACCATTGTCCCGGCCAAGCGGGCGATCACCATCCGCGACCTGCTCACCCACACAGCCGGCATCTCCTACGGCACCTCTCCCCTGGTAGCACCACTCTACGAGGCCAAAGGACTGGGGCCGGCCGCCGGTTGGGGCTGGTACACCGCAGACAAGGACGAGCCGATTTGTGCAACGATGGAACGGCTGGGCACGCTCCCCTTCGTCGAGCAGCCGGGCGAGGCATTCGTTTACGGCTACAACACCGACATTCTCGGCTGCGTGGTGGAGCGGGTGTCGGGCATGCCGCTCGATGAATTCATCAGGACGCGGATCACCGGCCCGCTGCGGATGCGCGACACCTATTTCTTCCTCCCGGCCGATCAGCGCCAGCGCCTGACCGCGGTGTACGCCAGCGACAGCACCGGCCACGTCGTGCGCGCGCCCGATGGGCCCCGCGGCCAGGGCAACTACGTCGACGGCCCGCGCAAGAGTTTTGCCGGGGGAGCCGGTCTCCTCTCGACCGCGCACGACTACGCGCGCTTGCTCCAGATGGTGCTCGGCCATGGGGAGCTCGACGGCGCGCGCATCCTGGCGCCGCACACCGTCGATCTCATGACCACCAACCAGGTCGGCACCCTCTTCAACGCCAACGGACTCGGATTCGGGCTGGGGTTCCAGACCACCGACCGCTACGGCGCCAATGGCATGACCTCGGTCGGCAGCTTCAGCTGGGGCGGCGCGTACGGCAGCACCTATTGGGCAGATCCGAAGGAGCGCTTAGTGGGCGTCTTCATGCTCCAGCAGCTGCCCAACAGCAGCGACGTCGCGGGGAAGTTCCCCACCCTGGTGTATCAGGCCCTGGTGGAGACACGCCCTTGAGCGAGGACGCCTCGTCCCGGCTGGCCACCGCCCTCGCCGAGCGCTACCGCATCGAGCGGGAGCTGGGCCAGGGTGGCATGGCCACGGTGTACCTCGCCGAGGATCTGAAGCACCGCCGCAAGGTCGCCATCAAGGTGCTCCATCCGGAGCTCTCCGCGGTCATCGGCCCCGAGCGCTTTCTGAAGGAGATCGAGCTCACCGCCGGCCTCCAGCATCCCCACATCCTGCCGCTGTTCGACTCCGGCGCCGCCGACGGCCTGCTGTACTACGTCATGCCCTACGTGGAAGGCGAATCGCTGCGCAACCGGCTCGCCCGCGAAAAGCAGCTGCCGATCCCCGACGCGGTCCGGATCGCGGGTGAAGTGGCGAGCGCGCTCGACTATGCCCATCGCCGCAGCGTGGTGCATCGCGACATCAAGCCTGAGAACATTCTGCTGCACGACGGCCGGGCCCTGGTGGCCGACTTCGGGATCGCGCTGGCGGTGGTCCAGGCCGGCGGCAGCCGGATGACCCAGACCGGCATGAGCCTGGGCACGCCGCAATACATGAGTCCCGAGCAGGCCATGGGCGAGCGGGAGATCAGTCCGCGCAGCGACCTCTACGCGCTGGGCTGCGTCAGCTACGAGATGCTCACCGGGGAGCCGCCCTTCACCGGTCCTACCGCCCAGGCCATCGTCGCGCGGGTTATGACCGAGGCGCCGCGGGCGATCGCCCTGCAGCGGCACACGGTACCGGAACACGTCGAGGCCGCGGTGCTCACCGCGCTCGAGAAGCTCCCGGCCGATCGCTTCGCGAGCGGGGCGGATTTCGCCGCCGCGCTGCAGGGTGGCTCCGCACCGGTGACGGGCCGGAGCACGGCGGCGAGGGCGGTACCGGCCCCCCTGCCACACCCCCGCTCTCGCACGTTGCGGGCCCTCCCCTGGGCGCTGGTGACGGTCCTGGCGGCACTGGCCGGGTGGGCGCTGCTTCGCCGGCCGGCCCGGATGATCCACCCGGTGATCCGCTACTCGCTCACCCCGGCGGGCGACCTCCGCATCCTGGATGTCGGCGGGCCGCCTGTCGTGCTCTCGCCCGATGGCTCGACGCTCGTCTTCGTGGGCCGCGTCCTGGGGCACCCGCTCCAATTGTTCCGCTGGAATCTCGGCGGCGGAGCGCCGCTTCCGCTCCCCGGAACTGAGAACGGCCAGTGGCCGTTTTTCTCGCCCGATGGAGGGTGGGTCGGATTCCTGGCCAACGGCCAGCTGCGCCGCTTCTCGATTGAGAATGGAGGGGTGGTCACCATCGGCGACGTCGCCTCGTCCTCGACGGGGAGCTTCCGGGGCGCTGCCTGGACCAGCAAGGGAGAAATCGTCTTCGGGACTTCGACCGGGCTGCGCCGGATTCCCGCCGACGGCGGGACCGCGCGGCCGGTCGAGCTCGCCGTGCGGGTGAGCGACAGCTCGGGCAACCCGACCGTGCTCTTTCCCGATGCGCTGCCGGGCGGCGACGCGATCGTCGCCGGCGTGCTCTGGTCGACCAGCCCGCGCCCGCCGGAGCTCGCGATCGTCTCGCTCGCCGACGGCAAGGTCACCCCGCTCCACCTGCCGGGGAACAACCCCCACTACGTGGAGGCCGGGTACCTCGCGTTCACCAATAGTCAGAACGCCTTGCTCGGGGTGCGCTTCGATCCCCGGCGCCGGCGGCTCACGGGCACGCCGCGCCCGATCGCGGAAGGCATGCAGCTCGGGACCGCGGGGGCCGGCAAGCTGTGGGTCTCGCGCAGCGGAACTGCCGTGTATTTCGAGGGCCTGGTGCAGGAGCAGCGCCAGCTGCTTCAGGTGGACCGGCATGGCAAAGCCACCCCGCTGGACGCGCCCGCCCGCAACTACAACGGGCCGCGTTTCGCTCCCGACGGACGCCGGATCGCGGTGACCATCGGACCGGTCCCTAACCCGCCGATGGATATCTGGGTCTTTGACCGGCGCCTCGGGACGCTCGGGCGGGTGACCTACGATTCCACCTCGACCCATCCGGAGTGGTCCTCCGACGGCAAGCGATTGTTTCACCGCCGGGCGGGCTTCGCGGCGTTTCGCGCCATGGCGACGACCGTCGACGGCTCCGCGCCGCCGGATTCCCTCTATGGCACCAGCTCCGACCTGTGGGAAGTGCTGCCCACCAGGAGCGGTGACACGCTGATCACCCGCGAGCTGCGCGCGGCGGAGAATGACCGGGATCTGATGCTGGTTCCCCTCAAGCCGGCCGGACCGGCGGTGCCCTTCGCCGCCGGACCGCGGATTCAGGCCGAGCCCGCCCTTTCCCCCGACGGGGCCTGGCTGGCCTACGCGTCCGAAGAGTCCGGGAATTTCGAGGTGTACGTACGCGCCTTCCCGGGCCCGGGCCCCCGCTACCAGGTCTCGGTCGGGGGCGGGACCTCCCCCCGCTGGAACCCCCGCGGGGGCGAGCTATTCATGTTGTCGCGGGATTCCCTGGTCTCGGTTCCCGTCCGCAGCGTGGGCAACACGCTCGAGCTCGGGCGCGGGAAGGTCCTCTTCGCCAATCAGTTCGCGCCGCTCAACTACCACGCGCCCTATGATGTCTCGCCCGATGGAACGTGGTTCCTGTTCGTCGGGGGCAGCGGCACCTCGTTCTCGAGCAGCATTCGCCTGGTGCTGAACTGGTTCGAGCAGCCCGAGGAATAGCCGCAGGGCAGACTCAGAACCCGCTCCCCCCGCCCCCCCCCCCCCCCCCGCCGGAAGAGCCGCCGCTGAACCCCGATCCGCTCGAGCTGCGGGGCGAGGACGCCATGGTCGAGCCGGCCCGGCCCGAGAAGTCCGCCAGCCGGCTGGAAAACTGGCTCGCGTTGAACGAGGCGAATCCGCCCAGAGAGCCAACGTACCAGGTGGGCGGCGTGGTGTAGATGCCCTCGAACGCCTTGGCCCACTTCTTCTCGACGCGGAGTGCCATGGCGAACGGGAGGTAACGCTCGAACAGCTCGGGCCGCTTGGCGATGCGCTCGTAGTGCTGCTTTTCCACCCGCTCCAGGAATTCCTCGAAGCCCAGCACGGCCTCGAGTGCCCGCGCGCCCGCCTCGGTGCGGGCCGGCATGATCCGGCCGAAAAACAGCAGGATCGCCGCGCTCAGGATCCCGGCGACGACGAAGGGCACCGGGGTCAGCGACCAGTTCGCCGCCAGGATCCCTCCCAGCACGGCGAAGAGAATCCCGAAGAACAATCCGCCGCCCATCCAGCGCGCCCGCACCGTGTCGGGCCGATGGCGATAGAACCCGCGCTGCACCAGCTGGGCGAAGAGGCCCTCGTTGATCCCGGGAATCTGCTTGTAGAACTCGTTCTGCAGGTCGGACAGCTTTACCGAGTCGCTGCCAGCCTCGAACAGTCCCTCGAGGACCTTCCGCTCATGGCCCTTGAGCGCGCCCCATTCCGTCGGCGGCTTGAGCCGGTGCAGCACATAGTCCAGCTTGCCGACCAGCCCGAGCAGGTGACGCTCCTCCCGCTCTTCGAACTTGAGATAGCCGCGCACCGCGAGGTCGACCATCGTGGCGGTGATGTCGCGCATGTCCGCGGACTCATCGACCAGCGTACCCATCTCCGCCGGCGTGAGTCCTTCCGGCGGGTCGTACTGCACCGCGATGGGGCGCTGCCGCGGGTCCCGCCCGCGCCGCCGCCAGCGGAAGAACGCAAACAGAAAAACCAGCACCGGAATGAACAGTGGCCAGTTGCTCCGCAAAAACCCGCCGACCCGCTGCGTCGCGGTCGGCTCCGTGACCAGCCCCTTGTTCCAGCCCACCACGGCGGTGAGCCCCTCGTGAAACTCGAGCTGGTGCGGCAGAATGATCCGGACCGTTGCGCCCGCCGTTTCGACCTGCGCATCGCGAGCCACCGAGCCGTACACGCCGTTGAAGGCGATGGCCCGCACCCCCTGGGCGCCCGCCGGAAGCTCGACCGTGGCCGAGGCCGCTTCGATCGGAACATCCCATTCGTCGCCCGTGACGTTCCAGTACAGCTCATCGTGATCTTCGAAGAAGCGCAGCCCATTGCTGGCGCGGTAGTGCAGCACGATCGTCCGGATGGCGTCCTGCGCGCCGGGGATCCACACCTTGTACTTGACGTAGTGCCGCTCTCGGGTGGTCTCCGTCCGGAGCGCCTGGCCACTCGCATCGGTGACGCCGACCAGCTTGACCCCCAGGCTCCAGTTGAATCCTTGCGGCGTCCGATAGCGCACCGGGATCGAGCGAATGATGCCGTTCCAGGAGCCGGAGAAGCGCGGGCTGATCGTCTCGGTGACGTCGATGTCGCCAGAAGGCTCGACCCGGATCGTCGCAGCGAACTTCTCGATCACGAAGGAGCGCTGGGCGGCGGCGGGTGAGGCCGCCAGGGCCGCCAGTAGAAGTCGCGCGGCCCTCATGCGAGACCACCGGGATCGACCCTGGGCACCGCACGCTCCGCAGCGTCGTCCAGCCCGAAGAATTCCCTCGGCGGGACCCGCAGCAGGCCCGCGACGAGGTTGGAGGGGAACTGCGCGATCTTGGTATTGAGGTCGCGGACCACAGCGTTGTAGTACCGCCTGGCGTTCTGGAGGTGGTCCTCAACCTCGCTCAAAGTACTCTGGAGCTCGCGAAAGCTCTCCGCCGCCCGCAGCTCGGGATACGCCTCCGCGATCGCGAAGATGCGCTGCAGCGATCCCGTCACCGGCACCTCAGCGTCGGCCTTCGCCGCGGGACCGGCGGCCTGCAGCGCGCGGTTGCGCGCCTCGACCACCGCCTCGAGCGTGCCTCGCTCGTAGCCGGCGTGGCCCTTTACCACGGCCACCACCGAGGGAATCAGATCGTGCCGCCGCTTCAGTTGCACGTCGATGTCGGCCCAGGCGTTGTCGGCCAGCTGGCGCAGCTGGATCAGCCGGTTGAAGGTCCAGATGCCGAAGCCGACGATCAGAATCCCGGCGAGTAGGGCCAGGCCCATGCGAGGTCCCCCGGGTCGTTGAGGCGTGGCCCAAATATATGGATGGGACGACGGGCTGCCCGGGCGCCGAGTGCGCCTGGGACGGCCCTCGCTCGTTTCCTCTGGTGTCGACACCCAAGGGCTTCCATGCCGAAACCACTCCAGCTCCTGCTGATCGCGGCGATGCTCGCCGCCGCAACCTCTCCGTCGGCCGCTCAGCGACCGGACAAGCCCAAAGGTCCCAAGGACAAGCCCGCAGTCCGGGTGGTCTTTCAGGACTCCGATCGGGGCGTCTTCCGCGACTACTATCGCGGCCACCTGGACCAGGTGAAGCCGCTGCCGCCGGGGATCGCCAAGAACCTGGAACGCGGGAAGCCGCTGCCTCCGGGTATCGCGCGCACGCGGGTGCCGGAGGTGGTAGTGGCGCGGCTCCCCTGGCGTCCTGCCGGCTACACGTTCTTTCTGGTGGGTGACCGGGTGGTGTTGCTCGACGGTAATGGGCGCGTAGCGGACATTCTGGTCAGCATCTTCTAGCGGCTCGAGCGAACGGCGGTCGCGGGGAACCGGTTTGGCGGCGCTCTTCGCGGAGCGCTACCTTCCGGTTCCCCATGTTTCCCGGCGACCGGATTGCCTCCCTCCTGAGCGACTGTGGCATCACCCACGTCGTCACCGTGCCCGACAGCACGGTGGGTCAGTGGGAAGGCGCCATCGAGCACAGCGGTATCCGGCTGATCCGCGTGTGCCGCGAAGGCGAGGCCTGGGCTGTGGCCGCCGGACTGTACCTCGGCGGCGCCCGGCCCCTGGTCATGATCCAGTGCACCGGTCTCTTCGAGTCGGGCGACGCGCTGCGCAACGTGCTGCACGACTGGAAGCTGCCGATCCCGAGCATCATCGGATACCGGAGCTTCCTCAATCAGGACACCCTGCCGGGCGATACCTGCCTCGTGTTCACCGAGCCCATTCTGCGCGCCTGGCAGATCGACTACCAGCTCATCACCGCGCCGGAGCAGTACGAAACCATGGCGACCCACCTTGCCGGCTGGCGCGAGGCGCCGAGCCCGCGGTGTATCCTGCTGGCCGAGGGGAAAGCGTGAAGCTGGAGGGTGATCGGGACGGTCGGATCGGGGTTTGCGCTACCGTGGCTTCGCGAGCGCCTCCAGCAGGAGATCCGCAGTTCCCGCGGGGTCGTCCATCCGGTGGCCGCGCTCGCGCGCCACAGGTTGCAGCAGCCCGGCCTCCGCGACCGGGCACAGTGCCGAGCTGTCTTCCACGCCGTAAATGCAGAGGATCCGGAGTCCGCGGAGCTTACGCACCTCGGGCAGCAGCTCGAGATCGCTGGACCGCCGGGGATTCGAAACGAGGTCCCTGAGGTGAAACTCGAAGTTGGCATTCACAGCGGGAGAAATCAGCCCGAGCAGGCTCACGCGGCTGCGCAAGTCCTCGGGCAGCCGGGATATGCCGAACGGAAGCAAATCCGCACCCCGCGAATAGCCGATGAGCAGCAGACTGTCGGCGCTCCAGGCCTTGAGGTAGGCCCGGAGCATTCGAGCCAGATCCCGCCCGGCCGCCTCGGGAGTCTTGCGCGGCGCTCCGGTAAGGTAGGCCCGCGACTTGAGCCCTACGACCGATATCCCCTTGGCATTGAGCTCTCGGGTCAGCCCCTGGACGAACCCCGCCCAGTTGCCATCCCCACTCCAGAGCACGGCGAGTGTCGGGCGCGATCCGGCGGCCCGGGCCTCCACGAGGGGCAAGTCCGGCAACAGCGACGTATCGGCCGGGGCGACGCCGGCGATCACCAGGGCGGCGAGGGGCGCGAGCGCGATCATTTCCCTAACATTACCTGATGAGCGAGCGCCTGAGCAGGGCCGTTCGGCGTGGCCTTCCCGTCGTCGCGATCGGGCTCTTTGCCCTGGCGCTGCTGGCCCTGCGCCGCGAGCTGGCTACCCACCACTATGCCGAGATCATCGGCCACCTCCGCAGTCTGCGCTCCGGAACCATTGCGATCGCGGCGGGTCTTACGCTGGCGGCCTACGCGGTGCTGACCCGATATGATGCCTTAGCCCTCCAATACGTGCGCCGGCCGGTGCGACCGCTGCAGGTCGCCCTGGCCTCGTTCATCGCCTACTCCATGAGCCAGACCCTGGGATTCGCGCTCTTTACCGGTGGCGCCATCCGTTACCGCTTCTGGTCTTCGTGGGGACTCTCTGCAGGCGAGATCGCCCGCGCCGTCGGCTTTGCGGGTCTGACCCTCTGGAGCGGGATTCTGGGATTGGTGGGAAGCGCGATGCTGGTCGATCCGGACACCATGGCCGGCCTCATCGGGATCCACCCTATGGCACTCCGAGCGATCGGCTCCGTCCTGATCCTCACGGTCGTGTCCTACCTCGGCTTGGCGCTCTTGCGCAAGCGACCCGTGGAGGTGCACGGCTGGCGGTTCGAGATTCCGCGCCCGGCCCTGGCATTCGAGCAGGTGCTGGTCTCCTGTCTGGATTGGGCACTTGCAGCCGCGGTCCTCTTCGTGCTGCTGCCCCCGGGACACGGAATCGGTTTCCCCGTGTTCCTGGGCATCTTCGTGCTGGCCCAAGTGGCGGGCCTGGTGAGCCACGTCCCCGGGGGGCTGGGGGTCTTCGACACGCTGATGGTGCTGGCGCTGACCTCCCGCGCCAGCGCCGCGGCGGTGCTGGGCTCGCTGCTGGCATTCCGGGCGATCTACTACCTCGCGCCGTTCCTGTTCGGCTCGATCCTCCTGCTCGGGAGCGAGGGCTTCCGGCAGCGGACCCGCTTCGCCGGGGTGGCGCGCTGGGCGGGCCGCTGGCTGCCCGGGGTGATCCCGCTTGCTCTCGCGACGCTGACCTTCGCCGGAGGGGTCGTCCTGCTGGTCTCGGGCGCCACACCCGCGATTCCGGCGCGACTGCGCTGGCTGGGCGAGATCCTGCCCCTTTCGATCATCGAGGCCTCCCACTTCGCGGGCAGTCTTGCCGGGATGTCTCTCCTCATTCTTGCGCGAGGGCTGAGTCGCCGGCTTGACGCGGCCTATTTCCTGACGCTCACCCTGCTCCTGGTCGGGGTCACGGCCTCGCTCCTCAAGGGAGCAGATTATGAAGAAGCGGTCCTCCTGCTGGCGATCTTCGCCCTGGTCTTGCCGGCGCGCCGGCGTTTCTATCGCAAAGCGAAGTTGCTGGCCGAGCCGTTCAGCGCGGAATGGATCGTCCTGGTGCTGGTGGTTCTGGTGGCGGTGGTGGCGATCGGGGAGTTTCGCTTCCGGCACGTCTCGTACACCGACGAGCTCTGGTGGCGCTTCGCCCTCCATGCCGACGCGCCGCGTTCCTTGCGGGCCACGCTCGGCGTGGTCGTGCTGGGAGCCGGCTACGCCCTGCTCCGCCTGCTCCGCCCCTCCCGGCCGGACCCGGCACTGCCCGGCCGGACCGAGCTCGAGCAGGTCGCGCGCATCGTGACGATGCACGGCGACCCTCGCGCGAACCTCGCGCTGATGGGAGACAAGGCCCTGCTGCTGAGCGAGAGCGGCCTGGGGTTCGTCGCCTATGGCGTCTCGGGCCGCTGCTGGATCGCCATGGGGGATCCGGTCGGCCCGGCCGCCGAGCTCGCAGAGCTGGCCTGGGCATTCCGCGCGCTCGCGGATCGGCATGCGGCGCGGACCGTCTTTTACGAGGTGAGCCACCAGCACCTGCCGCTCTACGTCGACCTCGGGTTGACCTTGGCCAAGCTGGGCGAAGCGGCGAAGCTGGCGCTGCCCGAGTTCTCCCTGGACGGAAGCGCGCGCGCAGGCCTGCGGCGCTCCTTGCGACACGCGGAGCGCGCGGGCGCGAGCTTCACGGTGGAACCGCGCGAGTCCATCCCCGCGCTGCTGGCCGAGCTCAAGGAGGTGTCGGATCAATGGCTCGAAGCCAAGGGGGCTCGGGAAAAGGGCTTTTCCCTTGGAGTCTTCGACCCTGCCTACCTGAGCCGCTTCCCACACGCCGTCGTCCGAGAAGGCGGCCGCATCGTAGCGTTCGCCAACATCTGGGAAACCGCGACGCGCCACGAGGTCTCGATGGACCTAATGCGGCACGGCCGTGACGCCTCGGAGCGCGTGATGGACTACCTCTTCGTCAACATGTTCCTCTGGGCCAAGGCAGCGGGGTATCACTGGTTCGACCTGGGGATCGCGCCGCTCTCCGGCTTTCAGCGGCGCAGTCTGGCGCCGCTCTGGCACCGCGTCGGGGGGATGCTGTTCCAGCACGGCGAGCGGTTCTACAAGTTTCGCGGGCTCCGCCATTTCAAGGAGAAGTTCGATCCGGTCTGGGAACCGGTGTACCTTGCGTCGCCGGGCGGGCTCAAGCTGCCGCGGATTCTGGCCAGCGTCGCGGCGCTGGTCTCGAGTGGGTGGAGAGGGGTGAAGGAGACCGCATGAGCAGTATGGACCTGGTCGACGCGCTTCGCGCTCTCCACGCCGCCCGCCGGCCCGATGACGTGGTGATCGCGGCCATGGGCGCCGCCCGCGAGTGGATGAAGCTCGGCAGTCATCCGCTCGACTGGATCTTCGTACCCTCCAGCATGGGACAGGCAACTTCGCTGGGCCTCGGCCTCGCCCTGGCGCGACCCGACCGCCGCGTCATCGTCCTCAATGGGGACGGCGGCCTGCTCATGAACCTGGGCTCGCTGGTGACGACCACGGCCTGTTCCCCGCTCAATCTGATCATCCTGGTGTTCGACAACGGGGTCTACGAAGTGACGGGAGCGCAGCCGACTCCTGCGGCGCCCGAGGGGCGCAGCAATCGCGAGCGCATCGACTTTGCGGCGCTGGCACGCGCGAGCGGCTT
>DATCWE010000429.1:0-13657 GCA_036566495.1 Gemmatimonadales bacterium | reverse complement strand
CCGGCGGTCCGCTGCCGCCCAGCTCGACGAGTGGATAGGCCATGGGCGCAGGAACGTAATAGATTCCCCCTATGACGAGCCCGTTCCCGCGCCTGCCGGCCGCCCTGCTGGTTTCGCTGCTGTTTACCCCACCGTTGCCTGCCCAGACCCTCACCAAAACGGAGCAAGCGGTTCGCGGCTGGATCACCGCTCATCGCGAAGCGCAGATCGCGCTGCTGCAGCGCATGGTGGACGTGCCGAGCGGTACGCTGAACGTCGCCGGGGTGCGGGCGGTCGGTGCGCTGTATCGCGCCGAGCTGGATGCGCTTGGCTTCAAGACGCGCTGGGTCGAGCTGCCGGCGGAGATGCACCGCGGCGGCCATCTCGTCGCGGAGCGGAGGGGGCCCCGCAAGCCCGCGGGCGGCAAGCGACTGCTCCTGCTGGGCCACTTCGACACGGTGTTCGAGGGAGCCGGCCAGAAGTTCGTCCGGATCGATTCCGTCGCGAGGGGCGCCGGCGGCAGCGACATGAAGGGGGGCGACGTCGTACTGCTCTATGCGCTCAAGGCGCTGGCGGCGTCCGGCCAGCTCGACCGGATGGAGGTGCGGGTCGTGATCACCGGCGACGAGGAGGCCACCGGCCGACCGCTCGAAGTAACCCGCCGCCCGCTGATCGATGCCGCCAGGCAGAGCGACGTCGCGCTCTCGTTCGAGGGCGGCGCCCGGGACAACGCCAGCATCTCCCGCCGGGGCGCCAGCGGCTGGCTGCTCAAGGTCGCCGCCCGCCAGGCACACTCCGCCGGAATCTTCGGGGCCGGCGGCGGGTACGGCGCCGTGTACGAGCTCGCCCGGATTCTCAACGCCTTCCGGGAAACTCTCGCCGGCCAGCCCGGTCTCACCTTCAACCCCGGGATCATCGCCGGGGGCGCCGAGCTGAGCGTGGACACGTCGGGCTACTCCTACAGTGTGTCGGGAAAGACCAACATCATCGCGCCCGCCGCCATCGCGCGGGGCGATCTCCGTTTCCTGACCGAGGGCCAGAAGGACTCGGCCCGCGCAGTGATGCGCGGGATCGTGGCGAAGAGCCTTCCCGGGGCCAATGCCGAGATCAGCTTCGAGGACAGCTATCCCGCGATGCCGGTGACCCCGGCGGGCCGGACCCTGCTGGCCCAGCTCGACAGCGTCAGCCGAGCGCTCGGCTATCCCGCGGTCCAGGCGCTCGACGCGACCCGCCGCGGGGCAGGCGACCTGTCGTTCGTCGCCCCGTACATTCCGGGCATCGACGGGCTGGGCGCCCTGGGCCAGGGCGCCCACTCGCCCCAGGAGTCGGTGCACCTGCCATCGCTCGCCATGCAAACCCAGCGCGCCGCGCTGCTGATGCTGCGCCTGGCCGGGATCCGAAAATGACCGGTCGCCGCTAACCAGTCACTGCCCTGCCCGAGCTCCCCGATATCACCGTCTATCTCGAAGCGCTCGAGCGGCTGGTCGTGGGCCATCCGCTCGAGCAGATCACCCTCAAGAACCCCTTCCTGCTGCGCAGCGTCGAGCCGCCCCTGACCAGCGCGCTCGGCCGCACCATTGTGGGGCTCCGGCGTGTCGGCAAGCGCATCGTCTTCGACCTGGGCGAGGAGCTCTATCTCGTCATTCATCTCATGATCGCCGGCCGGCTTCGCTGGCTGCCCGCCGGGCGCAAGGGTCCGGGCCGGATCAGCCTCGCGAGCTTCGGATTTCCGCACGGCAGCCTGATATTGACCGAAGCGGGAACCCGGCGCAGGGCGTCGCTGCACCTGCTTCGGGGCGAGGCGGCGCTCCGGGAGCTCGACCGCGGCGGGATCGACGTGCTGGCGGCGGAGCTCAGCGAATTCGCTGGGCGACTGCGCTCGGAGAGTCACACTCTCAAGCGTGCCCTCACCGATCCGCGCCTCTTGAGTGGCATCGGAAATGCTTATTCCGACGAAATCCTGCACGCCGCGCGGCTCTCTCCCCTCCTCCTGACGGGGAAGCTCAGCGAGCAAGAGGTAGCACGGTTATACCGTGCTTGCAGAGAGACGCTCACCCGCTGGACGGAGCGCCTGCGCCACGAGGCAGGCCAGGGGTTTCCGGAGGGAGTCACCGCCTTCCGCGAGGGAATGGCGGTGCATGGCCGCTTCGGCAAACCATGTCCGGCCTGCGGCAGTCCGGTGCAGCGGATTCGCTACGCCGAGAACGAAACCAATTATTGTGCGCGCTGCCAGACCGGAGGGCGCCTGCTGGCGGACCGGGCCCTGTCGCGCCTGCTCAAGGGCGACTGGCCGCGATCCCTGGATGAAGTCGAATAGGAGAGCATTATGCTGGGACATCTGATCGTCGCGCACTTCATCGACGGGTCCGTCCAGAAAGGGCTCAGTCTCGACGTCGACCCCCGGAAGCCACTCTGCCACCTGAAGACCGAAACCGGGGGCATGATCGAAGTGGCACTGGCCGACGTGAAGGCGCTCTTCTTCGTCAAGTCGGCCACGGGGCGCTCGACCTATCAGGAATCCAAGGAAATCGTTCCGGGCGACTCCCGCCTGGTCGGCGCGAAGCGCGTGCAGGTGGTGTTTGCCGACCGCGAGGAGATCGTCGGCCTCATGAACCGCTTCCCCCCGATCACCCCGTTCTTCTACATGCTGCCGATCGATCCGCAGAGCAACAACATCCGCATTCTGGTCAATCGCGCGGCGGTCAAAAGGATCGGCGAAGTCACGGCTTGAGCTGGGCTTCCCGTATTGCGCGGAACTCGTTGCCCGGACGCCATTCCGGAAACTTGACGGCCTGCGCCACTCGATAGCCCACCGTCAGGAACAGTTGCAGGTCGGTCACCGCACCGGTCAGATCCCAATCCGGCTTGATCTCGTCCGAGGGCTTGTGATAGTCGTTGGCGGTGTAGGCCTCCCGCCGTTGCATCGCGTACCCGGCCGGCTTTCCAATGACTTCGATCCCGGGCTCCGGATAGAATGCCGGCACGCCCTGTTTGGCGAAGTTGAAGTGATCCGAGCGGTAGTAGTAGCCTTTCTCCGGCTCGGGATCGGGTCGCAGCGTCCGCCCTTGCTCCGCGGCCGCAGCCTGGGCGTAGTCGTCGAGCTCGGAGGCACCCCACCCAACGACGGTGAGATCGCTGGTTCGACCCAGGGTGTTGAGCCCGTCCATGTTGATGTTGGCGAGGGTCTTGGCCAGCGGGTAGATCGGCGTGACCGAGTAGTACTGGGAGCCGAGCAGCCCCTGCTCCTCGGCCGTCACCGCCAGAAACAGGATCGAGCGCTTCGGCGGTCGCTGCATCGCGGCGAACGCCTTGGCCAGGTTGAGCAGGCCTGCCGTGCCGCTGGCGTTGTCCTGGGCGCCGTTATAGATCGAGTCCCCGTCGAGCTTGGCTCCGATACCGAAGTGATCCCAGTGCGCCGTATAGATGACGTATTCGTCCTTGGCCGCCGGATCGCTCCCGTCGAGCTTGGCCACGACATTGCGGGACGCGACGGTGCGCAACCCGTTGGTGATCCTGAGCGTCGCGCGGACACCCAGCGGCACCGGCTGGAATTCCCGAGTCGCCGCTGCCGCCTTGAGCGAATCGAAGCTCTGCCCCGCGAGCGTGAACAGCGCCTTGGCCTGGTCGAGGGTGATCCAGCCCTCGATGCTGGAGCGGCCAAGATTCTTGTCGGGCGTCACCAGGTCGAACTGCTCGCCGGTCTTGCCCTGGACCACGGCAAACGGATACCCGGCGGGGCCGGTCTCGTGCACGATGAGCACGCCGGCCGCCCGGTGTTTCATGCCCTGCTCGTACTTGTAGGTCCAGCGACCGTAGTAGGTCATGGCCCGGCCACCGAATTGCGTGCTGTCGTCCAGCGGCGGATCGTTCACCAGCATGACGAGGGTCTTGCCGGCGACATCCATGCCCTTGTAGTCGTCCCAGCGGAACTCGGGCGCCTCGATGCCGTAGCCGACGAACACCAACTCGGAATTCTCGAGTGCGGCTTCGGGCGCCACGTGCTTGGTCCAGGCCACGAAATCATCGCGCCATTTGAGGGATTGTTTCCGATTGCCCCTGCTCAAGACCAGCGTCGGCGCGCCTTGGGGTGTGATGCCGACCAGGGGCACGTTCTGGATGTAGGTCCCATCGCTGTTGCCGGGCTGGAGACCGAGCTGCCGGAATTGACCCTCGAGGTAGGCGACGGTCTTCGCTTCGCCGGCGGTGCCGGGCCCCCGGCCCTCGAGCGAATCATGGGAGAGCACCCGGATATGATCCAGGAGCGTCACGCTATCGAGCGCGGCGATGGCCTCGGCCGGCACGGTCTCGTGCCCGGGCGTACCGGATTGGCGGCCTCCGCAGGCCGGGAGCACGAGGGACAGCAGCAAGACGGCAGGAACGTGGGAACGGCGCATGGAGACCAACCCTTCTCGAATCGACCGGATCACGGGGGACCGGGAAGATACGTGCGAGGGAGTTCGGAGGTAACTTTGGCAACCCCGTCCGCTCACCTCTAGCCCCAACGTTATGCGCCGCGGCTCCCCGCAGTCCGCCGTGCTGGCCAGCTTCCTCGGCTGGACCCTCGACGCGTTCGACTTCTTCCTGGTCGTCTTTACCCTGACGGCCATCGGCAGGGAATTCGGCGTGACCGACGCGAAGATGGCGGCGACGATCGCCATCACCCTGGCGTTTCGACCGGTCGGGGCCTTCGTCTTCGGCCTGATGGCGGATCGCTACGGCCGCCGGCTGCCGCTGATGCTGAGCCTGATCTTCTTCTCGATCATGGAAGTGCTCTCCGGCCTCGCGCCCAACTACACCACCTTCTTCGTGCTCCGGGCCCTGTTCGGGATCGGCATGGGCGGGGAGTGGGGGGTGGGCGCCTCGCTCGCCATGGAAAAGGCGCCGCACCAGCGGAGGGGCCTGCTCTCGGGGTTTCTGCAGGAGGGCTACGCCTGCGGCTACTTGCTCGCGGCCATCGTGTATTTCCTGGTGTTTCCGCGCTTCGGCTGGCGTCCGCTCTTCTTCATCGGCGGACTGCCAGCGCTGCTCGCTTTGTACGTGCGCTGGGGGGTGACCGAGTCGGAGGTCTGGCTCAAGGCCCGCCACGCCGACTGGAGCTCGTTGGGCCGCAGCATCGTGTCGCACTGGCGGCTGTTTCTCTACCTCGTCGTCCTGATGACGATGATGAACTTCGTCTCGCACGGCACCCAGGACATGTACCCGACGTTCCTGCAGCGCGACTGGGGATTCACGCCGGGACGCCGGGCGGCATTGACCGCCTTCTCGATGGTGGGCGCCATTATCGGTGGGTTGTTGTTCGGCCATCTCTCGGATCGAATCGGCCGGCGCCGTGCCATCATCAGCGCGCTGTGCGGGGCCATTCTCACCATTCCGCTCTGGGCCTACGCCCCCTCGCTGCCGCTGCTGGTGCTGGGAGCCTTCGTGATGCAGTTCATGGTGCAGGGCGCCTGGGGCGTGATCCCGGCCCACATCACCGAGCTCGCCCCCGACGGGGTCCGCGGCTTCCTGCCGGGCTTCGCGTATCAGTGCGGAGTGGCAATGGCGGGATCGGTGGCGGTCATCGAGGCGGTGTTCGCGGAGCGCACCAGTTACGCGCTGGCCATGTCGCTCACGGCGGTGACGGTCTTTTCGCTGGCGGCGGTGGCGGCCTGGCTGGGCCGGGAAAAGAAAGGGATCCGCTTCGGCGAGGCCGAAGGGGTTCCGCCGCTCTAGGGCGTGCGCGCCGGATTGGGCACTTCGCGCCCGGTCGAATCGAGCACCCGGATCGGGATCCCCCCCTGATCCCCGGTCACCCTGAAACGCTCGGGGGGACCGTGAAGGTAGAGGTCGATCCGGTTGGTCTCTACCGGGCTGAATCGGCGCATGAACCAGGAGGAGAGCCGCAGCTCGACCGACCCATCGGGTCGGCGCGACACCCGAACGACATCATCGGCTGCCGTCGCATGCACCTCGGGCTGCTGCGCCAACAGGACATAGAATTCCTTCGCGATGGCGCGGATGCCCGCGCGCCGTTGCTTCAGGGTCGCGGCCAGATCCCGTCCCGAGCGCTCCCAGTAGGGCTCCGGCATGGCGTGCACCGCGGCGTCGATGACGGAATCGCTGAGCCGCGTTTCGAGAAAGCCCACGGTGGAATCCCACTCCGCCTGCGCCAGACCGGCCAGCAGGCGGCGATCGAGCGGCCCGCTGTTGCGGACCAGCCCGCTGAGATGGGGGTACCGGGGACCAAACTCGGAGAGCTTGGAGGTGCGCAGGCGCGCGATGTCCAGCAGCGCGCCGTCGTACCAGGCGAACGCCTGATCCCGGTCGATCGGCACCGGTCGCCACAATGTCCCCCAGGGCTCCCGCCGCGGCACCCAGCGCCACTGGCCGCCGTGCCGGTCCCAATCGTTCATGAAGAAATCCAGCAGACGGGCGGTCAAGTAGGTCCGCACATCGGCCTGATTGGCGGCGCCGGCATCGAGCAGAGCCAGCATCTCGTCGGTGTGACGGACGATCGGCTGGCCCGTGGAATCGCGGGGCACGCTCGGATCCTCGCCGGGCGCCTCCTGAAAGGTGCCGAACAACCCGGCGAAACGGAGCCGAAACCCGCCGAGCGCGGCATCGTCCGGCAGCACGACCAGCCGGGGGTGCGCGGTCGGCAGGCCCGCCGCCGCCTGCAGCTGCGAGGCAACCAGCACCCCGGCGGGATGGGCGGAGCTGGTCTGATCCTGCACGAGCGTCGCGAGGGCGCTCCGGCTGAGTCCGTAACTGAGCAGCCGGGTGATTTCCTTGTCGATCGAGCGGAAGATGTAGCGGCGCCCCGTCGCGGCGACGAAGTGAAGGCTGCGCGTCTCCATGCCGCCGCCTTCCCGCTCGGGCCGCAACCCGCCCTCGAAGCTCCCTACCTTGAGCACCGCGATTTTGACCGGCAGGGTCCACAGCTCGCGATAATGGGTGCCGAGCAGAAACCGCTGGGCCGCGCCGGCCCGATAGCGTGCTCCCGCCGTGAGCAGTACGCTGTCGAGCCCCGGCGACGCCGCGGACCGGGTCAGCTCGAGCGGGCGATGGATAGGCAAGAGGAGAACCGCCGCCCCGACCAGGATCGGAACGGCGATCAGCAGCAGCGCGCGGCGCCAGCGCGAGGATTTCATGCTCGTTCCTCCGTGCAGGAGACGACCGCGCGGTAGGGCCCTCCGACAAGACCCGCCCGGATACCCCGCCCCGGGCCGGGGCCGCGTGTGCGGCGGCCCTGGCCCGGTCGTCTCTGAGGAGACGCCGGGCAGCCGTCCCCGGCGGCTTCAGAGGAGGCAACCGTGTTAGGCATCGAGCGCAGCAGCCGGATCTGGCGAGCCGGCCGGGGGCTCTTGGCCGCCTTGGCGCTGGGATGCGGCAAGGACGAGCGCGTGGACCCGACCGCAGCTCCCATCGCGGATTTCCTGAAACGGGTTGACGAATACGTCGTCCTGCGCAACCGGCTGGCCGAGGCGATCGGCCCGGTCGACGAGACCAAGAGCCAGTCGGAGATCACCCTCCGGGCGGCGACGCTGGCGAGCAACGTCAAGCTCGAGCGCACCCAGGCCAAGCAGGGCGATATCTTCACGCCCGAAGTGGCGACCGTCTTTGCCACCCTGATCCACCAGGAAGACAGTCGTCGGCCCGATTCGGTGCGGGAAACCCGGGAAGACCAGCAGGAAGAGCTACCCGATTTCGTACCGCAGGTCAACGAGATCTACCCCACCAGTTACCCGCTGGCGACCTTCCCGCCGCGGCTGCTGCCGCTGCTGCCCAAGCTGCCCGAGCTGGTGGAGTATCGTATCGTGCAGCACTACTTGATCCTGCGCGACGTCGAGGCCAACCTGATCGTCGACTTCATGCCCCACGCGGTCCCGACGGGGAAGGTCCCGTGAGCGCGCTCCGGCGGGTTCTCGCTGGCGTCCTGGCGGTGTGCTGGGCCGTGCCCCTCGCGGCCCAGGCGCTGGCGCTGCCGCTCAAGACCGGGTCGGTGCGCTTCGCGGTCATCGGCGACACTGGCACCGGGGACCAGATGGAGGAGGCCGTGGGCCGGCAGATGGCGCTCTACCGGCAGAAGTTTCCGTTCACCTTCACCATCATGCTCGGCGACAACATCTACGGCTCCGAGCGGCCCCAGGACTTCGACAAGAAGTTCATTAAGCCCTACAAGGCGCTGCTCGACGCGAAAGTACTGTTCTACGCCACGCTGGGTAACCACGACGACCCCAATCAGCGCTTCTACAAGCCCTTCAACATGGGAGGGGTCCGCTACCATACGTTCAAGAAGGGCAACGTCCGCTTCTTCGTGATCGACAGCAACTATCTCGATCCCGACCAGATCAAATGGCTGGAGAAAGAGTTGGCCGCATCCGGCTCCGACTGGAAGATTCCCTACTTTCATCATCCGCTGTACACCACCGCCGCGCGGGGCCCCGAGGTCGAGCTCCGGAGCATCCTCGAGCCGCTCTTCGTGAAATACGGCGTCGACGTGGTTTTCTCGGGGCACGAGCACGTCTACGAGCGGCTCAGGCCTCAGAAGGGCGTCTACTACTTCACAGCGGGCGGAGCGGCCAAGCTGCGCGGCGGCGATACCCGCAAGGGGCCGCTGACGGATGCGACGTTCGACACCGACCGCAGCTTCATGCTGGTGGAAATCAGCGGCAACGATCTGTACTTCCAGGCCATCAGCCGCACCGGGAAGACCGTCGACAAGGGTGTGCTGCATCGCCTGGCGCACAATCCGGTGGTGAAGCCGGCGACCACGGCCAAGCCGAAATAGCGAAACCCGCCATTGGCGGCTCGGGTAGGCGGCTGGTAGCTTCGGTCGCATGCCCTGCTACCGCCGGAGCGCGGCGCTCCTGCTCTTCGCCGCAACGCTGCTGCCCGGTACCGCCTCGCTTCGCGCCCAGACCCGCATCACCACGCCCAAGGAACAGTTTGGCGCGGCGCTGGGCGACGACTACTTCCTGGCCAGCTATCAGCAGATCGCGGGCTACTGGCAGCGGCTGGCCCGGGAGTCCGATCGCATCGTCCTCAAGGAAATCGGCAAGACGGCGGAGGGGCGGCCCCATCTGATGGCGATCGTCACCGCCGCGGAGAATCAGCGGCGGCTGGCCCACTACCAGGACATCGCCCGCCGGCTCGCCAATGCCGAGGGGCTGAGCGAGGAACAGGCCCGCGCCCTGGCCCGCGAAGGCAAGGCCGTGGTCTGGATCGACGGTGGATTGCACGCGACCGAGGTGCTGGGCGCGCAGCAGCTCGCCGAGATGGTATACCAGATGGTCAGCCGCGACGACGAGGAAACGCGGCGCTTCCTCAACGACGTCATCGTGCTGTTCGTCCACGCGAACCCGGACGGCAATGACCTGGTGGCCGACTGGTACATGCGCAACCCCGTCCCCGAGCAGCGCACCCTGGCCGGACTGCCCCGCCTGTACCAGAAGTACATCGGCCACGACAATAACCGTGACTTCTTCGCCTCCACTCAGGCGGAGACGGAGAATATCAACCGGGTGCTCTACCATGAGTGGTTCCCCCAGATTCTCTACAACCACCATCAGAGCGGCCCGGCGGGAACCGTGGTGTACTCTCCCCCGCTGCGGGATCCCTACAATTTCAACCTCGATCCGGTCCTGATCCTCGGCTTGCAGTCCCTCGGCGCCGCGATGCACACCCGCCTGGCCCTCGAGGGCAAGGGCGGCGCCACGATGCGCTCCGGCGGGCCCTACGACGGCTGGTGGAACGGCGGGATCCGCAACACCGCCACCTTCCACAATACGATCGCCATGCTGACCGAAATGATCGGCAGCCCGACGCCCTCGCGGATCCCCTTCGTCGCGCAACGGCAGATTCCCGGCGGTGACCTCGCGCTGCCGGTGGCGCCCCAGGAATGGCATTTCCGCCAGTCGATCGAGTACTCGATCACGCTGGACCGGGCGGTGCTGGACTACGCGTCCCGGATGCGCGAGAACCTGCTGTACAACATCTTCGCCATGGGAAAGGCGTCCATCGCGCGCGGGAGCCACGATACCTGGACCGCGAATCCCCGTCGCATCGCCGAAGTCGCCCCCAGCTCCGCTGCGCCGGGCGGCGCAGGCAACCGTGGCGCACCGCCGACAACCCGGAGCGCCGACTCCAGCCTCTGGGCGGCCCTGCACCGGCCCGAGCTGCGGGACCCTCGCGCGTTCATCATCCCATCCGACCAGCCCGACTTTCCGACCGCCATCAAATTCGTCAACGCGCTGCTGGAGACCGGTATCACCGTGCATCGCGCCAGCGGTGACTTTGCCGTCGCGGGCAAGCGCTACCCCGCAGGATCCCTGGTCGTCTTTACGGCCCAGGCGTTTCGGCCCCACGTGATGGACATGTTCGAGCCGCAGGCGCATCCCGATGTGTTCCCCTACCCCGGCGCCCCGCCGACACCTCCGTACGACATCGCGGGTTGGACGCTCGCGTATCAGATGGGAGTGCAGTTCGATCGCGTGCTGGAGGGATTCAGCGGCCCCTTCGTAAAGCTGGAGGAGTGGAACCTCGTGCCGCCGCCCGGCCGCGTGGCCGCGTCGGGCGGTGGGCTGCTGCTGAGCCGTCGAGGGAACAACGCGTTCATCGCGGTCAACCGTCTGCTCGCGGCCGGCGCCACCGTCTCGCAGCTCAAACAGCCCATCACCTTGGCTGCGACGACCTGGCCGGCGGGCACCTTCTACATCACGGCCCCTGGAGCGGCGCGCGCTGCCCTTGCCAAGTCCGCCGCAGAGCTCGGCGTCAGCTTCGCGAGCGCCCGCGGCCGTCTCTCCGCACTGACGCGGCTGCGTTCCCCCCGGATCGGGCTCTGGGATCAGTACGGAGGCTCCATCGACGCCGGCTGGGCGCGCTGGATCCTGGAGCAGTTCGAGTTTCCTTTCGAGCGCGTCTTCGCGCCCGCGCTCGATGCGGGCGGCCTGCATGCGAAATACGACGTCCTGGTCTTCGTGGCAGGCGGGATTCCGGGGGCGGCGGGCAGCGGCGGGGGCGGCGGAGGCGGCGGGGCGGCGCAGACCGAACCCGCCGATTTGCCGGCGGAGTATCGCGGTCAATTCGGCCGGACCAGCGTCGAGCGCACCCTGCCCCGGCTCAAGGAATTCATCGAGCAAGGCGGAACCGTGATCGCCATCGGCAGCTCGGCGACCAATCTCGCCGCTTATCTCCGGCTCCCCCTCGAGAATCAGCTGGCCGAGAGCGGGACTCCGCTGCCGCACACCAGGTTCTTCGTTCCCGGGTCGGTGCTTTCGGCGCGCGTGGATCCGGCCCAACCGGCCGCCTTCGGCATGGCGGAGCATACCGATGTCTTTTTCGATGACAGCCCCGTGTTCAAGCTGGGGCCCGGGGCGGCCAGCGGCCTGACCCGGATCGCCTGGTACGACAGCAAGCAGCCCTTGCGGAGCGGCTGGGCCTGGGGTCAGCAGGTGCTGGAGAACGGCATCGCGGCGGCCGAAGCCAGGGTGGGCAAGGGCAGAGCGCTGCTCTTCGCCCCGGAGATCCTGCAGCGCGCCCAGCCGCACGGAACCTTCAAGCTGCTGTTCAACGGGATCTTCGAGAGCGTCACCCCGTAGGAGCAAGGAGAACGCCATGTCGCAACTTCGCTCGCTCGTACTGGCCATCGGCGCGCTGCTCGCGCTGCGCTCGGCGGCCTCGGCTCAAGCCCCGGCGGAAGCTGTTGCGGTGGCCAACAATGGGCCCACTCCACTGGTGCTGGGCTCGACCAAGGGGGAGCGCTACAACCGCCTGATCATTCGCGGCGTTACCGTGCTCTCCGGGCGCGGGACGCCCGGCAGCAATCGCAGCATGCCTCCCGAGGGTCCGGTGGATATCGTGATCGAGAACGGGATCATCGTGGACATGACCCCGATGGATCCGGTCAATGCCGCCGGCTACGGGCGCGGGTTCCAGCGCGCCACCGGGGACAAGATCATCGATGCACGGGGCATGTACGTAATGCCCGGCCTGGTCGAAATGCACGCGCACCTCCCGCCGGGGCAGAGCCTCGGTCCTCGCGGCCTGGACTATGCCTATCGGCTCTATCTGGGGCACGGCGTTACCACCGTGCGCGACGCCGGAAGCGGGGCGGGGATCAAGCTGCTCGCCGAGCAGCGCCGGCTCGCGGCGGCGAACCTTCTGGTGGCACCCCGGCTGATCCTGTGCCAGCGTTGGCCCCTTCCGCTGCGCGAGTGGGACGTGGGGAACACGCCCGAGAAGGCGCGGGCCATGGTGCGCGAGTTCAAAGCCCTCGGCGCGGACTGCATCAAGATCAGCAAGAGCCCGGGCCATTATCCCGATGTGCTCGAAGCCGCGGTGGACGAGGGCAAGAAGCTCGGCATGTTCACCATGGTCGACCTCAAAGTCTCCGAAACCGATGCCCGAGTGGCCTCCGAGAGCGGGGTGAAGAGCATCGAGCACTGGTACGGCATCCCGGATGCCGCGCTCAGCGGATCGCAGAATTTCCCCACCGACTACAACTACTGGAAGGAGCTCGATCGCTTCCGCTACGCGGGAATGCTGTGGAGCGAGGCCGACAAGAATCCGGAGAAGCTGAGCGCGGTCATCGACCTCATGGTGAAGAACGGCACCAACTGGGACCCCACCATGACCGTCTACGAGGACAATCGCGACTGGTGGCGCGCGGCCGGGATCCCGATCAAGGAAACCCTGATGCACCCGAGCGAGGTGGCGGGCGGGCCGGACTCCAGCAGCCACGGCGCCTTCAAGACCGAATGGAAGACCAGCGACGAGATCAACTGGCGGCGCAACTTCGCGATCTGGATGCGCTGGGTGAAGACGTTCCACGAGCGGGGCGGCCTGCTCACCGCCGGCAGCGACGAAGGCGGCGTCGGCGGCATCGCCCTGATTCGCGAGCTCGAGCTGATGCAGGAAGCCGGGATTCACCCCATCGACATCATCAAGGTGGCCACGACCAACGCGTACCAAACCCTGGGCCTCAAGGACCTCTGCGGGGTGCGGGTCGGGTGCCGGGCGGATCTCGCCGTGGTGAACGGAAACCCCCTCGACAACTTCAAGGTGATGTACGGACGCGGATACGGTTTCTACGGGCTGGTGCCGCGCGCCGAGCAGTGGAAGCACGGCGGCGTCGCGTGGACCATCAAGGATGGCATCCTCTTCGATGCGCAGGCCCTGCTGCGCGAGGCGGAGGGGTATGTGGAACAGGAAAAGACACGGCTCAAGGGGAAGGCGGTGACGAGTGAGGGCCAGCGGTGAGGCGGGAGGTCGGAGCGGCTGGCGGTCCTGGAATAATCTGCTCTGGGTCCTGGCGGCGGCCCTCGGCGCCGCCACCATCCTCTCCACCGGCACCATCTTCCACAGCTCGCGACAGCGCGACGCGGTGCTGCGCCAGCTTGCCCGGATCACGGCTCAACAGGTAGCGGAGCGCGCGGCCTCTCAGCTCGACCTCCTGGCGGCACAGGTGCCGGGCGCGCCGGCCGCGTTCGATTCGGCGGGGTCGCAGATTCCCGATTGGTTCCAGCTCGACCTCGCGACCTCCCGGCTCGAACGCACTCCGGCGCGGCTCCCCTCCGACTCCGCACGCCCTGCCTCCTCCCTGCTCGCGCAGCTCGCCCGGACGGTCGCGCGCCGTCCGGAACCGCATTTGGTCCTGGCGCCGGAGCTCGGGCGCTACACCATGGTGGCCGCCGCGCGC
>DATCWE010000387.1:0-5003 GCA_036566495.1 Gemmatimonadales bacterium | reverse complement strand
GCGAAGACTACGAGCTGCTGGTGGTTCTGCCCTCCGCCTTTCCGGGCGCAGTCGAGTTCCCCTTGACGCGGGTCGGCGAGGTGTTGCCGGGAGCGGGGCTGCGCCTCGAGCTCGCGGGCCGGCCCGTGGTGCTGGCCGGGTACGAGCACTTCGCATGATCCAGCTGTTGCGCTACCTCGGATCCTTCATCGTTTACATGGGGTATTGGGGCTCCCGCGTGCTGCTCAGCGCGACCGTCGGCATCAAGCAGCGCCAGGGCGGGATCTACGACCGCGCCGCGCGGGAATGGGGCCGCGCCATGCTCAGAGGCACCGGCATCGCGGTCGTGGTAGAGGGTCGGGACCGGCTGGAACCCTCGGAGCCCAAAGTCTACATCGCGAATCACGCGTCGCAGATCGATATCTGGGCCCTGCTGGCGGAATTGCCCGGCACAGTGCGCTTCATCTACAAGAAGGGGATGGACTGGATCCCCCTCATGGGCATGGCCATGCGGGCGGCGCGCCACATCCCGATCAAACGCCAGCTGAAATCCGCCGCGTTCGCGGCCTACGACGAGGCGGCCGAGTACATCCGGGCCGGCAGCTCCGCGGTCGTCTTCGCGGAAGGCACCCGCTCGCGCGACGGACGGCTGCTGCCTTTCAAGAAGGGCCCGTTCGTGCTGGCCATCGCGGCCCAGGCTCCCGTGGTCCCGGTGCTGTGTCAGGGCACCTTCGAGCTCATGCCGCGGGGCAGCTGGAGCCCGAAGCGCGGGACCGTGGTCGTGAAGATCGGAGCCGAAATTCAGACCCGCGGGATGAGCTATGAAGACCGGGCCACGCTGGCGGAGTGCACCCGGGCGGCGCTGCTCCGCATGGGGGCGGTCGAATGAGGCGCCAGAGGTCAGAGATCAGAGATCGGAAGTCAGAGGGAATTACATTACCGATAGCTTGCCCTGTTTCACTCACCTTGACCTCTGATCTCTGACGCCAATGCCGACCATCATCGAGGTGCACGGGCGCGAGATACTCGATAGCCGCGGCAATCCCACGGTCGAGGCCGATGTCGTCCTCGCCAGCGGGGCACGCGGGCGCGCGGCGGTGCCGAGCGGCGCGTCGACCGGAGAGCATGAGGCGGTCGAGCTCCGCGACGGCGATCCGCAGCGCTACCTGGGCAAGGGGGTCCAGGAGGCGGTGCGCAACGTCAACGAGGTACTGGGCCCCCGGCTCGAGGGCATCGATGCTTCGGACCAGATCGGCGTCGACGCCGAGCTCATGGATGCCGACGGCACGCCCAACAAGGCCAAGCTGGGCGCCAACGCCATCCTCGCGGTGTCGCTCGCGGTGGCGCGGGCGGCCGCCGAGGATGTGGGCATTCCGCTGTATCGCTACCTCGGCGGCCCGATGGCGCGGGTGCTGCCGGTGCCCATGATGAATATTCTCAACGGCGGTGCGCACGCCAGCAACAACGTGGACGCCCAGGAATTCATGGTCGTTCCCATCGGCGCCGACCGCTTCGAGGAAGCCCTGCGCATGGGCGTCGAGGTGTTCCACCACCTGAAGAAGGTGCTGGGCGGCATGGGGCTGTCGACGGCGGTGGGCGACGAGGGGGGCTTCGCGCCCATGCTGCCCTCCAACGAGGCGGCCCTCGACGTGATCATGCAGGCGATTCACGCGGCGGGCTTCGAGCCGGGGCGCGACATCGCCATCGCGCTCGATGTCGCGGCGTCGGAGCTCTACGACAATGGCAGCTACGTGTTCAAGAAGGGCGACAAGAGCCGTCGCAGTGCCGCGGAGCTGATCGATCTCTATGCCCAGTGGGTGGATCGCTATCCCATCGTTTCGATCGAAGACGGCCTCGCCGAAGACGACTGGGAGGGCTGGGCGCAGCTCACCCAGCGGCTCCAGGGACGAATCCAGCTGGTGGGAGACGACCTGTTCGTGACCAACGTCGACCGGCTGGGGCAGGGGATCGAGCAGGGCGTGGCGAACGCCGTGCTCATCAAGGTGAATCAGATCGGGACGCTCACCGAGACGCTGCAGTGCATCGAGCTCGCCAAGGGAAGCTCCTACGGCGTGGTGATCTCGCATCGCTCCGGCGAAACCGAGGATGCCTTCATCGCCGATCTTGCGGTGGCGGTGGGGGCCGGCCAGATCAAGACCGGCAGCGCCTCGCGCAGCGATCGGATCGCCAAGTACAACCAGCTGCTGCGGATCGCCGAGGAGCTCGGCGAGGTGGCCCACTATCCGGGCCGGGACATGTACTCGCTGTGAGCCGGCGCGGCTGGCTCATTCTGGCGCTGGTGGCCGGCGTGGTGTTTTTCGCAATCCAGGCCGGCGAATACAGCACCCCGCAGTGGCTCGAGCTCCGGCGCAAGGAAAAGGCCGAGCGGGAGCAGGTCGATTCGCTCACCAGAGAGGTGGACAGCCTGGCGCGGATCCGTCGGCTGGTGGAGAACGATCCCGCCTGGCAGGAGCGGATTGCGCGCGAACAGTACGGGATGCTGCGGAAAGGCGAGACGGAGTTCACCGTGGTGCGGCGGGAGCGCGAGCAGTGACCGCGGGCCGCTGACCGGTTATTTTCGTGGCCGCGGCAGGGTAGCTCAGGTGGTTAGAGCACGGCACTCATAATGCCGGGGTCGGGGGTTCGAGTCCCCCCCCTGCTATCGCAGCAGAGTGGTCCCTCCTTTCGGCTACCGCCGACCCCAGCTGCCCAGCGCGCTATCGACCGGAAGATGCGGGCCCGGACCCTCGCAGACCGAGGGGCGGGCCCGTCCCGGCATTACGCCCGGGCGGGGAGCCCGGCCGTTCAAGTCGTACCGGTAGGCGCGGGCGCGCGGCTCGGTGCGGCGGGGCTGCGCGGGAATGACCAGGCTGTCGAGCCGGGTCGCGGTGCTGTCGAGGTAGCCCAGGATCGCCACGCGGTCAGGAGTGAGCGCGTGCGTAAAGAACAGCCACACCCGGCCGCTCCCGGCCAGCGCGCCCAACTCAGCTAGGTAACCCGCCGGCTCGCCGGCGTGGCAACGCCCGTAGTGCACGTCGCGCTCGGGAACCCCTGCGCGCGGCGCATAATATCCGGCGGCCAACCAGCCGGTGAAGTAGACGTACACTGGCTCTCCCGGTTCCCGCGCGGCCGCGATGTGCTCCCAGACGGGCCGGGCCTCTTCCAACCGCCGCACGGGACGAAGGATCACCAAGGCGCCGAAGGCCGGGAGCATCAGGATCCCGACCACGACCCCCCGCGCGTGCTGCTGCCACCGGGCAGCGGCGCTTCCCAATCCGTCGATGGCCTCACCGAGGCCGAGCAGCAGAAACGGCAGCAGAAACACCACGAGCCGGTGGGCGAACGGATACTGCTGGGCGGCGGCCGCTGCCAGCGTCACCACCACGGGGCTGCCGATGACCAGCGCCACCGCACGGTTGCGGCGCCACAATCGCAGCCAGCCGAGCAGCGGCAGCACGGTGTACGCGGCGGCCGCCGCGAACGGAAGTCCGTACTCTCTGCGGAGCGGATCGGGAAGCTGCTGGAGGGTCCATCGGATCGCCTGTCCGACGTCCCAGGGAACGAACCACGGGTACCAATAGGCGTGCATGAAAGAGCGTACCTCGGGAGTCAGCGAGGCTCGAGCGACGAGGAAGGCTCCCAGCATGCTGACTCCGGCGAGCAAGCCTCCCGGGATAAGCGAACGCAGCGCTGCTCGGCGATCCGTTCCGCGTGCTCCCAGCGCCAGCGCGGGCAGTATTCCTGCCATCACGAGCAACGCGCTCCCGGAAAACCACACCGCGACCGCGGCGGCCAGCCCCAGCGCCAGTCCGCGACGCAAGTCGGGCTGGGCCAGCCAGCGCAACGCCAGAATGGCGAGCGCGATGGCCACGGTGACGTCAGTGGAATAGGGATGGATGTCGGCGCCCCGGCGAAACAGCGGAGGCGCCAGGGCGAAGAGCCACAGCGTAAGAGGAACCGCGGACGTCGGCACCACCCGGCGGGCCAGCGCGAGGAAGAGCGGAAGGGCCAGCAGAGCACCCAGCAGCGGGACCAGCCGCAGGGCGTACTCTCCGTTCCCGAACAGCCCAACCACGGCCTTCACCGCCAGCAGGAACCCCGGCGGAGCCACCTGGCCAAAGTCGAGGGGAGTGGCTACCAGACTCGATACCGGCCGCTCGAGAACGTTGCGAGCGACGGCAAGCTCATCGATCCAGAGCGAAGGATTGCCCAGGTACTGCCAGAGCCGCACCAGCACGCCTGCGGCCAATGCCGCGGCTATCCAGCGGTCCTGCGAGTCGCCGGCTCGAACTGGGGTTGTCATTGGCGGAGCCAACGTACCCGGGCGGCTCCCGGGTCGTCAACTCGCCCAGCGACCAGCAGCCGACGCTGCTGGCCGCTGCTCCGGGGTCACCTTATGGCGTGGTGATTCCCGGCCGCCTGGCGGGCCGTTCCGTATTGGCGTAGTCGCCCTTCGCCTCGCCGGTCGCCGCGATGTTGTCGGCGCCGCTCCGCTCCAGGATCTCCTTGGCCCGCTTGGTCCACTCGTGATCGTCGGAGTGCACCGAGAGCAGAATCCCCCCGCTCTTGATCAGACCCTCGTAGCGCTTGGCTTCGTATTCCGGGATCCCCAGTCCGATCAGGGCGCCCGTGACGCCACCCACCGCCGCGCCTGCGCCGACTCCCGCCAGCATCGCCACGATCGGTCCCGCGGCGATGAAGGGTCCCAACCCCGGAATCGCCAGGGCCCCGATCCCCACCAGCCAGCCCAGCGTGCCTCCCAGTATCGCGCCGGAAGTGGCGCCCGCGGCGGTCCCTTCGGGGGCCTTGCTGTGCTTCTCGTGGGCCAGCTCTTTGGTGCCCAGGTTTTCCGGGACCAGCACGGAAATATCGGTGGCGCGGAAACCGGCGCTGCGCAGCTGATCGACTGCCGACTCTACTTGCGCTTGCGTGGCGTATATCCCAAACACGGCTGTGTTAGCCATGGCGACCTCCCTCGAAGATGAGACCAACGGGCGCCTGAGCGCCCCGCACAATTCTGAAAA
>DATCWE010000082.1:0-10543 GCA_036566495.1 Gemmatimonadales bacterium | reverse complement strand
GTACCGAAGGAAAACTCGGCGGCCAGGCGAACGTGGAAGGCGTCGCCGGAACGTGGAAAGACTTGACCGACAACGTGAACATGATGGCCGGTAACCTGACGGCCCAGGTGCGTAACATCGCCGAGGTCACCACCGCCGTGGCGCGCGGCGACCTCTCGAGCAAGATCACCGTCGATGTGAAGGGAGAGGTGCTCGAGCTCAAGGTCACCATCAACACCATGGTGGACCAGCTCAACGCGTTTGCGGCCGAAGTCACCCGGGTAGCGCGGGAAGTCGGTACCGAAGGCAAGCTGGGCGGGCAGGCGGTGGTATCGGGCGTGGCGGGTACCTGGAAGGACCTGACCGACAACGTGAACGTGATGGCGGCCAACCTGACCGAGCAGGTGCGCGGCATCGTGAAGGTGGTGACCGCGGTCGCCAACGGCGACCTGAAGCAGAGCCTGACGGTGAAAGCGAAGGGCGAGGTGGCGGCGCTGGCTGAAACCATCAACAACATGACCGGCACGCTGGCCACCTTCGCCGATCAGGTGACGACGGTGGCGCGGGAAGTCGGCGTGGAAGGCCGGCTGGGCGGCCAGGCCAACGTGCCCGGCGCGGCGGGGACGTGGAAGGACCTGACCGGAAACGTCAACCTGCTCGCGGCAAACCTCACCACCCAGGTGCGCGCCATCGCGGAGGTCGCCACCGCAGTCACCCAGGGCGACCTGACCCGGTCCATTCAGGTCGAGGCGCGGGGTGAAGTCGCGGAGCTCAAAGACAACATCAACACGATGATCAACAACCTGCGGGGCACGACCGACCGCAACAACGAGCAGGACTGGCTCAAGACCAACCTGGCGCGCTTCACCAGCATGCTGCAGGGCCAGCGCGACCTGGCCACGGTGGGCCGCATGCTGCTCTCCGAGCTGACTCCGCTGGTCAACGCCCACCAGGGAGTGATCTACCGGATGGGAACCGAAGGCTCCGAGCTCAAGCTGGTTTCGGCGTTCGCCGAAGGCGGCCAGGAGCGGCTGCCGCAGCGTCTCGAGCTCGGGGAAGGCCTGTTGGGCCAGTGCGCCGTGGAGAAGCGCCGGATGCTGATCAGCGACTTGCCGCCCGAGACGGTGCCGGTGACCTCGGGGCTCTTCGAGGCGGTGCCGCGCAACGTGATCGTGCTGCCCGTGCTGTTCGAGGACCAGGTCAAAGCGGTGATCGAGCTGGCCAGCCTGAGTGCGTTCACGGCATCGCACCTGGCGTTCCTGGAGCAGCTCACTGCCAGCATCGGCATCGTGCTCAACAGCATTGAGGCGACCATGCAGACCGAGGGTCTGCTCAAGCAGTCGCAGGAGCTGGCCGCCGAGCTGCAAACCCAGAAGCGGGAGCTGCAGCAGACCAACGAACAGCTCGCGCAGAAGGCCCAGCAGCTGGCCGAACAGAACGTGGAAGTGGAGCGGAAGAACCAGGAAATCGAGCAGGCCCGCCGGGCGCTGGAAGAGAAAGCCACCGAACTGGCGCTCACCTCGAAATACAAGTCCGAATTCCTGGCCAACATGTCGCACGAGCTGCGCACTCCGCTCAACAGCATCCTGATTCTGGGACAGCAGCTGGGCGAGAACTCCGAGGGCAACCTCACCCCGAAACAGGTCGAGTTCGCCCGGACGATTCACGGCGCGGGTACCGACCTGCTCAACCTCATTACCGACATTCTCGACCTCTCCAAGATCGAATCGGGCACGGTCACGGTCGTGGCGGAGGAGCTCGTCGTGGCCAGCCTGCTCGATGTCGTGGCCCGGCCGTTCCGTCACGAGGCCGAGAACCGGCATCTCTCGCTCGAGGTCCAGGTGGATCCGAACGTCGGCTCGACCATGGTGACCGACTCGAAGCGAGTCCAGCAGGTGCTCAAGAACTTGCTCTCCAACGCGTTCAAGTTCACCGAGCAGGGCGGCGTGCGGCTCAGCGTCTCCAGTGCGGGGGCCGGCTGGAGCATCGATCATCCGATTCTCAAGCGGGCGGCACAAGTCGTGGCGTTCGAGGTGTCCGACACGGGAATCGGGATCCCGCCGGAGAAGCAGCGGATCATCTTCGAGGCCTTCCAGCAAGCCGACGCGGGCACCAGCCGCAAGTATGGAGGCACCGGGCTCGGGCTGGCGATCAGCCGCGAGCTGGCGACGCTGCTCGGCGGAGAGATCCAGCTCCGCAGCACTCCGGGCCGCGGGAGCACCTTCACCCTCTATCTGCCTTCGCGGTACCTGGGTCCCTCCGGGGTGACGGCGACGACCGGAGAGGGCGAGGCCAAGCCGAGCTGGACCGCGGCGAGCGTGCCGGCGGTGCGGGTATGGGACCGTCCCAGCCAGGAAATCCCGGACGACCGCCACGAGCTGCAGGCGGGCGCGGCCACGCTGCTGATCGTGGAGGATGACCCCCATTACGCGCGGATCCTCGTGGATGTGGCGCGCGGGAAGGGCTTCCAGGTCCTGGTTGCCACCCGGGGGGCCGACGCGCTGGCGTTGGCGCGGGAGCATCATCCCAGCGCCATCTCGCTCGACGTTTTCCTGCCGGACATGCTGGGCTGGACGGTGCTCAACCAGCTCAAGCAGGACCCGGCGATGCGGCACATCCCGGTGCAGATCGTCACGCTGGACGAGGACCGCCAGCATGGCCTGGCGCGCGGTGCATTCAGCTTCCTGGCCAAGCCAGCCACCACTGAGGGACTGGAAGCGGCGCTCTCGCGCATCAAGGACTATGCGACGCCGCGCAGCAAGCGGCTGCTGGTGGTCGAAGACAACCCGGCGGAGCAACTCAGCATCTCGGAGCTCCTGGGGCACCACGATGTCCAAATCGCCACCGCGGCCTCCGGCGCCGAGGCCCTGGATGCCCTGCGGCAGCAGCCCTACGACTGCGCGGTCCTGGACCTCCGCCTGCCGGACATGTCGGGGTTCGAGGTGCTGGAGCACATCCGGGACGATCAGGCGCTGCGCGATCTCCCGGTGGTCGTCTTCACCGGGAAGGAGCTCTCGCCCGAAGAGGATACCCGGCTGCACACGCTCGCCCGCAGCGTGGTGGTCAAGGGCGTCGAGTCGCCCGAGCGGCTGCTGGACGAGACGGCGCTCTTCCTCCACCGGGTGGTGGCGGATCTCCCCGCCGAAAAGCAGCAGATGCTCGACCGGCTGCACCGCTCGGACGAGGATCTGGTGGGCAAGAAGGTGCTGGTGGTGGACGACGACGTGCGCAACATCTTCGCGCTCTCCAGCGTGCTGGAACGGCGCGGCATGGAAGTGCTGACCGCGGGGACGGGACACGAAGCCATCGCCACCATCGACGGCACCTCGGACATCGCCATCGTGCTGATGGACATCATGATGCCGGAGATGGACGGATACCAGACGATGCACGCCATCCGCGAGCGGCCCGGGCTGCGCCGGCTTCCCATCATCGCGCTTACCGCCAAGGCGATGAAGGGAGACCGCGAGAAGTGCCTGGAAGCGGGCGCCTCGGATTATCTCGCCAAGCCCGTGAACACGGAGCAGCTCCTGTCGGCCCTGCGCATGTGGCTGCACCGGTAACCCGGGAGACTCGCTATGAGCCCGAACGACAAAGTCAACATCCTCCTGGTGGATGATCAGCCCGGAAAGCTGCTGACCTACGAAGCCATCCTGAAGGACCTGGGCGAGAACCTGATCAAGGCCAGCTCAGGGAGGGAGGCCCTGGAGCACCTGCTCAAAAGCGACATCACGGTCGTGCTGATGGACGTGAGCATGCCGGAGCTCGACGGCTTCGAGCTGGCCGAGATCATCCGCGAGCACCCCCGCTTCCAGAAGACCGCGATCATCTTCGTGTCCGCCGTCCACCTGACCGACACCGACCGGCTCAAGGGCTACCGCTCCGGCGCGGTGGATTACGTCTCGGTGCCCATCGTGCCCGAGCTGCTGCGGGCCAAGGTCGGGGTATTCACGGAACTGTACCGCAGAGGGCGCGAGGCGGAGCAGCTCACCCAGGAGCTGGAGGCGCGCGTAGCCGAACGGACCGTGGAGCTGGAGGAATCGATCGCCCGGCAGACCGACCTGGCCGAGCAGCTGCGCATCGCCGATCGGCGCAAGGACGAGTTCCTGGCGCTGCTGGCGCATGAGCTGCGCAACCCGCTGGCGCCGCTCCGCAACGCCGTCAGCATCCTCCGGCTCAAGGAATCCCCGGATCCCGACGTGCTCTGGTGCCGCGGGGTGATCGAGCGCCAGGCCGCCCAGCTCACCCGGCTGGTGGACGACCTGCTCGACGTCTCCCGCATTACCCTCGGGAAGATCAAGCTCCAGCTCCAGGCCCTCGACCTCGGCTCGGTGGTGGCCCGCGCGGTGGAGACCAGCCGCCCGCTCATCGACGCCCACCGGCACCAGCTCATCCTGACCGTGCCGGAGACCCCGGTCCGGGTGGAAGGCGACCGGGCGCGGCTCACCCAGGTGATCGCCAACCTGCTCAACAACGCCGCCAAGTACCAGAACGAAGGCGGGGTCATCTCGCTGACCGTCGAGCGCGACGCGTCCTTCGGCGTGATCACTGTGCGGGATCGCGGCATCGGAATCGCGCCGGAGATGCTCCACGAGATCTTCGAGCTGTTCTCTCAGGGGGAGCGGACCCTCGACCGGGCGCTGGGCGGCCTGGGCATCGGGCTTTCGCTGGTCAAGACCGTGGTGGAGCTGCATGGCGGACGGGTGATCGCCGCGAGCGACGGGGTCGGGCGCGGCAGCGAGTTCACCATCCGGCTGCCCTGCCTGCTGCAGGAGCTCGACGGCTACCGCCCGCGCGAGGACGGCGACGATACCGAGGTCCCGGACTGCTCCCCGTTGCGCGTTCTGGTGGTAGACGACAGCCGGGACTCGGCCGAGAGCCTGAGCAAGTTGCTCCGGCTGGGCGGCCACGAAGTCGCGGTGGCGCACGAAAGCGAGCAGGCCTTGCACCTGGCCGCCACGACTCAGCCCGCCGTGGTGCTGCTCGACATCGGCCTGCCCGGAATGGATGGCTATGAGGTCTGCCGGCGACTCCGCCAGAGCGGGCTGGTCCACGCCCTGATCGTGGCGATGACGGGCTACGGCCTGGAGCGGGACCGCCGCCGCTCCCAGGAGGCCGGGTTCGATACCCACATGGTCAAGCCGGTCCCCCCGGGCGAGCTCATGCGGCTCATCGCAAATCACGCGGGCGCGAGCACCCGAGCCGACGTGGGGCGGCCCGAACCGGGGCGATCGCCCGCCAGCGGCTGACGGCGGACACCCCGGGGGAGGGTTACCCGCCCCGCGCGATCTCAGATTACTATTCCCTGACCGTTTCGCAGCATCCCGCGGCTCCGCGACCGCCCCAAAACAGACCGGGGATTGTCTCCGATGACGAACGTCACAGTACCGCTCACCCGGCGCCGATTCCTCGAGACCGCGCGGCGGGACGCGTGGTGGGTGCAGCCGTTGGTAGTCTTCCTCATACTCGGCGGGTTCCTGGTCTACGCCACGTGGGCGGCCTACCAGAACGCGCACTACACCTACGGGCCGTATCTCTCCCCTTTCTACAGCCCGGAGCTCTTCGGCGACTCACCCCACGCCGTCTTCGGCCCCCGGCCCGGCTGGTGGCCCGGCTGGCTCCGCTTCAGCCCGGCGCTCCTGATTCTGCCGTTCCCCGCGTTCTTCCGGTTTACCTGCTACTACTATCGGGGCTCCTATTACAAGGCGTTCTGGGCCGACCCTCCCGCCTGCAGCGTCGGCGAGCCCCGCAAGTCATACCTCGGGGAGCGCTCCTTTCCGCTGATCCTGCAGAACGTGCACCGCTATTTCATGTTTATCGCGGTGCTCTTCCTGTTCATCCTGGCCTATGACGTGTGGAAGGCGATGTGGTGGCCCGATCCGGCCACCGGAGGCACCCGCTTCGGCGTCGGGGTGGGCACCCTGATCCTGGCGGCCAACGTAGTGTGCCTGAGCGGCTACACCCTCGGCTGCCACTCGCTGCGCCACATCCTGGGAGGATTTCGCGATCAGTTCTCCAAGCAGCCCCGCCTGCGCACTCCCTACCGCTGCGTCACCTGCCTCAACAACGTCCACCACCGCTGGGCCTGGGTTTCCCTCTTCATGGTGGCCTTCAGCGACGTGTACGTCAGGCTGTGCTCGATGGGCATCTGGAACGACTTGAGGATCTTCTGATGGCCGAAGTCCAAAACTTCGATCACGACGTCCTGGTCATCGGCGCCGGCGGGGCCGGTTTGCGGGCGGCGATCGAAGCCGCCGCCCAGGGCGTTTCGGTCGGTCTGGTGTGCAAGTCGCTGCTCGGCAAGGCCCACACCGTCATGGCCGAGGGCGGGATGGCCGCGGCGCTGGCCAATGTCGACGACCGCGACAACTGGCGGGTGCATTTTGCCGATACCATGCGGGGCGGTCAGTATCTCAACAACTGGCGCATGGCGGAGCTTCACGCGAAAGAGGCTCCCGATCGGGTCCGCGAGCTGGAGGCCTGGGGCTCGCTCTTCGACCGTACCACGGACGGCAAGATCCTTCAGCGTAATTTTGGCGGGCACCGCTATCCGCGCCTGGCTCACGTGGGCGACCGGACCGGACTCGAGATGATCCGCACGCTGCAGGACAAGGGTATCCATCAGGGCATCGACGTCCACATGGAAGTCACCGTGGTTCAGCTCTTCGTCCGCGGCGGGCGGGTAGCGGGCGCGCTGGCCTACGATCGGGAGCGGGGTCGTTTCCGGCTCTTCCGCGCCAAGGCGATCGTGCTGGCGACCGGCGGCATCGGGCGGGCCTACAAGATCACCAGTAACAGCTGGGAGTACACCGGTGACGGGCAGTCGCTGGCCTACCAGGCGGGCGCCGCGCTGCAGGACATGGAATTCGTGCAGTTCCACCCCACGGGGATGATCTGGCCGCCCAGCGTTCGGGGACTGCTGGTGACAGAGGCGGTGCGGGGTGAAGGCGGCATCCTGATCAACAAGGAAGGCCGCCGCTTCATGTTCGACGACATCCCGGAGAACTACCGGGCGCAGACCGCGGACACCCCCGAGGAGGGCTGGCGCTATGTGACCGGCGACAAGAACGCGCGCCGGCCGCCGGAGCTGCTCACCCGGGACCACGTGGCGCGCTGCATCATGCGGGAAGTGCGCGCCGGCCGCGGCAGCCCGCATGGCGGCGTGTACCTCGATATCGCCTGGATCAAGGAAAAGATCCCCAACGCCGCCGAGCACATCAAGAAGAAGCTGCCGAGCATGTATCACCAGTTCAAACAGCTCGCCGATATCGACATCACCACGACGCCGATGGAAATCGGCCCGACCACGCACTACGTCATGGGCGGTGTACGGGTCGATGGCGACTCGCAGATGAGCACGCTGCCGGGTCTCTTTGCCGCGGGGGAGGCCGCCGCCGGTCTGCACGGCGCCAACCGCCTGGGGGGCAATTCGCTCTCCGACCTGCTGGTCTTCGGCAAGCGGGCGGGAGAATTTGCGGCGCGCTATGCCCGGGACAATCCGGCCAATCCGCCCGACAGCGGAGCAGTCAACCAGGCGGTGGCCGACGCCCTGGCGCCGTTCGAGCGGACCGGCGGCGAGAATCCCTACGGTGTCCAGCACGACTTGCAGGAGCTGATGCAGGACCTGGTGGGAATCGTGCGGCGCGAGGACGAGATGCTGCGCGCCGCCGAGGCCCTCGGCAAGCTCAAGGCCCGCACCGCGCGGGTCGGGGTGAGCGGAAACCGCGACTACAACCCCGGCTGGCACACCGCCCTGGACCTCCGCCATTTGCTCACCGTCTCGGAGGCGATCGTCGCCTCGGCATTGGCGCGCAAGGAGAGTCGGGGCGGTCACTTTCGCGATGATTTCCCGGAGAAGGCGGCGGAGTTCGGGAAGCTGAACTTCGTGGTCGAGCAGCAGGGCGGCGCGATGACACTCCGGGGCAGCGCAATTCCCGAGATGCCGGCGGAGCTCAAGCAGGTCGTGGAGGAGAACAAATAACGGGTCCCACTCCCGTTCAAGGAGCCCGACGCATGGCGAAGGCAACGTTCCGCATTTGGCGCGGCGAAGCCGGCACGGGGCAGTTCGTCGACTACCCCACCGAAACCACCGAAGGCATGGTGGTGCTCGACGCCCTGCACCAGATCCAGGCCGAGCAAGCTGGCGACCTCGCCATACGCTGGAACTGCAAAGCGGGGAAGTGCGGCTCCTGTTCGGCGGAAATCAACGGCAAGCCCAAGCTGATGTGCATGTCCCGGCTCAGCGAGCTCGACTTGGACCAGCCGGTCATGGTCGAGCCGATGCGGGCCTTTCCGCATCACCGCGACCTGGTGACCGACGTGAGCTGGAATTTCCGGGTCAAGCCGAAGATCCGCCCCTTCACGCCTCGACCGGCCGATGCGCCGGATGGCACCTGGCGGATGCAGCAGGAAGATGTCGACCGGGTGCAGGAATTCCGCAAGTGCATCGAGTGCTTTCTCTGCCAGGACGTTTGTCACGTTCTGCGCGACCATCAGCTCCACGAGGAGTTCATCGGCCCCCGCTTTCTGGTGCACGTGGCCGCGCTGGAGATGCACCCGCTCGATGTGCTCGACCGCCGGGAGGAGCTGCGCAAGGCGCACGGCATCGGCTACTGCAACATCACGAAGTGCTGCACCAAGGTGTGCCCGGAGAACATCCACATCACGGACAACGCGATCATTCCGCTCAAGGAGTGCGTGGTCGATCAGGCGTTCGACCCCCTGGTGAAACTGGCCGGTGTGTTTCGAGCCAAGGGCGGGAAGTCTTCCTGAGCGGTTAGGGACGCATGGTCTTCAACTCGCTCACTTTCCTGGTCTTCTTCGCGATCGTGCTGATCGTCTATCACGGCCCGCTGAGCTGGACCCAGCGCAAATTCTTCCTGCTCGTCGCCAGCTATCTGTTCTACGCGGCCTGGAATCCGCCCTTCGTGCTGCTCCTCATGGGCTCGACGGTGATCGACTGGCTGGTGGCGAAACGGCTCGCGGTCACCGAGCGGCCCGCAGCGCGCAAGGCGCTGCTGCTCATCAGTCTCGGGTTCAATCTGGGAGTGCTCGGCTTCTTCAAGTACGGCGGATTCCTGCTGGACAACTTCACCCGGCTCATGGCCCAGATCGGGGTGCAGTACCAGCCTCCGCACTGGAACATCATCCTGCCGATCGGCATTTCGTTCTACACTTTTCTGACGCTGTCGTATACGATCGATGTCTACCGTCGTGAGCTGCAGCCCGGCAAATCCTTCCTCGACTTCGCCTTCTTCGTCACCTTCTTCCCGCACCTGGTGGCGGGACCGATCCTGCGCGCCGCCGATTTTCTGCCGCAATGCGTCGAGCCCCGCAAGGCCACGCAGGATCAGCTGGGGTGGGGCCTCGCGCTGATGGTCATCGGGCTCTTCGAGAAGGTGGTCCTGGCCGACGCCCTGATGGCACCGACGGCCGACCACGTCTACGCCGCGGTGAGCCGGGCCGGCTTTCTCGACGCCTGGGCCGGCACCCTGGCGTTCTCTGGACAGATCTTCCTGGACTTTGCCGGCTACTCGACCTGTGCCATCGGCGCCGCGCTGTGTCTCGGGTTCGTCCTCCCCGACAACTTTCGCTTCCCCTACGCGGCGATCGGATTCTCCGACTTTTGGCGCCGCTGGCACATCTCGCTTTCGACCTGGCTGCGCGATTACCTCTACATTCCGCTGGGCGGCAATCGCGGCGGCGAGTCGAAGGCCCGCCGCAACCTGATGCTCACCATGCTGCTCGGCGGGCTTTGGCACGGGGCGTCCTGGCGCTTCGTGGCCTGGGGCGGCCTGCACGGCAGCTACCTTGTCCTGGAGCGGATGGCCCGGAGGCTCTGGGGCGGGGCCGCCTGGCTGTCGCTCCGCGCCGTGCGGGTGGGACTAGGCTTGCTGACTTTTGCCACCGTGTGCCTCACCTGGGTGTTTTTCCGCGCCCACAGCTTCGGTGACGCAAGGGTGCTGTTGACGACGATGCTTTCGGGCGCAGGTAGCGATCAGCTCGTGCTGGGCGCCGGAAACGTGCTCGGTGTCGCGGCCGTGACGCTCTTCCTGCTGGGCGCGCACTGGTGGATGCGCGACACCAGCCTCGAAGCGAGGTGGGAGGTCATTCCCTGGTGGGGCCGCTCCCTGGTGCTCGCGACGCTGCTCCTCGCGCTGGTGCTGGTTCCCGGTGAAGACCGTGCGTTCATTTATTTCCAATTCTGACAGCCGCAAGCCCACCGGGCACTGGCCGCGCACCTGGCTCCTGACCGTGAGCCTCGTCGTGGTGCTGCTGGGAGGCTGGGAGGCCTATTGGAGGAGCCGAGGCTGGCTTCCAATGATCGTGGCCGATCAGGAGGCGTGGGTGCTGGCCCGCCTGCGGGTGCAGCCGACCTCGACGGTACTCGTGGGCAGCTCACGGACGGGCGCCGCGCTGGATCCCCTGGTGTGGGCCGCCACCATCGGTTCGGAGCCCCCGGTGATGCTGGCCGTCGAGGGCGAATCGTCCCTCCCGGTCCTGGCGGATCTGGCTGCCGACACAACCTTCCATGGGGTCGTCGTGGCCGAGATGATGCCGATGG
>DATCWE010000263.1:0-2543 GCA_036566495.1 Gemmatimonadales bacterium | reverse complement strand
GTGCCGAGGCGGAAATGGGGGAAGGCCCGGTAATCGGGGGCTGACCGGCCAGCATCTCGTACAACAGCAACCCGAGCGAGTACACGTCGCTGCGGGCATCCACGGGCTCCGCGGCCTGCTGCTCCGGGCTCATGTAGCGCGGAGTACCGACCGTCATGTGCTCCTCGGTCAATGCGGCGGAGACGGCGGCATCGCGTGCCCGGGCGATGCCGAAATCGCTCACCACCGCCTGGCCCGCCTCCAGCAGGATGTTCTCCGGTTTGATGTCCCGGTGAATGACGCCACGCTCGTGGGCGAATTGCAGGGCGTCCGCGACGTCGAGGATGAGCGGGACCGCCTCGGCGAGCGGAAGGTGGCTGCGGTGGTCCAGCAGGGTGCGGAGGGTGGGGCCCTCCACGTACGGCATCACGTAGTAGAGCAGGCCGGCCGCTTCCCCCGAATCGTGCAGCGGGAGGATGTGGGGATGCGCCAGCGTCGCGACGATCTCGATCTCCCGCAGAAAGCGCTTCGGGCCGAGCAGCGTGGACACCCGCGGCCGCAGCACCTTGACCGCGACCTGGCGGCGATGCTTCAGGTCCTCCGCCAGAAAAACGACCGCCATGCCGCCGCTGCCCAGCTCGCGCACCGGGCGATAGCGCGTCCCCAGCGCGCTGCTGACCCGCGCCAGCAGGCCCGGCTCAGACTCGGGAGTGCCACCGCCATCCATGCGCGGTAGGATACCCCGCATCCGACGCCTTGGCCAAGCGCGCCGCCGTCCCCTACATTCGTCGGGGTTGCTCGCCTACCGCCGCGCCACGTTTCCGGAGGTTGTCCATGGGGATCCATCGGATCAATACGTTCGAGGTCGAGGAATTCAACAGCGCGGGCGATTTGCGCCTCCGGATCGAGACCGACATCCGGTTGCCCAGAGTCAGCCGGGCCCGCGGCTTTCACCGACGCTTGCGCAACGCCCTCGAGTCGTCCGACCACGAGACGCTGCGCGATCTGCTGCTGGAACGGCTGGAGAACCCACTGCACAGGCGGGGGGACGGCAGGAGCGAGCTGACCCGAGTGCGTCGGCTGGTGCGGGGCGCCTTGAGCGCACCGGGTAAGCCGCTCCCGCGCGGACCGACCTAAAAGCGACGCATGGAGCGGAAGGGATTCGAACCCTCGACCCCCTGGATGCAAACCAGGTGCTCTCCCAGCTGAGCTACCGCCCCGCACTCCCCAATATGACCGATGCGCCGTCCCGGACCAAACCGAGACGGCGCATCGCCCGCTGAGCAGCCAAACGCGATCAGCGTCCGCCCATCCAGATATCCTGCAGGACCGAAACGGGCTTGCTGTAGCTCCGTCCATCAACCGTCAGCGTCACGATGTAGGTGCCCGGGTCGACGGTTTGCAGAGCCCCGAAGCCTCCGAAACCCCCGCCGCCTCCTCCGCCGCCACCGGCAGCGCCGGCCGGACGGGGCGGAGGATTGGGCGACAGGTTCCACTCGACTCGATTGAGGCCTGCGTTCTTGCTCCCCTCCAGATTGCGGATCACCCGGCCATTCACATCGGTAATGGTCAGCTTCACGTCGCCCATCGCGGCGGTCTTGAGGTAGTAATTGATCGTGGTGCCGCGCGGCGGGTTTTCCCCAATGAAGACCTTCTGCCCACCGGTGCGCGAGCCGGCCTGCTGATCGTTGAGCCAGGCAACGGCCGGCCGGATGTCGAGCAGGGTGCCGTCCTGCGCCAGCACCGCTGGGGTGAGCTGCTGGAGCGGCGTGATGTCGTCGGCGATCCAGACGCTGCGTCCGTGCGTGGCCACGATGAGGTCGCCGTCGCGCGGGTGGACCAGGATATCGTCCACCCGGACGGTGGGAAAGTTGTTCATGAAGCGCTGCCACTCGGCGCCGCCGTTGGTGGACAGATAGAGCCCGAACTCGGTGCCGACGTACAGCAGGTTCTTGTTCTTGGGGTCCTCGCGCACCACCTGGACGTTGCCGAAGGCCGGCAGATTGGCGCTGATGCTCTTCCAGGTCTTGCCGTAGTCGCGGGTTACGAACACATAGGGCTTCAAGTCGTCGCTGCGATGGCCGTCCACCGAAGCGTAGGCCGTGCCGGGATCGAAATGCGAAGCGTCGATCCGGGAAACCCAATAGAGATGATCGGCCGGCAGCCCGGGCAGGTTCTTGCCGACCTCGGTGAACGTCATCCCGCCGTCGACACTCACCTGCAGATTCCCGTCGTCGGTGCCCGCCCAGACTACGCCCGGCATGACCGGTGACTCGGCCACCGAGACAATGGTGCTGTAGGCTACCACGCCATCGTTCTTGGACAGCATGCTGCGATCGCCCGGCACCCCCATCATGGTGACCTTGTTGCGGTCGATTTGTTTGGTCAGATCGGCGCTGGCCACCCAGGTGTCGCCGCGATTGTAGGACTTGAAGAGGCGATTGCCGCCCAGCCAGACGATGCTGGGGTTGTGCGGGGAAAGAATGAATGGCGTGTTCCAGTTGAAGCGGTAGCGGTCGCTGGGGCCCGCATTGATCACATTGGGCCGTCCGCCCCCAAACCCT
>DATCWE010000170.1:0-3100 GCA_036566495.1 Gemmatimonadales bacterium | reverse complement strand
CGCCTCGCGCAGCGAGCGCGCACCGCGGGCGCGCAGATCGGCGCCGCTGATCACCTCGATCGCGGCCGGCACGTCATGGGTCGCCTCGGGCAAGCGGGTGGCCACGACTTCGAGCGGAGGTACCACGACGGGTTTGGGCGGCTGGGCCTGTGCCGCGGACCGTCCCGGCAGCGCCAGGGAGCCCGCGAGAATCGCCAGCAGGAGAGCGCGGCCACGCAGCATGGAAAAGCTCCTCGCCGGTTGATCCGTCATGAATATTTCATGAACGCCAAAACCTAGACGCAGGCCGGAGCCGGTACAAGGGAGCCCGAGCTCAGGCTGACTGCCGCCGCCGCCCCCACGCGCCCAGCAGGCGGAGCAGCGGCAGCGAGACCGGGGCCAGGACCGGTTTGAGCGGACGCAGCAGCGTTCGCACGGCGGCGGAGACTCGGCCGGAGCCCGGGTGGGGCGCTGCGGCCGCGCTGCGGAGACGCGCATCGAAGGCAACCGTGATGGGCCGCCCCCGTTCCGGCACATCCACGGCCGCCCACGCCTCCCGGAAACGAGCGAAGAAGTACTCCCTGGTCGCGTTGCGAATCGGATGGATCTCGGGGGGCCCGACGCCGCCCTGGGGCCCGGTGCCGCGCCCGATGCTCGGATGCAGATTGATCTCCCAGGTCCGGAGCTGCCCCTGCCGTACCGCATAGTCGATCCGGCCATAGCCCACGCCGGCAAGGGCGAACACCTCGGCGAGCTCAGCGGCATGGGGGTTGGCGAACACGTACTCCTGCTCCTCGAGGGCCAGGGCCCGGGTGAACTCGGAGTTCTCGAGCTTGAGCATCCAGCTCCGGCCCGCGTTCAGACTCCGCGCGAGCACCCGATCTCCCACCTTGAACGCCTCGTACTTGCGGTACAGTCCATCCGCGGCCTGGGTGGGGCAAAACTCGATCAACACCAGATCGTCGAGCCGGGCTCCCTGCAGCAGGGCGCGGCCGATGGCCACCTCGACCTCGTGCCCCGTGTCGAGCAGCGGGGAGAGGCTGCCATCGTGGGAGGTCGCTTCGCGCAAGTAGACGGGATAGCGGAGTCCCTGCAGCTCGGCGCCGGCCCGCACGATCCGGAAATCGTTGCGGCCCAGCCGGTGCAGCTCCGTCAACAGGGCAACGCGCCCCAGGGTCCGCGCGGGATGGTTCAGGAGCGGGATCCCTTCCGCCGTGAGCTGCTCCGCCAGCTGTCCGACCAGCGCCAGCATGCCGGGCGACAGCTGATCCAGCCCGGCCAGGACGTAGGTCCCCCGTTCGAAGCGGGAAAGCGCCGGCAGCTCCTCGTAGCGGATGAGGTGGAAGCGCTGGACCAGCGCGGGCGGCTCGAGGGCGAAATACTCGGCGAGGGTGAACTCCCCGGCCGCGGGAACGACGAAGTGGATCACGGCCGCGCCGAGAGAATCCTGGCCGCGCTCTGCTGGCCGGTGACGTTGGCCAAGGTCTCGAAGATGTCGGGGATCGCCTCCACGGCCTCCAGTACCAGCACCCCTTCGAGGGGAATGCCGGCGGCCATGAACACGGGCACCATCCGAAAGCCGGATCCGCCCCCGCTGTTCGGGGTGCCGGTGCTGCTGAAGCTGAACACGATCACCGTGAGGAGAAAGGCGGCGCTGGCGGCGGGCTGCAGCGTGACGCCGTACACGTGGGCGAGAAACATCAGCTTGACGGGGTTGGTGATGACTTCGCCGACGCGAAACAGCGCGACGTTGAGCGGCAGCAGCACGTCCGTTGCCACCGGCGGCAGGTCCAGGTAGCGCCGGCCGGCCTCAACCTGCGCCGGCAGCGCGGCAATCGAGGAGCGCGTGGTCACCGCCACGAGCTGCCCCGGCAGCACGGCGCGCGCAAAGGCGGCCAGGGTTGTCCGGCCCAGCAGCGCAGTCGCCGGATAGAGCAGGAGCACCACGAGCAGCGTCGCGCCGGCGATCAGCAGCAGGTAGACGCCCAGCATGCCGGCGAGCGAAACGCCGAGCCGAAGCGCCATCCCGTAGCTGAGCGCAAACACGCCCAGCGGCGTCACGACGAGCAGCCAGCGGACCATCACCAGCAGCGCCTCCGCGATGGCGTGGAAGCCGCGGCCCAGCGGCAGGCGCTGCTGGTCGGGAAGCCGGGTGACGGCGAGCCCGAGCAGAATGACGAAAAGCAGCAGCGAGAACAGCTCGCCGCGCGCCGCCGCCGCAAAGATGTTGCGGGGGACCAGATTGGAGAGCCACGCCGCGGCCGACAGCGGACGCGCCTGCGCCACCCCCTCGGGGATGGCGACGCCCGCGTTCATCGCGGCCACTGCGGCCGGATCGACGGCATAGGGGGCCAGCAGAAGCGGCGCCACCAAGAGGATGAGCACGCCCACCAGGATCAGGGCGGCCAGGTACAGCAGGATCGCCCGGGCCCCTAACGCGCCCATCGAGCCGACCTGGGCTCCCGCGATCGCGGCCAGGGTCAGCATGAGCGCCAGCGGCAAGGTGACCATTTGCAGGGCGGCGATCCACAGCTCCCCGATGCTTTGCGCGACGGAGCCGAACGCCTGAAACGCCGCCCACCCGGAAAGGTGACCCGCCAGGCCGAGGCTGAAGCCGCCCAGCAGAGCCAGCAGGGACCACGCGGTGAGATTCGGAAAGCGGCGTGCGGAGGAACTCCCGGGCGAGTGGCCGGGGGCGGTCACGGCGGGAACAGCTCCAGCGCCTCGAGCCAGCGCGCCAGCCGGATCGGCGCCAGGGGCGCGTCCTGCTCCGCGACGTGAAATGCGCCCCGGAAGCCGTTGCTGCGCAAGGCGGGCTCGACGGTCCGCCGGGCAACCTCGGGGGAATTGCAGCGCTGGCTCAAGTGGGCCAGCACGACGGTGCCTAACCCGGGGTGGCAGAGCTCCTGCAGCAGCTGGGCGGTGGCGCGATTGGACAGATGGCCGCCGCTCCCCGCGATGCGGTGCTGCACCGCGGCGGGATACGCGCTGGTGCGCAGCATCACCTCGTCGTAGTTGGCTTCCAGGACGAGGGCGTGGAGCGCGCGGAAGTGGTAGCGCAGCGCCTGGGTCGCCCGGCCGAAGTCGTAGGCGATGCCGATCGCGACCCCGCTGGTGGTGG
>DATCWE010000080.1:0-10303 GCA_036566495.1 Gemmatimonadales bacterium | reverse complement strand
CGAACCGGGCCGCCGAGGGTCCGGTCGCCGTGGTCGCGGGGCGCGAAGATCGTGGTCTGAGCAACGAGGAGCTCGACCACTGCCACGCGCTGGTCACCATCGAGACGACTCCGGAGCACCGCTCGCTCAATCTGGCCCACGCGATCGGCATTCTCTGCTACGAGGCCTGGCTCGCCCGCCACGGGCGCGAGAGTGCGCCCAAACCTCCCCGCCGCGAGGCGGGCGCGGCGCCGAGCGAGCGGCTCGAGCTGCTCTTTCGCGATTGGGAGCGGGCCCTCTGGGCCATCGAGTTTTTCAAGACCCGCCGGGCCGAGACCGTCATGCGGTCGGTCCGGGAGGCCCTCTTCCGCGCCGAGCTGGACTGGCGCGAGGCTTCGCTGCTCCGGGCGATGGCACTGGAGACGGTGCGCTACCTGGAGCGCAGCGGAACCCCCTTCGAGCTGCCGGAGCAGTTGCGCGATGTGGGGCGGGGTGAGCTCTCTGATCTCTGACCCCTGATTCCTAACCCCTGTATTCCCAAGCGCCTCCCAAGTATTTTCGCTGCTCCGGCATTGACATGACGTAGCAGGTCACACTCTCGCGACGGATAGCTGGCATGCGGAAGCTGGTGGTCGTCGGGACGATTCTGAGCGCGGCGGCCCTGGTCGTCCTGCTGCCCGTGCTGCGCTCCGGCAGCGCCCAGCAGCCGCCCGCCCTCGCCGATTCGCTCGCAGCGCCGCGCTTGAGCGTGGCGGATTCGGGCAGCTTGAGGGGGCCGCGCCAGCCGATTTTCTTCCGCCACGACATCCACGCCGGGCAGTACAAGATGCAGTGCCAGTACTGCCACTACAGTGTCGGCGCCTCGTCCGAGCCGGGCATCCCGACCCTGCAGACCTGCATGGGGTGCCACACGGTGATCGGCGGGACCGACAGCACCCACCGCGCCGAGATCAAGAAGCTGCGTCAGTTCTGGAGCGACAGCGCGGACGCGAGCAAGCCCAAGCTCGAGTGGGTTCGGATCCACTCGCTCGCTCGTTTCGCCCACTTCCCGCATATGCGCCACGTCAAGGCGATGGGGCCCAACGCCTGCCAGACCTGTCACGGCGACGTCGCGCGCATGGCCCAGGTCTTCAAGGTGAACAACGTGAACAACATGGGCTTCTGCATCAGTTGCCATCTGACCCGAAAGGTCAATCGTGACTGTACGGCCTGTCATTACTAGGGATCAGGGCTCAGAGGACAGAGATCAGGGAGCTTCGCCTGAACTCTCACCTCTGACCGCTGACCTCTCCCGCCGCCGCTTCCTCACCGTCCTTGGCGTCGCGGGAGCGGGTAGCGCGGCGCTCTCGGGCTGCTCCACCGCAAAGGTCGAGAAGCTCATTCCCTACCTGGTCCAGAGCGAAGACCAGGTGCCCGGGATCCCCACCTGGTACGCCAGCACCTGCACGGAGTGCTCCGCCGGATGCGGGGTGCACGTGAAGACGCGCGAGGCCCGCGCGATCAAGCTGGAAGGGAACCCCGAGCACCCGGTCAACGCGGGCACGCTCTGCCAGCGCGGCCAGGCCGCCTTGCAGGGACTCTACAATCCGGGACGGATCAAGGGACCGCTCCAGAAGCAGCGCGGCGCGTTCCAGTCGCTGCTCTGGGACGAAGCCATTGGCCGCCTGGCGCAGCAATTCCAGAACGCCCGCGGCAAGGTCGCGGTCATCAGCGGAGCTGGGCCGGGCAGCTTCGACGACCTGCTCGCGGCCTGGACCCAGGCCCAGGGCGGCCGGCTGATCCGCTATCAGCCCTTCGATCGCGCGCCCGAGCGAGCCGCCAACCTGCGCGTCTTCGGGCTCGACGAGCTACCGCTCTACGACTTCGCCAGAGCGCGCTATATCGTCTCCTTCGGCGCCGACTTTCTGGAGACCTGGGGTCCGGTCATCGAGCAGCAACGCGGCTTCGCGCAGTCGCACGGCTTCAACGGCAAGAGCATGGCCCGGCACGTCTACGCCGGCCCGCGCATGGACCTCACCGCGATGAACGCGGACGAGTGGCATCCGCTCCTGCCGGGCTCCGAGGCGTCGCTCGCGCTCGGCATGGCCGGTGTGATCCTCGGCGAGCGCACCACCGCGCCCCAGGACGCCAATGCCCTCGCCTCCTCGCTCGCGGCCTACACGCCCGAAAAGGTCGCCCAGGACACCGGCCTCACCCCCGACGCGATTCGCAAGCTGGCTCGCGAATTCGTCTCGGCGGCTCCGAGCCTGGCCGTGGCCGGCGGGATCGGCGCGCAGCATCGCGGCGCCGTCGACCTCTGTGCCGCCGTGGCGATCCTCAACTATGTCGCGGGGAATGTCGGGCAGACGGTGCGCTTCGGCGCCGGGTTGCCGAAACCCGATGGCTACGCGGCCATGCAGCAGCTCATCGCCGCGATGAATGCCGGCGAGGTGACCGCGGTCCTGGTCCACGACGCCAATCCGCTCTACGCGCTGCCCAGGAGCGCCCGGTTCGCCGAGGCATTCGCCAAGCTGCCCTTCAAGGCCAGCACCTCGCTCTTCCTCGACGAGACCGCCGCCGCCTGCGATCTGCTGCTGCCGGCGCACCACGCGCTGGAGCGCTGGGACGATCTGCGGCCCCGCGCCGGCGTCCTCGGCCTGATGCAGCCGGTCATGACGCCGGTGTTCGACACCCTGGCCCCGGGCGACGTGCTGCTGCGCGCCGCGCAGAAGACGCCGGACCTCAAGGCCCAGTTCCCCGCGCCCAGCTTCGAGGCCCATCTCAAGCAGAAGTGGGCCGAGCTGGCGCGCAGCCGCGGCGCCGCGGACACCGAGCAATTCTGGCGCGATGCGCTCCAGCACGGCGGAATCTTCAACGGAGCGGTGGCAACGCCGCCCGCCGTCCGCCTCGTCCCCACCGTCCCCACCGTCCTCACCGCCCCCAGCTTCGATGGCGACGGCGAGCTGATCCTGCTCCCGGTGCCCTCCTCCATGTATTTCGACGGCCGGGGCGCCAACCGCCCCTGGCTGCTGGAAAACCCCGACCCGGTCACCAAGATCACCTGGGGCTCCTGGGCCGAGCTGAACCCGGAGACCGCCCGGCGACTGGACGTGCGCGAGGGAGAGATCATCCGAGTCACCTCGCCCCACGGCAGCATCGACGTGCCGGTCTATGTCTATCCCGGTGTCCGGCCCGACGTCGTCGCAATACCCCTGGGCCTCGGCCACACCGAGTTCGGCGAGTACGCCAAGGGCCTCGGCGTCAATCCGCTCGACCTGCTCGGCGCCGGGTCGGTCGAGGGGTTCCTGCCCTACGTCGCCACCCGGGTCTCGATTGCGACCACGCTCGGCTTCCACAAGCTCGCCAAAACCGAAGGCAACCCGCGCCAGCTCGGCCGCCACATCGCCGAAGCCATGCCGCTCGCGCACGCGGAGCAGGGCTACACCGTCGAGGAGTCGCTCAAGCAGGTCGGCGAGGAGGAGCACGCCGTAAACACGGCGCGCGAGGCCGAGGCCATCGCCGGGTTCCGCGCTTCCCAGGTCGAGAAGACCAAGCTCGGTGCCTATGCCGAGGAGCTCCCCAAGTGGGGCATGGTGATCGACCTGGCCAAGTGCACCGGCTGCTCGGCCTGCGTCACCGCGTGTTATGCGGAGAACAACATTCCCTGGGTGGGCTACGACAACGTGACCCGCGGGCGCGAGATGAGCTGGATGCGCATCGAGCGCTACTTCGAGGGCGGCGCCGAGCCGGGCGAGCCCTTCGCGGCCCGCGTCGTCCCCATGCTCTGCCAGCACTGCGACAACGCGCCCTGCGAGCCGGTGTGTCCGGTCTACGCCGCGTACCATACGGCCGACGGCCTCAACGGCCAGGTCTACAACCGCTGCGTCGGCACCCGCTATTGCAGCAACAACTGCCCCTACAAGGTGCGCTACTTCAACTGGTTCCCCTTCGCGAAGCGTGCCTTCCAGGCGCCGCTCGATCTCCAGCTCAACCCCGACGTCACCGTGCGGGCGCGCGGCGTCATGGAGAAGTGCACCTTCTGCGTCCAGCGGATCCGCGGCGCCCAGCATCAGGCCCGCCTGGAGGACCGTCCCCTCGCCGACGGCGACGTGCGGACCGCCTGCCAGCAGGCCTGCCCCTCGGGCGCGATCGTGTTCGGCAACGTGAAGGATCCCGAGAGCCGGGTGGTCAGGGCGGCGGAAGACCACCGCGAATACCACGTGCTCGGAGAGCTCAACGTGCGGCCCAGCGTCACCTACCTCGCCAAGGTGCAGGCATGACCGCCCTCGCGCACGAGCCGCACCGCCCGACCCAGACCCACGCCGAGGTCACCCGCGACATCCTCGGCACGCTCAAGACGCCGAGCCGCGGGTATTACCTGGCGCTGTTCGGCGCCGTGGCGATGTTCCTGGTGGGGCTCTTCACCTTCACGATGCTGCTCAAGGAAGGCCTCGGCCTGGCGGGATACACCCCGCCGGTCATGTGGAGCGTCTACATCACCACCTTCGTGTTCTGGATCGGCATCGGGCACGCGGGCACCCTGATCTCGGCCATTCTGTTTCTGTTCCGCTCGCCCTGGCGCACCGCGGTGTACCGCTCGACCGAGGCGATGACCGTCTTTGCCGTCATGACCGCGGCGCTGTTCCCGATCATTCACATCGGGCGGCAGTGGATCTTCTACTGGCTGCTCCCTTATCCCAACGCGCGCTTCCTCTGGCCCAACTTCAAGTCGCCCCTGCTCTGGGACGTCTTCGCGATCACCACCTACTTCACGGTGTCGACCACGTTCCTGATCGTGGGGCTGATTCCCGACGTCGCCGCCATCCGTGACAAGGTGAGCGGCTGGCGCCACACCATCTACAAGCTCGCGGCGCTGGGATGGACCGGCGCCAATAGCCAGTGGCGGCACTACACCCGCGGGTACCTCTACCTGGCCGCGCTGGCCACGCCGCTGGTGCTCTCCGTCCACTCGGTGGTGTCCTGGGATTTCGCGATGTCCATCATCCCGGGCTGGCACGGGACCATCTTCGCGCCCTACTTCGTGGCCGGCGCCATCTATTCCGGCATCGGCATGGTGCTCACCCTGCTGATTCCGCTCCGTAAGGTGCTCCACCTGGAGCACATGATCACCGATTACCATTTCGACAACCTCGGCAAGCTCACCCTGCTCACCGGCTCGATCCTGTTCTATGCCTACGCCATGGAGTATTTCGTGGCGTGGTACAGCGGCAACATCTTCGAGCAGACCACCTTCTGGCGCCGCGCGTTCGGGCCGATGTGGTGGGCCGGCTGGTCCATGATCATCTGCAACGCCTTCGTGAGCCAGCTGCTCTGGTTCAGGAAGATTCGCACCAATCTGACCTCGCTCTTCATCATCTCCCTGTTCATCAACCTGGGAATGTGGTTCGAGCGCTTCGTGATCATCGCCTCCTCGCTCAGCAACGACTACGATCCCTATGCCTGGTCCAATCCCGCCATCACCTGGGCGGATTGGGGCATCCTGATCGGCTCGTTCGGGTGGTTCCTGATGTACTTCCTGCTGTTCGCCCGGACCTTCCCCGTGGTGGCGATCCAGGAGATCAAGGAAATGATCCCCTACCCGCGCAAGCACACCGGAGGGCACTGATGGCTCGCAAGCCAGTGCCCGGGGTGCTCGCTTCGTTCACCCAGGTGGACGCCGCCACCGAGGCGATCACCGGGCTCAAAGCCCGGGGCTTCCGCGATCTCACCGTCTATACGGCCGCCCCCAACCATGAGATCGAGGATGCGCTCAAGGAGCCGGTGAGCTGGGTGCGCCTCTTTACTCTGATCGGAGGCCTCACCGGGGTGACCGCGGGCTTCGCCATGACCATCTGGATGTCGCGCGACTGGCCCCTGCTGGTCGGCGGCAAGCCCATCGCCGCGATTCCGCCCTATGTGGTCATCGCCTTCGAGCTGACGATCCTCTACGGCGCGCTGAGTACCTGTGCGGGCATGCTGATTCTCTCGCTGGCCAAGTCGCTGAAGGGGCGGCCCTACCACCCCAGGTTCAGCGACGACCGCATCGGCATCTTCGTGCCCTGTGCCCCGGAGCAGACCGGGGCGGTACGCTCGCTGTTGACCCAGGCGGGGTCGGAGGAGGTCACGGTCCATGGCGCGTAAGCTCGCGCTGGCCGCGCTGCTCCTGCTCGCCGGGTGCAACTGGTACTACGACAAGGTCCCGTCGCCCGACGACCTGATGAAGGCGATCCCCTGGTTCGATCACATGGTCAAGTCGCGGGCCGTTCACCCCTACGGCCGCGCCGATCTGCCGCGCAACACCGTCCCCGGCACCGTGCCGATCACCGGCGGCGAGGCCAATTGGTCCGCCGAGTTCCTCAGCGGCAATCCCGCCACCGCCGATCGCCTGCGCAACCCGACCACCGCCGAGTCGACCCTGGTTCGCGGAGATACCCTCTTCCATACCTTCTGCGCCGTGTGTCACGGCAACGCGGGGGCGGGTGACGGCACCGTGGGGCCGAAGGTGGGCGCACCCTCGTTGCTCACCGACCGGGCGCGTGCCTATTCCGACGGGTACCTCTACAGCATCATCCGCTACGGCCGCGGCCTGATGCCGCGCTACGGTGACAAGGTCTACCGCCACGAGGATCGCTGGGCCATCGTGAACTACCTGCGAAGACTTCAGGGCAGCGCCATCCCGGCGGCGACCTCGCCGACCCCGGCGCCCTCACCGGCCGCCCCCCGATGACCGAGCGCGATCTGCAGCAGCGCCTCGTCACCCGCTCCGTCAGCGGGGGCTACAACCTCTTCGTCAAGCTCGGAGGGCTGCTGGCCGCCGTCGGCGCCGCGCTCTTCGTCCTGGCGGTGAGCGGAGGCGAAGCCACCCGGGGCTGGCAGGCGTTCCACGTCAACTGGCTCTTCTTCACCGGCCTCACGGCGGGCAGCCTCGCGCTCAACGCCGTCTACAAGGTGGCCAACGCCAAGTGGGCCGGCGTCATCGTGCGCTTTTCCCAGGCCACGGTCTTCTTCGCGCTGGTGTCCCTGGTGGGTTGTGTGCTGATCTTCACCTTCGGTTATCAGTACATCTACGGGCCGATGCAGGAGCAGCTCCACGCGATGTCGCCGGGCAAGCAGCTCTGGCTGTCCCACGGCTTCATGGCCGCGCGCCTCCTGGTCGGACTCACCGCGCTCTTCACGGTGGGCTGGCTGCTGGTGCGCGCCGACCTGCTACCCGACATGGCGGCGGTCAAGGAGGGCGTGGGCGAGGCCCGGCGGCCCATGTACGACCAGTGGACCGCGGGTTATGACGGCTCCGCCGAGGCCCAGGCGGCCAATCACGTCAGGATCCACCGCCTGGCTCCCCTCTACGTGGTGCTGTACGCCCTCGTCGCGACCCTGGTCGCCTTCGACGGCGTCATGGCGCTGCAGCCGCACTGGTTTTCCAACCTGCTCGGCGGCTTCTACTTCATGGGGTCGTTCCTGGGCGGGCACACCCTCCTCGTGCTGCTGATGCTCTACGGCCGCAAGCAGCTGGGCCTCGCCGACCTGGTCAGCCCCAAACAGCGCCACGACCTCGGCAAGATGTGCTTCGGCTTCACGGTGTTCTGGGCTTACCTGATGTGGGCCCAATTCCTGGTCATCTGGTACGGCAACCTCCCGGAAGAAACCGGCTTCGTCTTCGCGCGCCTCTGGGGCCCCTGGCTCACCGTGGGGCGCTGGGTCTTCCTCGGGATGTTCTTCATCCCCTTCTGGGGCTTCTTGTTCGTCGCCGCGAAGAAATCACCCTTCGTGCTCGGACTCTTCGCCACGATCAGCCTGGTCGCGCTCTGGCTCGAGCGCTACCTGCTGGTCACCCCCTCGGTGACTCAGGAGGCCGGACCGGTGTTTGGCCTTGCCGAGCTCGGTCCCTTGCTGGGATATCTGGGATTCTTCCTGCTGGCCTACGGGATATTTGCGCGCACCTTCCCGATGGTTTCTCCACGCCTGGCCACCATCACGCTCACCGAAGAGCGCAAGCACGGCCACGGCGAGGAATTCTTCCACGACGAGAAGCCGGGAGATTTTGCCCTGCCCGCAGAGCTGGAGCGGCGGGATCACGAGCGCTAGCGAGCAGGTGCAGGGAGGAATAGCAAAGGCCGCCGGGGATCCCCGGCGGCCTCCTTATTTCCCAATTCCCAAACCTGATCCCTGCTACCGAATCGTCGCCAGGCGCGCCAGGGCATTGAGGGAATCGATCGGCAGCCGGCCCGTGACGGTAAGGATCCGCAGGGTGCGCCGGACCCCGCCGCCTGGAGTTTCGCTGTAATCCGGCGGCGTTCGCGCCGCATCGCTCGAGTGCATGTCTGGCGTCGCCTGGCGCTGCAGCAGCTCGTTGACCTTGGCGACAGGGCCCTCGATGCTCTGGATGACCTCACCGTTCTGATCCTGCTGGGCCACGATCACCATCGGTCGCTCGCCCGCGCCACCCGGCTGCAGCAGCACGCCCACGACCGGGATTCCTTCGATGAAGGGAATCCCGCTGCCCGCGATCTGCAGCGCCTCTTCCCACTGCACCACCCGCCAAATCCGGTTGAACGGATCGTTGCTGGGGACGCTGGGTGCCAGCATGGTCTGGGTCGCCGGGGCGGCCCGTACTGGGGTCACCATGGAGACCAGCTGCAGGCTCGGCGCCGGAACCAGCGCCTCGGGATTCCGGTTGGTGGCCTGCCGCGAGGCCAGCAGCGGCGCGCGGCGCTGCGGGATCGGTGCCGGGGTGGCTTGCCGCTCAAGCTCGGCCGTCGGATCCGGCTGGACGGGAGCCAGTACGGGGGTGCTGGGGGCGGTCGGTGCCTCTGCCAGGGCCGGCATGGCGACGGCGATGCGATGCGGGTCGAGCGCACTCCGGGCAGCCCATCCGGCGCCAACGGCCGCGACGACTCCGGCCGCCCAGAGGCCCGCCCGCTGCAACCGCGCGCGCCAGACTGCGATAGCCAGGCGACGGCTCTGCCGGTCGCGCAGTAATTCGTATGCCGGAGGAACAATGACGGGACGCGGGGCCAGCCCGCTGAGCAGAGCGGTGGTGCGATCGCGCAGGGCCGCCACGGTGGCTCGGCGACCCTGGCACAGTTTGCATGCCGAAAGGTGGGTTTCGATTTCTGCGCACTGCGAACGGCTCAGCGCCTGGTCCAGATAGGCGTGGAGCTCGTCCTCAGGAATGTGCCGTTCTGGCCTCGTAATCCATTCGGTCATGTGCCTCTATCAGCCGTTTCCGGGCCCGCGCCAGCGTCGTCCCGACCGCCCCGACGGCAAGCCCCGTTTGCGCCGCGATCTCCGGATAGCTGAGCCCCGCGTCCCACAACAGCAGGACATCACGGTCTCGCTCCGTCAGCGCGGCGAGTGCACCCGTTACCCGTGCCCACCGTTCGTCTCGCTCCACCGAGTCCTCAGCCGAGGGCTCGGGCGTAGAGAGAGGAATCGGATCGTCCTTCAACAGCGTGAGATGCTTCTTCCTGCGTATGGCCGCTCGGGCCTCGTCGCGAGCCAGATTGGCTGCTACGGCGAAGATCCAGGCGCGGGGCTTCTCGGGTCGGTGGGCCATCGCGCGGATGAACACCTCCTGCGCCAAGTCCTCGGCCCGATCGGCATCCCAGATTTTCCTATATAGAAAGCGGACGACTGCCGCATAGTGCGTTTTGTACAGCCGCTCCAGGTCATCCATAATCGGCTACCTCCTCGCAGCTGCGTATCCTACCGATTATTTGACGCTTACGCCGCCGCGGGCTTGCACACCCTGGCCCTCAGGGCTCCCGGGGACCCCCCCGGCCGGCTGGGCGAACACACACCCTGGATGGTAGTTATCCCCCGGCTCCGGCCACTCGCTGCAGAGGTCGGGCTTGGCCGGCCGGCCGTCCGCCCGGGTCCTCCCGTGCAGCGCGCAATGGATCCCATCCTCCTCCAAAAAAGCGCAAGCCGAGATCATTTCCGCGCCGAGTGAGACCGGACTGACCCGCTCGATCTTGCAGAGGTAGGGGACTCTCCGGGTCCGGATCAGGGCCTCCAGGCGCCGTTGCCTCGGGGTGCACATGATCTCGATTTGGAGATCGCGACAACAGGCTGCTCCCCTGCGGTTATCGGCGGTGCGGCAGGGGGCGGTCGCGCAGGGGTTGCTGCCCGCATGGAGCGGCAGCGCGCGCGCCGGCATGGTGGGGGCGGGGAGCGTTCGGGTGACCGTGTGCCCCGCCTCCACGATCCGGAATCCCTCTGAGCCGTACCGCCTCGGCTCGGCGGGATCGGGCGCCCGGGGGGCGGCCGCCCGGGAGTATCCATGGGCTCCACAGCTTGCCCCTCCCCGGCCGTCCCCCCCCCGGAATCTGCAGGGCACCTGCAG
>DATCWE010000063.1:0-2275 GCA_036566495.1 Gemmatimonadales bacterium | reverse complement strand
CGGTCAGGCCGGTGTTGGTGGTGGTCGCACCGATCAGCTGGAGGATGGTTTCGTGGCTGGTCAGCGGCCTTCCGCGCCAGTTCATGCTGATCTGGGAGAACAGCCGGTGCTCGATCTTGTGAAAGCGCCGGGATGAACCGGCATGCAGGAGGAGATGGAAGAGCTCTACGCCGAAGGGCTAGCGACCCACGGCGGCCCCGAGTCATGCGTCGACGTCCCGCGAGGGCGTGGCGAAGCGTTGACAGGGGTACGTGCAGGCCGGGCTATTGAGCCGCGAAATGAGGCGATCGGGGTGCCCACGTTGTACAAGAGGCGGAAGGCAACATCACTGACGGCGCTTTCGCGAGCCGTTGGTGGACCCCGCGTGGTCAGAGATCCATGGCATGTACGGAACCTCCATGCGCGAGAACCGGGAGATCCCACCCTCGCCCAGGCTGCTGATCACGGGCTGGGCCGCTCGGGGAACACAAGGTGGTACGCCTGAGATGCACGAGCGTGGGAAGTCGGATCGCTTCGTAGTACCTGCGAACCCGCCGAACAAGGCCACGGCCGCGGAGGTGGGGGAGGAAAGGGAGCGAGCCAAGGGGAACACGGACGGCAAAACGCATCCCGGACCCAGTGCCGGATCCGATGCGTCGAGTGCGCTGGGCCGTGTGCGTGAGGTGGCACGACGGGACAAGGACGCGCGGTTCACCGCGTTGCTGCACCATGTCACGGCGTCTCGGCTTCGGCGGGCGTATTGGGCGATCAGCCCGAAGGCCGCGCCGGGGGTGGACTGGGTGACGTGGGACGACTATGGACGGAACCTGGAGGCGAATCTCCTGGATCTGCATGGTCGGGTGCAGTCGGGGCGCTACCGGGCGAAGCCGAGTCGGCGGGCGTACATCCCGAAACCTGATGGTCGCATGCGGCCGTTGGGGATCGCGTCGCTGGAGGACAAGATCGTTCAGCGGGCGGTCGTCGAGGTGCTCAACGCCGTCTATGAGGTGGACTTCCGGGGCTTCTCGTATGGGTTCCGGCCGGGGCGCGGCCCGCATGATGCGTTGGATGCCCTCGCGGTCGGGATCGAGCGGAAGCGGGTGAACTGGGTGCTCGATGCGGACATCCGCAACTTTTTCGGCCAAATTGATCATTCTTGGTTGCGAAGGTTTGTCGAGCATCGGATCGCAGACAAGCGGATCTGGCGGCTGATCGGCAAGTGGTTGGCCGCCGGGGTCATCGAGGATGGACAGTGGTCGGCGTGTGAGGAAGGTTCACCGCAGGGGGCATCGGCGTCGCCGTTGCTCGCGAACGTGTACCTCCATTACGTGTTCGACCTGTGGGCCGACCATTGGAGGCGTCACCACGCGGGCGGGGATGTCATCATTGTCCGTTTCGCGGATGACTTCATCGTCGGGTTTCAGTACGAGGAGGATGCGCGGCGGTTCCTCGACGAGCTACGCGAGCGGTTCGCGCGGTTCGGGCTGGAGCTGCACCCGGACAAGACGCGGCTGATCGAGTTCGGGCGGCGTGCCGCCATCGACCGGCGGCGTCGGGGTCTGGGCAAGCCGGAGACGTTCGACTTTCTGGGCTTTACGCACATCTGTGCCAGGGCCCGCAGCGGGCGGTTCTGGGTGCGGCGTATCACGATCGCGAAACGGATGCGGGCGAAGCTGGCCGAGGTCAAGACCCAGCTCAGGCGTCGCATGCATGATCCCATCCCGGTGCAGGGACGGTGGCTGGCCCGGGTGCTGCAGGGGCACCTCGCCTACTACGCCGTACCGGGCAATTCCAACGCGGTATCGGCCTTCCGGTACCAGGTCAGCCTGCACTGGCGGCGTACGCTACGGCGGCGCAGCCAGCGCGGTCGGATCACCTGGGCGCGGATGGGCAGATACGCAACTCGGTGGCTCCCGCAAGTCCGTGTGATGCATCCCTACCCGAACGTGCGCTTCGCAGCCAGAACCTGAGGCAGGAGCCCGATGCGGTAGTTCCGCACGTCGGGATCCGTGCGGGGGGCCGCCCGTAAGGGCGGTCCCTACCGCGACGAAAGCGCCGGGATAAACCGGCATGGAGGAGGAGATGGAAGAGCTCTACGCCGAAGGGGTAGCGACCCACGGCGGCCCCGAGTCATGCGTCGACGTCCCGCGAGGGGCGTGGCGAAGCGTTGACAGGGGTACGTGCAGGCCGGGCTATTGAGCCGCGAAATGAGGCGATCGGGGTGCCCACGTTGTACAAGAGGCGGAAGGCGACATCACAGAGCCCTTCCGGGTAACGATCAGTGACTGTCGGTAGC
>DATCWE010000053.1:0-5260 GCA_036566495.1 Gemmatimonadales bacterium | reverse complement strand
CGCGAAACGCGCGAACGGGCCGAAGCGCCGCTCGGCCTCGCGGCGGGCCTCCGCCGGCGCGAGTCCCTCCCGCGCCAGCGCATCCGCCTTGAGCTGCAGGTGCGCCTCGAATTCGGTGGCGATATCCTCGGACGGAGCGGGCTCGCGGCCGGTCAGGCGGAACAAGCGGCGAAAATCCGCCATCTCAGCGCTCCGCAGTGCGGAGCACCTTGCCGACGGCGCTCACGTAGCGCTCCCAGAGCGAAACTTCGGCGCGCAGCTGCCCGCGCCCCTTCGAAGTAAGCCGGTAGTACTTGGCGCGCCGGTTGTTCTCCGAGAGCCCCCATTCGGACTCCACCCAGCCGCGGCGCTCCAGCCGGTGCAACGCGGGATAGAGCGCGCCTTCCTCGACCAGGAACGCCTCGTCGGAGCGCTCCCGGATCCAGGTGGCGACGCTGTAGCCGTGGGCGGGACCCCAGGAGAGGGCTTTGAGCACGAGCAAATCGAGGGTGCCCTGCAGGAGATCGAGCGCGCTGGACATTGAACTTCCCATAAAGGTCTTATGGAAAGTGCGCGTCTACCCATAAGATGTCAATGGGAGACCCTACCGCGCCGGCGGGCCCCAGGTGACCCGCCAGATCCGGCCCTGCATGTCGTCGCTGATGAAGAGCGCGCCGTCGGGCGCCTCGGCCAGCCCGGCCGGCCTGCCATCGGCCAGCGGGGCGAAGACGACGCGGTAGCCGTCCTCGGCCAGCGGCAGGCGGTTCCAGGAACCGTGGAAGGCCACGAACGCGCCACCGCGATAGCGCGCCGGAAACTGGCTGCCCTGGTAGAACACGAGCGCATTGGGAGCCCAGTGACCGGGAAAGCCGATCAGCGGCTGGCTCATCGAGGTACAGCCGGGACGCGGTTGGTCAAGCGGGTCCCGGCGGGGGCGCGGCGTCGGCCGCCGTAAACAGGCCGATGCCCACCCGCCGCGGCCTTTCCACGGCGTCCTCGATGCGCAGCCGAACCCGGCGGACCCGCAGGGGATCGAAGCGGTCGAGCTTGCGGCAGCCGATGGTGGTGCCGCGGCTCAGCGTCCTCCACTCCCCAGCTTCCGCGCCCTCCAGCACGTAGCGGGCAACGAGCTGCCCGTGCTTGATGTCCTCCCGCAGGTCGGCGATGCCGGCCGTGACGATGCGGCCCAGATCGAGGTCCGCCACCGCGCTGCGGGGGCCGGTCGAACGCCACGCCACCCGATGAGCTTCCGCGAGATCGTTCCGGAAGATGATGTCGAGCTGGACGCTCATCGCGCGCAACCGGGCGGCGTCCGTCTGGTGCAGCAGCCCCTCGCGGGTGGGGGGGACGTTGAGCAGGAGCTTCGAATTCCGTCCCACGGACGTAAAATAGAGTCCCACCAGCTCATCCACCGTCTTGACGCGCGCATCCTCAGCCGGGTGGTAGAACCAGCCCGGCCGGATCGAAACATCGGTTTCACCCGGGCGCCACACGGTGCCGCCGGGATCCCCCTGCTGGAGCGCGCGAATGATGCCTGGCCCATCCGCCCCAGGGTAGGGAACCGCGGCAGGATCCATCGTCGACCAATTGGTATCTCCCGCCACGCCGCGCTCGTTGCCGATCCAGCGGATATCCGGGCCCGCGTCGGAGAACAGCACTGCTCGCGGTTGCAGCCGGCGCACCAAGCCCCAGAACCGCGGCCAGTCATACACCTGGCGCTTGCCGTTGGGCCCTTCGCCGTTGGCGCCGTCGAACCAGACTTCGTGAATGGGTCCGTACGCGGTGAGCAGCTCGGTGAGCTGATCGCAGTAGAGGTCGTTGTAGCGTGGCGAGTCCCCATAGGCCGGATTGTTGCGGTCCCAGGGCGAGAGGTAGAGCCCGGCCTTGAGGCCCTCGGCGCGGCAGGCGTCGGTGAACTCGCGCACCACGTCGCCCTTGCCCTCGCGCCAAGGGCTCGACGCCACCGAGTGGCGCGTGGTACGCGAGGGCCAGAGGCAGAATCCGTCGTGGTGCTTGGCGGTCAGGATCAGGGTGCGGAAGCCGCCGACTTTCGCGGCGCGCGCCCACTGCCGTGTGTCGAGGGCGGTCGGTGCGAAGCTGGCAGGGTCTTCCTTGCCATCACCCCACTCGCGGTCGCTGAACGTGTTCACCCCGAAGTGCAGGAAGAGCGCCAGCTCATCGCGCTGCCACTCCAGCTGCGCCCGCGAAGGGACCGGACGCCTGGCGCGGAAGCCGCGCGGGACCAGCCAAGCGGCCGAGCCGGCGGCGAGAAAGCTGCGACGCGAGAACGCCGTCATCGGACGGTCAACTCCCCCCTTAAACGCAGGTCGGCGGACGAGGCGCCGATCAGGACGCGAAAGACTCCCGGCTCCACGACCCACCGCAGGTCACGATCGAGCAGGCGCAGCTGCTCCGGACCGAGCGAGAAGGTTACCTCGCGCTCCTGGCCGGGATCGAGGTGGACCCGCTGGAAACCGGCAAGCTGCAGCACCGGCCGCGCGACGGAGGCGAGCAGATCGCGCAGGTAGAGCTGCACGACCTCGTCGCCGGCCCGGATGCCCACGTTCTTCACGCGGCAGCGCACCACGGCGGACTGGTCCGGTGCAAGCTCAGCGGGCTCGATCACCAGTGCCGAGTAGGCGAAGCTGGTGTAGCTCAAGCCGAAGCCGAACGGGAAGAGCGGGCGACCGGACTGGTCGAGGTATTCGTCGCCCCGGCCAGTGGGTTTGTGGTTGTAGACGAGGGGGAGCTGGCCTTCCGCCATGGGGAAGCTGACCGGCAAGCGGCCCGCCGGGTTGTAGTCGCCAAGGAGTGCCTCGGCCACGGCCCGTCCGCCCTGCTCGCCCGGGTACCAGGCCGCGATCACGGCAGCGGCGCGATCGATCCAGCGCGACATGGTGATGGCGCTGCCTCCGACCAGGACGACCACGACCGGCTTCCCGGTGGCCGCCACGCGGAGGATGAGCTCCTCCTGGTGCCCGGGAAGGCTCAGCGAGGAGCGATCGCGGAATTCGCCTTCTTCGATGCCGGCGACGACGACGACCGCGTCGCTCCGGCGAGCCATTGCGACCGCGCTGTCGATCCGGGCTCGCCAGGCGCCTCCCGTTCCGGCGTCCCAGACCAGCTTGAGGCGGGCACTTCCGGTCGTCTCGAAATACTCGAGCCGGAGCTGGTGCGTGCTCCCCGGCGCCAGGGCGACCGACGCCAGGTGCTCGCCGTAGGATTGCTTCTTCCAATTGTCGATCAGCAGGCGACCATCGAGGTAGAGCCGATACCCGTCGTTGCCCACGATGCCGATGCGGCGGACCACGGCGGGCGGCAGGGTCAGCGTCCCGGTCCAGCGTACGGAGTACCAGTCGAACGGAATCCCCGAGGCGGGGGAATTCAACGTCCAGCCGAACTCGACCTGCCGGTCGATCCGCACCACGCGGGGCGGGCCTTCGAGGCGCGGGTTATCGAAGTATTCGCCCTGGAGCCCCGGTCCGAGCCGCTCGGCCGGGATCACTGTGTATTCGGGCGACACACGGCCGGGTCCCGGGGCGTAGCGCACGCGGGCGCCTCCGAGCCGCTCCCGGATTGCCTCGAGGATGGACACTTTCCGATTGCCTGGACCGCTGTATCCGCCGAGCCGAGCCTCTTCGGCATCCAGCCCGATCACTGCGAGGGAACCAATCGCGCGGCTCAAGGGCAGCGTCGCGCGCTCATTCCTGAGCAGTACCAGGGAAGCGCGCGCCGCCTCGAGCGCCAACTGGCGATGCTCCTGGTGCCCATTCCAGTAGGCCGCCGAGTCGGGTCGGGCGTAAGGACTCTCGAAGAGGCCCAGCGTGAATTTGGCGCGCAGCACACGCGCGACGGCGGAGTCGACGATCGGCGGCGGAATGATCCCGCGCCGGAAGGCGTCCAGGTAAGGACGGTGCTGCGGGTACGAGGACTGGAAAATGACGTCGAGCCCCGCCTCGAGGGCATCCCGGGCCGCACTCGCCGTGTTCGGCTCGGTGTGGTGGAGCACGGTCGCCCCGCCGGTGGCGGCGGCATCGGAGATCACGAACCCGGCAAAGCCCCATTCCCGCTTGAGCTTGGTCGTGAGCAGCCAGTGATTCTGGGTTGCGGGAATCCCGTTGACGGAGTTGTACGCGGTCATGACGGACCGGGCACCGGCCTGCTGGATCGCACTCCTGAAGGGCGGGAAATGCAGCTCTTCGAGCGTCCGTTCGTTCCAGTCGATGGGATAACTATCGCGGCCCCCGTCGCCCACGTTGGCCACGAAGTGCTTGGGGGTGGCGACGATGCCCTCGTGCTCGAAGGCTGCGACGAAGGCTTTTGCCATGAGCGAGACGAGATAGGGGTCTTCGCCGTAGGTCTCCTCGACGCGGCCCCAGCGCACATCGCTCGCCAAGTTCACCACGGGAGAAAGCACCTGGCGAATGCCGCGGCTGCGGGTTTCGCGCGCAATCGCGCCCGCGACGCGTGCCATCAGGGTAGTGTCCCAGGTGGCGGCCAACCCGATTGCCTGCGGGAATGTGGTCGCGCCGCCGGCGACCAGGCCGTGCAACGCCTCTTCGAACGCAATCAGCGGGATGCCCAGCCGAGTCTGTTCGACGAAATAGCGCTGGATCGCGTTGATGCGCTCGGCATGGGCGCGGGCAGTTCCCGAATCCTGGATCTGGAGTCCGAAGACCCCATGGGACCAGTCCTGGGTCGCGTTGCCCAGATCACCGGGGAGCATGAAGAGCTGCCAGAACTTTTCCTCGAGCGTCATGCGGCTCAAGAGGTCGCCCACGCGAGCGGCAATCGGCAAGGTGGAGTCGCGGTAGGGGACCGCGGCTGAACGCTGGGCCGCGGTGAAACCGGGGAGACTCAGCCCCAGCACCGCCAAGAGCAACGGAAACCGTCGCCGCACGCGCTCGGCCTTCAGAAGAATCGCAGGACGTCCGCCGCCAAGGCGGAGTTCGTGGCCATCGCATTGTCGAGCGGCGGATAGCGTTTGCCGGTGAAATCCACGAGCCGGCCGCCCGCCTCTTCGACGATCGGAACGAAACACGCGATATCCCAGGCGTTGAGGCCGACGTCGACCATCACCTCGGCCCGCCCGGTGGCGACCAGGAGATACCCATAACAATCGCCCCAGGTGCGGGTGACCGTCGCGCCGGCGGCGAGGGCTTCCCAGGCGCGTCGCAGCGTTGGTTCGGCGAAGCGACCGACATCGCTGGTGAGCACGGTGGCCTCAGAGAGGCGGGTGACCGCGCTCACCCGGCAGCGCGATTGATTATGCCAGCACCCT
>DATCWE010000011.1:0-4264 GCA_036566495.1 Gemmatimonadales bacterium | reverse complement strand
GATCGAGCTCGCCGGCGACCCCCGCTTCGACAGCGCCCTGGCGCGGGCGAAGGCGATTCGTCCCGACGACCCGCTGCTCGCCCACACCGCCGGCGCCTCCACGCTGGTCGCCGGCTCCACCTGGCCGGAAGACGAGGACCTGCTGCTCACCGCCTTCGCTATCGTACGCCGGACCCGTTCCGACGTCCGGCTGGTGCTGGTGCCGCACGAGCCCACTCCCGAGCGCCTCGCGCGGCTCGAGCGCGACGCGCGCGCGCTGGAGCTCGACCCAGCGCGGCTCGGCGACGGAGCGGGCCCGCGACCGTTGCTGCTGGTCGATCGAGTGGGAATGCTCGCGACGCTCTATGCGGGGGCCGAGATCGCGTATGTCGGAGGCGGTTATGGCAACCGGGGTCTGCACTCGGTGCTGGAGCCGGCCGCCTGCGGCGTGGCGGTGCTCTTTGGACCGCGCTGGCGCGGCAGTCCTGACGCCGGTGCACTGCTGCACTACCGTGCCGCGGCCGTCGTCTCGCCGCAGTTCCCCGACTGGCTCGATCTGGACAGCGGCAGCACCCACGCCGGCGCCAGCCCGCTGGCCGCCCTGTGGCTCGCCCTGCTCCGGCACCCGGCCCACCTGCATGATGCCGGGCACCGAGGCCTGCAATACGTCGAGGCCGGCGTCGGGGCTGCAGCCCGGAACGCCGGCCTGGTGGAACGGCTGATGCGGAGCGGGAGCGGGTTCAGCGCCCGATGATCACGCCTTCATAGGTCACGGTTCGCGGGGCCAGCAGCCCGAGCGTGAGCCCGGTCAGCAACACGTCGCTCCAGCGACTCTTGATTCTGATCCGGAGCTGCGCCACCTGCTGTCCCCCGACCAGCTGGCGGGCCAGGGCTTTCTGCAGATTGGCCTGGGAGAGGGTGACCAGTCCGAACAGGGCGTGCATCGTGTGCGCCTGCGTCTTGAAGGGCGTGCCCTGGGCGGCCTCCCCGGGAGCAGCGGCCATCGTGACGGGCACGCCCAGCGTGGTGCCGTCGAAGGTCTGGGTGCAGGCGGAACCTCCGGCGGTCAGCAGCACGGCGAGGGCAATAACCCGCCGTCTCACTTGCCCACCCGGAAGCCGAGGCCCAGGCTCAGCACGGAGGGATTGCCGGCGTCGCTCCACAGCAGCCGGTCGTACATCGCCCGGATCGTCAGTCCGTTCAGGAAGCCAAGATCCACGCCCCCGCTGATGCCGAAGTGCTCCTCGTGCTGCGTATCCGACGCCGCAGTGCCACCGCTCTCGTGTTGCACGCTCACATCCACCCGCGGAGCGACCCAGGGTTTGATGCTGAACGCCGGGTTGGGGATCGTGAGCGCCAGCCCGAGCCCGGCGGGCAGATGCAGCGAGGTGAGCTTGCCGCCCTCAATGGTGGACTCCTTGTGGTAGCCCGCGCCGCCCTGCAGGGTGAGCGACAGCGGAATCAGCGGCCCGCCGATGATTTTCAGGTTGAGGGTCGCCGCCACCGAGTTGATCCCCTCCTGCCCCTTGGGGGTCCAGTGAGCCACGGTGGCCGAGACACCCAGCGGGCCCAGGCCGATCACCCCCGTAGCGCCGATCGCGGTACCCTTGCCCCCGGCTGCATTCGGGAAGCCGACATCCGCCGCGATGCCGATCCCGGTTCCGATGCCGGCATTGCGTACCGGGAGCCCGGCAGCCTGTGCCCTGAGGCTGCCGGCCGAACCGGCAGCCCCCGCGGCAAAAAGCGCGAGAAGGCGCACACGAGACATCATTGGAAGCTCCCGGGCGATGGGCCCGATGGAGAGATCAGCGGGCGAACGCGAATCCGATCGAGAAATTCTCGATATCGCCGACCCCGATCGCAGCGCGCAGCTCGAAACGCCGGTTGAAGCGCAGGTCGGCACCCAGTCCCAGTGCGACGAGCACTTCACTGTCTCCGCTGCCGAACGTCGGCACCAGCACCGGCTCGGCGTAAGGCACGATGCTCGCCGTGGAATTGCTGAAGTTCACCCGGCGTCCCAGGGAGATCCCGATCGGGATGAAGAGCCGCGAGCCGCCACTCACCAGTTGGGCGCCGACCCCGCTGATAATAGCGCCATCGAGCGGAAAATCCTCGTTCTGGTCGATCACCCGGAAGCGGGCGTCGAGGCCCACCAGCAGGGCGGTCTTGCAGCAGTGCCGGTCCAGCACGCCGCCCCGCAGCGCGAGATCCCAGCGGGCCTGGGAGGGGCTCCATCCGTAAAACCCTTCGATGGCGACGTTTCCGGCGTCTGAAACGTTGGCGCCGATCTCGTAGCGGTCGAAGACGCGATACGGCGCGTGAAACACGGGGGTGCCGGTGGACTGGGCGGCGATGGGGCCGGCCAGACCGCAGAGCACCGCTGCGACGAACAGGTTACGCGGCATGGGAGTTTTCCTGGACGTGTTCGGCGACGACGCGGACGGTGTTGGAGACGACCTGCAGGAAACCGCCCTGCACATCGAAACGGCTGGTCGCGCCAGCGCGGCGAATGGTCAGGATGCCCTTGCCCAGCAGGGTCATGAAGGGGGCATGACGGGGCAGGATGCCCACCTGCCCGTCGTAGGCCGGCGCAACGATGCCGTCGGCTTCGCCGTCGAATACCGCGCGCTCGGGTCCGATGACGAGAACTCGCATCAGGAGCTCGCCAGCTCCTTGGCGCGCGCAATCACGTCGTCGATGCCGCCCTGCATGTAAAACGCCTGCTCGGGAAGGCTGTCGAACTCTCCGGAAAGCACCCGCTCGAAGCTCGCGATGGTGTCCTCGAGCTTGACGTACTTGCCCTTGAATCCCGTGAACTGCTCCGCCACGTGGAAGGGCTGGGACAGAAAGCGCTGCAGCCGCCGGGCGCGGCCCACGATGAGCTTGTCGTCTTCCGAGAGCTCGTCCATCCCCAGGATCGCGATGATGTCCTGCAGGGCCTTGTAGCGCTGCAGGGTTCGCTGCACCGCCACCGCGACGTTGTAGTGCCGCTCACCCACGTATTGCGGATCCAGAATGCGGCTGGCGCTGTCGAGCGGATCCACCGCGGGGTAGATCCCCAGCTCCGCGATCGCGCGCGAAAGCACCACCGTGGCGTCCAGGTGAGCGAACGCGGTAGCGGGTGCGGGATCGGTGAGGTCGTCGGCGGGAACGTAGATGGCCTGCACCGAAGTGATCGACCCCTTCTTGGTCGAGGTGATGCGCTCCTGCAGGTCGCCCATCTCGGTGCCCAGGGTCGGCTGGTAGCCGACCGCGCTGGGCATGCGGCCCAGCAACGCCGAGACTTCCGAGCCCGCCTGGGTAAAGCGGAAGATGTTGTCGATGAAGAGCAGCACATCCTGCCCCTCGATGTCGCGGAAATACTCCGCCACGGTCAGGCCCGAGAGCCCGACCCGGAGCCGGGCGCCCGGCGGCTCGTTCATCTGCCCGTAAATCAACGCGCAGGAGGGCAGCACCCCGCCCTCCTTCATCTCGAGGTAGAGGTCATTGCCCTCGCGGGTCCGCTCGCCCACCCCGCAGAAGACCGACTTCCCTCCGTGGCCCTTCTGCACGTTGTTGATGAGCTCCATGATCACCACGGTCTTGCCGACGCCCGCTCCACCGAACAGGCCGATCTTGCCGCCCTTCACGAACGGCGCGATCAGGTCGATGACCTTGATCCCCGTCTCGAAGATCGTGGTCTTGGGCTCCAGGTCGACGAACTTGGGCGTCTCGCGATGGATGGCCCAACGCTCGTTGTCGGCGGGGATCGGCGGGCCGCCGTCCACCGGATCGCCCAGCACGTTGAGGATCCGCCCGAGGGCCGCCGCGCCCACGGGCACCGTGATCGGCCCGCCGGTATCCAGCGCCTGCATGCCGCGGACGACGCCGTCGGTCGTGCTCATGGCCACGGCGCGCACCTGGTTCTGCCCGATATGCTGCTGCACCTCGGCGACCAGCCGCACCGGCATCCGGCCGGTGGCGTCGTCCACCAGCAGCGCCGAATAGATCTCCGGCAGGTGATCGGGAGCGAATTCCACGTCGAGCACCGGGCCGATGATCTGGACGATGGTGCCGACATTTTTCTCAGTCGCGGTGGTCGTCGCCATGCGTTGAATTCCTCGTGCCCTTGGAGTTCCGTGTTAGTGACCCAGTGACCAGGGACTGCTTACCCCTGCAGCGCCGCTGCGCCACCGACGATCTCCGAGATCTCCTGGGTGATCGCGGCCTGGCGCTGCCGGTTGTAGGTCCGGGTGAGGAAATCGATGATCTCCCCGGCGTTATCGGTGGCGTTTTTCATCGCCGT
>DATCWE010000336.1:0-8216 GCA_036566495.1 Gemmatimonadales bacterium | reverse complement strand
GATGGTAGCGGTACCGTTGCCGACGGCGGTGGCCACTCCGCTCGTCTGGTCCACCGTCACCACCGCGGGATCCGAGCTGGCGAAGAAGATCGCCGCACCCGGGACCACCTGGCCATCCTCATCCCGGGCGATCGCGCTATAGGCCTGGCTCGCGCCGAACGCCGCGAGCCCCGCCGAGTCGGGCAGCAGCGTGACGCTGAACACGCGGGTGACCCTGAGGGTCGCGCTTCCCACCACTCCGGCCGTCGCGGCCGAGATCGTGGCGGTTCCCGGACCGACCGCGGTGGCCACGCCGCTCTGCGCGTCGATCGTGGCCACGGCGGGGTCCGAGCTGGACCAGCTCGCGCTGAATCCGTTGAGCGGCGCGCCATTGCCGTCGCGAGCCTGCGCGTGAAACGTGGTCGATTGCCCCGGATGGTGCAGGAAGGCGTTCTGCGGGGTCACCTCGACCGACTGGAGCACGGGCCCCACGTACCGAACCATGACCTCGTGAAGCGGCGCGGCGGTGCCGATGGCGGCCGGAACCGATACCCCGCGATTCCCGCTGTAGAGCACGGCACCATGACCGGCGAGCACCAGGTCCACCGCGAGATCGTCCGGGTCATCCACCAGGTCGAGCAGCCACGCGAGGGTGCGGCCCTGCTCGAACCCCAGCGTGGTGTCGACCACCACGCTGCCGGACGCACTGCCCCGGCGAACCGTGACCCGAATCGTCTCGACCTCGACGCCGAATGCTTGCGGGTCCTCCTGGGCGGTGAACGCCGGAAGTACCCGGAGCTGACCCAGGACCGAGGGCTCACCGCCGCCTCTCGCGCAGGAGAGCGCCAGCAGCACGCCGAGGACGGCGCGCATGACGCGGCGGGACGCGGGCGTGCTCATATCTGGCGCGCCCAACCGAGGCTCACCACCCGCTCGTCGAAATTGGTGGCGCGCGCCGCCACGCTTCGGTATTGGCTCAGCCGCACCACCAGTGAGAGCGCATCTCCGGTGTTGAGTTGAAACCGGGAGGAAACCCGGGCCGACAGTGAGCGGGTGCGCGCCTGCTCGGACCGGCTTACGGCAACGCTCTGCACCAGGCGCCGGTTGGCCGAACGCCATTCGCCCGCGAGCGAGTAGGTCGCACGCGTAGCCGCCGGGTCGAGCCCGGTGCGAGCCCGGACCAGACCGAGGGCCGGGGTCAGCGTCGCGCGGGGACTCAGCCCGAGTGCCGCTCGAACCTCCGCGGAGTGCGAACGCAGCGTCGTGCCCGCTCGGCTCGGATCGTCATCCCCGATCCGCTGGAAGGTGTAGCTGAGCGTGAGGCCGCGCAGCCAGCTTCGCGTGGCCGGGACGTAGGAGTGGCTGGTGTTGAACACCAGCGCCGAGTAATCCACCGCTCCCACACTGTCCGCCACATCACGGGTCATCGAGACGTCGTTGAGCCGGGCCATCGCGTGCCAGGCCCGTAGCGGCTGCAGGATCAGCGTGATGCCGCTGCGGCCCCGAAACGTCGTGGCCAGCTTTTGCCCCGCCAGATTGTCGTGACTGCGGGCGCCGTCGAGCTGGAGGGTCATTCGGCGGGTCCGCAACGCGGTCCGCAACTCGACCCCGCGAATGTCGTTGGGCAGAAAGGCGGTGCCCAGCGAGACATAGCCGGGGCCGGTGGACTCATATCCGATTGAGGCGGTGAGCGATCGCGGCGAGCTCGGCGTGCTGCCGGGCAACCGGTCAATCCGGACCTCGAGCTTGCTCCGGTACGCGTAGTCGACGCTGGTTCCCGATCGCGGCGTCACCAGGCTGCGGAAAATGCCGGGGTAGCCGCCCAGCAATTCGGGCGCGATCGCCTCCGCGCGGCGATCGCGCGAGTACACACTGCCCGCGACTTCGCCGCTCCAGGCCACCGCACCGCCCAGCAGGCTGAGGCCCCCGGACGTGGCCAGCACGGCGTTCTCCTGCGGGGTCACGGCGTAGGGGTCGATCGGCAGCCGCGGCAGCAGGGCGGTATCGGGCTCGACGATCACGGAATCCGGATTGATCGGAATCGGCAGGCTGTCGCCCGGCGGAAGCGAGGACGGATCGTCCCACACCCGCAGGAATACCACGTCGAGAAAAGTGCCGGGTCCGCCGAACTCCGACTTGCGGCCTACCCCCAGCTTGCCGCCCGCCAGGCGGCGCCCAAAGCTCCCGGTGGTGGCGCCGCCTAACACGGGCTGACGGCTGCTGCCGCCGATGATGCCGAACCGCAGCAAGCCGGGATTGAGCTCGAACCCCGCCCCATCCACCCGCACTCCCGACCAGGTCAGCGGGGTGTAGTTGTCGCTGAACGACCCCAGATAGGCTTTGCCCCACGCCCAGCGCGGGACGATCCCGATCTGGTTGAGACGCTGCCGCCCCGGGAGCGCACCCAGGCCGGCGGTGGAGCCGTTCTCGGTGGAGAGCAGGAGATTCAACGAGAGCGAAAGCGATTTGTAGGTAAAAGTCGGGGTAAAGAAAACCCGTGCCGATTGCCCCGGGCGTCGCCCCTCGCGACCGCTGATCCCATACAGCTCGGCCTCGGTTCCCAGCTCGGCATGCATCTGGACGCGCTGTAGTGCGCTCCCGGGAGCCTGCCCGGCAAGCGGCCCCGCGAGCAGCAGGGCGATGGCCGGAGCGGAGCGGAGTCTCCGCCTCACTGGGATACCAGGTCTGCCAGCAGCGCGCCGGCGGCCGAGGCGGGGTCGGCAAAGCTGATCGTGCTCTGGAGGTTGAAGGGGCGGCCGATGAAGCTGCCGCTCAGGCTCCAGGCCAGCGCCTCGCCTTGCAGCAAGGCCTCGAGATCGGCTTTCACTTCGGCTCGCTCGATGGTAACCAGGTTTTCTCCGCGATTGAGCGCGTCCATCACGAGCTGAAACCGCTCCCGCAGCGCGGTCAGATTCGATTCGGCGGTCCGCAGCTGGTCCCGAATCGCCGCGGCCGCGGCGTCGGCTCCCAGTACCAGCGCATTCCGGTCCACCGGCGGGATCGCCGCGGCAATGCGGCGGGCAGCGTCCGCGACGGCGGCCTGGGCAGCATAGCGAGCCGCCTGCGTCTTATAGCGCGCGGCCTCGGCCAGGTACGCCGAGTATCGAGTCCCTTTGAGAACCGGCTGGGTGGCCGGCGTGTCGTCCCAGGCTCGGTAAGCCCGATCGCGCACGGTTCGGGTAGCAGCCGCCTGCGTGGCGAGCTGGTCCCGAGTCTGGGCGGCGGTGGTTGCCGCAGTCAGGGCGGCTTGCCGCTGGGCCTCCAGCCGGTTGCGCAGCTGGTCCGCGGTGGCTTCCGCAGCAGCGAGGGTCTGCCGCACTCCCCGGAGCGCCGCATCCGCCGCATCCAGGACCCCTTTCCCGCCGGCGGCATAGCGGATCGCGGCGGTGCGTACGATCGGCCCCAGCGCCTCCGCGAGGTCGTTCTCCGCCAGGGCGTGCACCCGGAACGCTGGGCGGCGCAGGTCCAGCGCCCCTTCGGCATCGAGCTGGGCGTGGAAGAGCCCGAACAATTCGGTCACCGTGTTGAAGCGCAGAGCCGTCTTGGTAAAGTCGACGTCGATTTTCTGGCGAAAGCTGCCCAGCGTAGCGTCCCCCGAAACGCGCAGCCGCTGCGCTTCCCGAGTGGCCGCGAGGTCCAGACGAGCGTCCTGCCAGCTGAGCGGACCCAGCTGGAACGCCCCGAGATTGCCCTTGATCGTGACGCCTTCCTCCCCGACGCTCGCGTCGATTCCCGCGAAATCGGTGAGGGTGCCGTCCTGGCCGGTCGGCAGCCAGAGCCGGCCCTTGATCGCCATGCCGCGCTCCACGCCGAGATCCGGGTCGGGCATGGGCGCAAACTTGAGCCCGACCTTGCGGAACTCGATGGCGGGCAGCGCGTCGAGCGGAATCACCGCGCCGGACTGTCCGTTCCCGCCGCGTGCCGCGGCCATCCTGGCCTGGAGCTGGACCAGGTCGGACATCCCGAACCCTGCTTCGCTCTCACCCGCAAAAATGAAATTGGTGGGCACCCCGGCGGGGCTCACGGTGACGCCGACCGCCACGTCCATGTCCTTCGAGCCGATCACCATGTCGCCGCCAAAGCCGAGCTGAACGCCCAGCGGCGTGATCCCGAGCTTGAGCGTGACCCTGTTGAGGGTGAGCCAGTTGAGTCCGAACGGCTGCAGCCAACCCTGCTCCGAACGGAGTCCCCCGCTGAGTGAGACGCCGCTGCGGGCGAGCGCGGCGGCGAGGGCGAACAGCAGCTCGTCCTGCTGGATTCGCACCGTCATCTCCCCGACCAGGCGGACGGCGGGGTCACCGGTGATTTCCAGTGCGAGCTGTCCATGGCGGAACCAGTCGGGCGAGCCCGGCGGTCGCATCGGCGGCAGCTCGGCGCGGAGATAGAGGTCCTTGATGGCCGCGGCGCCGCCGGCGCCCGGGCTGGTCAGCAAGGCAAGGCTCTTCCCCAGCGTTCCCTGCAGGAAGATGGTCCCGGTCTCGATGCCCAAAGCCCCCGTGATCGCCTTGAGGGGATGATTGGGTGCGAGCCCCTCGGTGGGAATGCCGGCCAGCAAGTTGAGCCCGGGCTTCAGCACCAGTTTGAAATCCGGCCGGCCGAAGATGTCCTGGTAGAAACCGGCCTCGTCCTCGCTCAGCTCGCTGGCGTCCCGCGAGATGTCCTGGTCAGTGACCACCAGCATCACGTTCGACAGCGTCAGGCCTTCGAGGGCAGGATTGGCGAGCTGCGGGAACGACTCGGCCAGCGACCAGCGGTCCGGGCGGAGCGCGAGCGTGAAGCCCCGGCCACCGCCGGCTGCAGCCAGGGAGAACAGCAGCTGCGTCTTGGCTCCTGCGAGCAGCGTGTTGGCGAATACCGTGGTGCCACCGGCGCTGCCGGTGACGATCTCGACATCCGAGAGGTCGAAGGCTCCCTGGGGCAGGTTGGCGAAGAACTGCCGCATCCCTGCCACCGCTTCCCCGGCTTGCGCGGACGCCGGGATGGGCGCGGCCAGGAGGGCCGTCCAGACCAGCACACCTCGCCTCATCGCTGGCCGATCCAGGCCACGAGGTCCTGCAGGCTCGCGAGCAGCTCACCGAAGGACATGTGCCCTGCCGAAGCCCGGAAGCGCCAGGTCCGGGCATCCTTGGTCATGGTCTCCAGGTCCTGGCTCAGCTTGGTGACTTTCGCCGACTCGGCACAGTACGCGTCGTAGCTGACGGCCTTCTTCGCGCCGGTGGCTTCCTTCCACTCCTTCTTGGCGTCCTCCAGCCCCAACCGTGCGGCGGCGAGGTCCTTCTTCAGCTGGTTCTGCTCCGCCTCGAGCACCTTCACGTCCTTCTTCGACGTTGCTTTGTCGATTTGCTGCTCCATCGACCCACCCAGCTTGATCACCGCCGGCCGGCCTCCGATGCCGAGGGAGCTGGAGAGCGCCACGACGAATTTGTCGCGCTTCTGCGTCAGCTTGAAATCCGCCTTGAGGCCTTCCCAGGTCAGGTTGGTGCCCAGGGGCACGTCGGTCTGGGCCGCGTAACTGACGACCAGATCGGTACTGGTCTCGGTCGGCATGGGGCAGGCTGCTTCCCGCCAGCTCTGCACGAGGTTGATGACTTTCCCGATGGCACCCTTGCCACCTTCGGTGGCGCGATCGAATCCGACCGAGCCCTCGAGGGTCAGCTGCTTGTTGATGACGATGGTGTGGATGAGCTTGCCGACCACGTCGAACGAATTCTTGACGTTCAGGCGTCCGGACTCCGCTTCAGTCCGCTGCGCTTCGGGTATGGCAGAGCTCTTGCCGGAGAACCCGGTGGAGTCTCCCACACTGAACTCGAAGCTGAGATGCATCGACTGATACCATGGATTCTTGACGTCCGGCCGCGGCTTGCGCTCCGGTAGGTCGGCGCGGAGCACCAGGAACTTCTTCTCGTTGGAGACATCCACGCCCGCCTCGTCTCCCAGCGCGAGGCCGAGATTCCACTGCGCGTCCCACCCCAGAAAGCCTTGCAGGGTGACCTGCCGCTCGGGGTAATCCAGCGCCTGGAAGAACTGCCAGGCTTTGAGGGCCGGAAGGTTCAGCACGGCGTACACATTCAGACCGAGCGCCACCTCGATCCCCTGGTTGTGGCCCTTGAAGAAGTCCACTCCCTCGTGGAACTCCTCCGGCACAGCGACCGTATGCTGCCCCGGGCCGGAGAGGACCACCACCGCGTAGTCCAGCACCCCCGTCTCCGGCTTGACCACCTTGGTCTCGTTGCCTTCACCGCTCGAGGAGGGCTGCACCAGCTCGTTGAAGCGCTGCTGCAGGGTGGAGTCCCGGCTCGCGATCCAGTCGACCTTCGTCTTGGTCTTGTTGCAGCTTCCTCCGATCAGCACATCGCGCCGCCCGCCGCTGGTCTTGACCCTGATCCACCACCGGGCATCGCCCCGGTCGGAGAACTTTGCGTCGCTCTCCGCGGGATCTCCCTGCCTGAACAACCAGGCCGGCTGTCCGGCGAAGCGCTTGAGCCCGAGCGGCGAGTTGACGGTCAGCACCAGGTCCTTCGCGGAGAGGCTGTCCCACTGCTCGCAGATTTCCTTGATGCCCCGGCTCTCCGGCGGGGTGCCCGAGTCTGCCTCCGTGTCCTGGGCGTTGAAGAGGGAGAGCTTCAGTGGCGCTGCCGCTGAGGTGGCGGCGGTGCCGTCATCGTACCGGAAGGTCCGGATCTCGCTCGAGCCTCCGTTGCTCGACGGAGGAAAGCCGCCCTGGTCGACCGCCACGACGCGCCAGGCGTAGCGCGTGCCCGGCTCGAACGGCTGGCCGTCCACCGGATACTGCAGATTGGTGACTTCCAGGTCGGCGCCCTGGAAGTGCAGCACGGCCGCGTTGAGCGCCTCTTCCGGGGTCTGACTGGGGCGCACGGCCGCGATTTGCAGCGCGTAGCGGACCTCAAATGCCGGAGGAACCTGGACCGGGGTCCACAGGAAGAACGGCGCGGCGACGCTCACCACCTCGCCGGCGCCCGGTCCCAGCAGAAACGGCGGATCGGGATACACGATGGTGAACATCGCGCACGCGTCCCCCAGCACGAACCCGCCGGCGTCGGCCATTGTCACGCAGGCCCGGTAGGTCCCCTCTGGAATCCGGCCGGTGCGTTCAATCCTGGCTTGGGTCGCGCGGTCCCGGCTCGAGCTGCCGGCAATGTCTATATAGGAAGTGAAGATCGTCGGTGCGCCCGCCGGGATGTTGAGCAGGTCGCTGCGGCCGTTCGCGAGCACCTGCCCCGCGGAGTTCACGACCTGGTACACCAGCCGCACGTCGCGATCCTGACCGGTCGGATTGACGATCGTCAGGGTGCTGAGGTTCGGGTTGGTTTCCCAGTCGCTCGGGTAGGGGGACGGATAGGGATCGACGAACAGGATGAGGCTCCAGGCTTGCGCCTGGGCCACCGGTGCGGTGCCAATGGCCAGGAATACTCCGGACAACGCCCTGCGGAGCAGCAGCGACACCTGCGGCGACGCGCGCAAACCCCCCTCCGATGGTGGCTTACAAGGCCGTCGGGCCCTAGTCCCCCCCATCCCTGAGGCCCTCATTGGCGAGGGTGCCCCATCCGGCCTGATCGCTGAGTTAAGAGCTCCTCATACAAGGCTACGACTCAAAATCGCCCCCCGCTAGGAGCGACTGAAATTCGGTCCTGGCGGGGTATCGGGCACTTCTTTTGTTGGGGGTTGGGTGAACGGTCAGGTCAATTTCGCGGTACAGATCCGACCCACTTGGTCATAAGATCAGCAGTGCGACTGCGAACAGCGCCATGAGCACGAATGCCCTGACCCGCCGCCGAGCCCGGAATGAAGCGTACCCGTCCGGGATGAACGCGTAGCGGCCCTCGTCCACCAAGGTCGCCACGCCGTTGCGGACCAGCCGGCGCAGCACCCAGCGATCGAGCGGATTCAGCCGGTAGAAGGTGAAGCCGTCCCGCAGCTGGCGCACCAAGCGCGCCTCGCTGCGGCGCATGACGAACACGAACCCCAGCAGGGTCGCCGCCGAGAGGCGCAGCACATCGGTGCGCAGGCTCAAAAGGTCCGCGCTCCCCGCATCGCGCTGATCTGGCCGTAGACCGTCGCTCCCGTGGACAGCTCGATCTCCGGCGCCGCGACCGTCGCGGGGCGCTCCGGGCTGCCGACCACGGCGCCGCGCCCCAGGCGGATGCGCTGCTCCGCGATGGCCGCCCCGCCGATCCACGCGGCCTGGCCCAGCATGAGCCGGGTGCGGCTCACCACGC
>DATCWE010000058.1:0-7129 GCA_036566495.1 Gemmatimonadales bacterium | reverse complement strand
GCGCTGCCCTTTCGCGCGGGGAGCGTGGACCTGGTCCTGTTGAGTCAGGTGGCCCACCACTTCTCACCCACGGCCGTCGTCCGTCTGCTACGCGAGTGCACCCGCGTCGCCCGCTATGCCGTCATCGTGGCCGATCTGCGGCGCTCCTTCTTCGCGGCGCTCGGCTTCCGGGTCGCGGGTACCCTGCTCCGCTTCGACCGCGATACCCTGCGCGACGGGGTGACCTCTCTGCGCCGCGGCTTCACCCCCGCCTCGCTGGCCGCCTTGCTCGCCGAGGCGGGGATGCTGGCCCGGGTGGCGCGCCGTCCGGGTGCCCGCCTGGTTGCGGTCTGGCATCCCCAGGCCTGATGCGCACCGTAGACACCCGATGGATCGCCGCCGCTCCCGATCGGGTCTTTCGGCACGCGGCCGAGGTGGAGGGTTGGCCTGCCATTCTGCCGCATTACCGCTGGGTTCGCATGCGAGAGCGCCGGCCCAATGGTGGCGTGGTGGAAATGGCCGCGTGGCGGCCGTTCGGCCCGCTGCGCTGGCCCACCTGGTGGCTCTCCGAAATGCAGGTGGACCCGCGGCGCCGCGAGGTGCGCTACCGGCACATCGGCGGCGTCACCACAGGCATGGATGTGCTCTGGAGCATCGTGGCTGAAGGCTCCGGTTCACGCGCGACAATCCTTCACGAATGGGCAGGACCTGCATGGGCGTTCCTCAGGCGTCCGGCGGCGGATTGGGTGATTGGCCCGGTGTTTGTCCACGGGATCGCCAGTCGCACCCTCGCTGGAATTGCCCTCGCCGCGGAATCCGGCCATGAGTGAGCGCCGCGTCGCGATCACCGGCCTGGGTCCGGTGACCCCGATCGGTATCGGCGTCGAGCCCTTCTGGGACGGCCTGCGCTCGGCGCGCTCGGTGGTACGGACGCTCACCCGCTTCGATCCCGCGCCATTCCGCAGTCACGTGGCCGCCGAAGTCGACGGATTTGATCCGAGTGTCTATATGGAGCCACGCCGCGCCAAGCGGCTGGATCGCTGCTCGCAATTCACCCTGGCCGCCGCGCGGCTCGCCCTGGCGGACGCGGGCATCGAGCTCGAGCGGGAAGATCGCGAGCGCATCGGCGCAATGATGGGGACGGCGCTGGGCGGAGTCGCGTTCGCGGAACAGGAGCACGGCAAGTACCTGGCCGGCGGGGTTCGCGCCGTGGAACCCGGCCTCGCCCTGACCGTCTTCGTCGGAGCGGCGAGCTGCAACCTGGCCATCGAGCTGGGCATTTCGGGTCCCAACATCACCAACGGGATGAGCTGCGCATCGGGCGCGATCGCGATCGGCGAAGCGGTGCGCGCCATTCAGCGGGGCGAGGCTGACGTGATGCTCGCAGGAGGCGCGGAGGCGCCCCTCTCTCCCCTGAGCTACGGCGCCTTCGCGATCATCCGGGCGATGTCGACCCGCAACGAGGATCCGGCCACCGCCAGCCGACCCTTCGATCGCGACCGCGACGGGTTCGTGATGGCCGAAGGGGCCGCCGTGCTGGTGCTCGAGGAGCGCGAGCGCGCGCGGGCCCGGGGCGCCACCGTGTACGCCGAGGTGGTGGGATACGGCTTGACCAATGACGCGCATCACATGACCGCACCGCGTCCCGATGGCCGCCAGGCGGCTCGGGCCATGCAGACCGCGCTAAGTACGGCGGGTGTGCCGGGGGAAGCCGTGGATTACGTGAACGCGCATGGCTCCTCGACGCCGCTCAACGATCCCACGGAAGCGCTGGCGCTCCGCCAGGTGCTCGGCCGTCACGCGGAGCGCGTCCCGATCAGCGGCACCAAGGGCTACTACGGTCACGCCCTGGGCGCGAGTGGAGCGATCGAGGCGGCGATCTGCGCGCTCGCGAGCCGGCGGGGCTGGCTGCCGCCCAGCGTGAACCTGCAGGACCCCGATCCGGCCTGCGAGCTGGATTATGTCCGCGGAACCGGTGCGGCGGTGGCGGCCGAGTTCCTGCTCAGTAACTCGTTCGGATTTGGCGGGATCAACGCCACGCTGCTGTTCAGGGCTGCGGCAAACTAGCGCCCGGTGGCTGGTTCAATGCGGCCCCACTCAGGGTGAGCCGGCGGACCTTGAGCGGTCGCCCCTGAAGAAACTCGAGCATTCGCTCCGCGATTTCCGGCGATCCGACGACCAGGTCGTTGCCATGTCGGGCGCCCTCCAGGATGAGCTCTTCGCCCCGTGACAGACCCTGGAGCACCGCGGCGGTGTTCTCGTATGGCGTGGTGTCGTCCAAGCTGCCGCTGATGAGGAGCGTCGGCACGTCCGATCGCACCGTCTGCCGAAAGTCCTCCCCGAGATCGCCGGCCCCCCAGACGTCGCAGTTGGCTTCCGCCAGGTTGGGGTAGGGCGCCAGCACGGAGTGGAGGGCCTCCAGCGCTGCACGGTGGCGGCGCGCCACGCTGGCACCCGACGCACAGGCGGTGGCATAGGCCATCGCCGAACCGATCGAGCGGGGTGTCCGGGTCTGCAGCATACCTGGCGCCAATGCCTGGTAATCTCCGCGTACCGCGGCATCGATCAGCGCCGGAACCGTGGCCGCCCGTTTCGGGTCCAGCAGCGCCCCCGTGATGGCACCCCGGAAATCGTCGCCGCCGATCGTGAGGGAGACACTGTCGCGTTCGGCCCGTCCCGCCGACCGCAGCCGCACGACGACCGGCTGGGAATCGAGCCGAGCCACCACGGAGAGAAACCCGGCGGTGCGACCCAGTGCGGCCACTGGGCCAAACCGGCGGTCGATCGCGCTTGGCAGCGGCCAGGTGTCATCGGGCCCGACCACTCCCGCGAAAATTGCCCGGGACGCCAGCCCCGGATGGCGTCGCAGGGTAGTCAAGCCCAGATGGCTGCCGTAACTGACCCCCCAGAGCACCAGGTGGGGAACCCCCAACGCTACCCTGAGCGCTTCCAGGTCGTCAGCGCTTTCGCGGACGTTGTACCCGGCCAGGTCGACCCCCCGGCGACGCCAGTAGGCCGCGCACGCGGCGGCGGCCACCCGGAACAGACGGGTCACCGACTCGCGGGTCGCCGGCTGATCCAATGGAGAACCCACCCGCTCAGGGCAGGACAGGTTGGGCCGGGAGATTCCAGCGCCGCGCTGCTCGAATACAATGACATCACCGGCTGCTCGCAGCGCCATGAACGCCGGAAAGCGGGCTCCCCGAGCATGTTCCAGCGCCGAAGCTCCAGGACCGCCCGCGAGATAAACGATTGGGTCGGCTTGGCGTGGTCCCGTGGAGGGGAACCGCAGTACCGCCAGCTCGATGGTTCGGCTGGGTTTCCCTTCCCGGTTTTCGGGGACCCGTAAGTAGGCCAGCTCGGCGGGCACTCTGCGACCTTCAGAGCTCACAAATCGGTAAGGGTGAAAGGCGAGCGGTCCGCCGCTGGAGGATTGGCACGAGGCCGCCACCCAAAGCAGGGCGAGACCACTCGACCGTGCCAGCGGGAGGCACCGACTTTGCTTGAGGAGCATTGGACTGGTCCCAGTTGCCCGACGAGGTAGTATTGTCCAACCTAGCGAGCGAAGAATGGGCTGGCTATGCGCCAGCTCAGCCCGAAAAGCCGTCAGAATGTTGTCGTATCGGCAACACAATTTTGGTGCACAGGGACCACGTAGGTGGGTGGAGCGGCAAGGAAGTGAGGACGGGGCATCGAGCAGGGACCCTGCGGCTAGGTGCTGATTTCCCTTGAGGATACGCGATTCTGAAGCGGACTCCTCGCCCTGGCAATTATCGCCGCTTGACTGGCCGCGGAATTGCTGTATTGTCTTACGGAAGAATTTTCGCTCCAGCACTTGCGGACAAAGGATCGCAGCGGCTGGCTTTGAGGTTGCCACTCAATCGTACGCAAGGAGACTCCGATGGAAGCACGTAAATTGGTTTGGGCCAAGCCAGCCCTCGTTCGGAAGCCGGTCCAGGAGACGATGGGCGGAATCGGTAATCCGCGTGACGGCGGCATCGGCGAGTTCCCCACGCAGAGCTAAGACGCTCACTAGCTTCAGTCGTCGCAATGCCCCCCGGTGGACCTTTCCGAGGGGCATTGTTGCGTTCGGGTCCTAGCCATCTCCGCCCACCCCGGTAACGCCGCGATTCCATCGCTGCACCCACCGCGCGACTTCGCCCTGTATGGGTTGACGGTTCGCTCGGTCCTGGACCTCCCCGGTTGGCCTGCCTGTGCGGGTCCCGGGGTACCCGACGTGACCATCCTCCGCGAACCTCTGGCCACACCGCTGGTAGATGGTCCGCCTTACAGCGCACGATCCCTCCTCGAGGACGGAGCAATCCACCTGGGAGTCCGCGGTGTGGCCCGCTACCGCGCCTCGGGTGGCAACGAGATTCGGGTCGATCCCGACCCGGCGGCCCGGCCCGAGGACGTGCGGTTGTATCTGACCGGCGCCATGATGGGCACGATCCTCCACCAGCGGGGCAGCTTTCCTTTGCATGCCAGCTGCGTCACCATCGCCGGCAAGGGCATCGCGCTGGCGGGGCCGTCGGGTGCAGGCAAGTCGACCCTGGTAGCGGCGTTACTGCAAAGGGGTGCGTCTCTGGTGTCGGACGATGTTTGCGTGCTCACGCCGCTGAGCAGCGGTAGATTTGGGGTCTGGCGGAGTGCCGCAAGGACTCGCCTCGACGCCGATGCACTCGCGGCGTTGGATTGGCCCGACCAGCAGCTCGAGACGGCCGGCGGCAACCGCGGCAAGCTGCTGGTGCCGGTCGATACTTCTGCCGACGCAGGGGATCCCGTGGCCCTCCACCGGGTTTACGTCCTTCGTGATGGAGAAGGCGAGCCCCGCACGGAGTCGCTGGAGGGCCTAGAAGCGGTGACCGCCCTGGTCGAGGAGACCTACTTCCTGGCCTACGCGGTGGCGCTTGGGCTCGCCAGTCAATGTTTTCGGCACGCGGCGGCGCTGGCCAGCAAGGTGGAGGTGGCCCGATTGCTGCGACCACGGGGGTTTCAGCATCTTCCCGGGGTAGTCGACCTGATCGAAACGGAGACTCGGCTGGCCTGAGAGGGCCGCCGGTCCGCACAGGAGGTGTCTGTGGGATCCCGACATCCGATCGGACCGGAGACCGTCGTGGCTCGCAGCGAGGAGCCGGTCGCAGTGGAGATGGATCACAGCGTCGTCATGATGAGCCTGGCGCAAGGCATGTACTTCGGGCTGGAGGGTGCCGGGACGCGGATCTGGGCCTTGCTCGAGCGCCCGCGTTCGGCGGCGCAGCTTTCCGCCGCGCTGCGGGAGGAGTTTGAAGTCGATGCGGAAACCTGCTTGCGGGATGTCTGCGAGTTCCTGGAAGCGCTGCAGGACGCCCAGCTGATCCGGATCCAAGATGAAACGGTTGCGCCAGCTAATCCACCTGACGGCTCCTGAGCGAGGACTGCTGCTCGAAGCAGTGGCCGCCCTCAGCGTATCCGGATTGCTCCTGCGGATGCTGCGGTTTTCCCGGGTGGCCTCTCGCCTGGGGCGGCACATGGCCGAAGGTCCCCCCCTCGAGGACCGCGCCACTACCAGCACGGCCCTCAGGATCCGCTGGGCGGTGGAAACCGCATCCCGGCATCTGCCCTGGAAACCGGTTTGTCTCCCCCAGGCAGTGGCGGCCCAGTGGATGCTGCGCCGGCGCGGAATCGCCAGTACGCTGTACCTCGGGGTCAATCCCGCCGCAAGCTTTGATGCCCACGCCTGGGTCCGCGCCGGGACGGTCATTGTGACCGGGGGACCTCGCGAGGATGGTTTTGCCGTCGTCTCTTCATTTGCTTGAGCCGGCGGACCGTGGCCCTCGTTGCGGCAAGAGCCCTCGATGAGCGCCATCTGCGCGATCCGTCGCTTCGACGGGGCCCCGGTGCCGCGGAGCGTGCTTGCGCCCATGTTGGAGGCCCTCCGCCACTTCGGCTCGGAGGCAGCTGCGTGGGCTCCTGAGACGCCGGAGAGCCCCGTCGCATTGGGCTGCCGCCCCATGCGGATCACTCCCGAGGACTCGTACTACCATCCGCCGCTTCGCTCCGCCGACGGCCGCATCGCCTTGGTGGCCGACGCCCGCATCGACAACCGCTCCGAGCTTGCGGCTGACCTGGGCCTGAGTGCGGCAGCGGCCGGGCAGCGGCCGGACGCAGCCTTCATCCTTGCCGCGTACGAGGCTTGGGGACCCGGTTGCGCCCCCCGGCTGGTCGGTGACTTTGCCTTCGCGCTCTGGGATGACCGGCGGCACCAACTGTTCTGCGCCCGTGACGGCATGGGGATACGGGTGCTGTTCTACCACCAATCGCCCCGGCGCATTGCCCTGGCGAGCCTGCCGCAGGCATTGGTTGCCCTGGACGACGTGCCGGCCCGGCTCAACGAGCAGAAGATCGCGGAATCGCTGGTGCTATTCCAAGATCCGCATTCGACTTTCTTCACCGGGGTGCACCGGCTGCTCCCGGGCCACGCGCTGACGGCCGGCGCGGACGGCGTCCGGACCGAGCGCTTCTGGTCTCCGGCACCCTCCCGGAAGCTCCGCTTCCGCAGCGAGGGCGAGTACGTCGATGGCTTCAAGGAGGTCTTCGATCGGGCGGTGCTGGACCGGGTGCGCTCGACCGGACCGGTGGGAATCATGCTGAGCGGAGGGCTGGATTCCACCGCAGTGGCCGCCTCGGCGGCCCTCCAGTTGGGCGCGCAGGGAGGCCGCCTCCACGCCTACCATGCGGCCCCCCGGCTCGGCTTTCAGGGCAATCTGGGCCGCATCTGGGTCGCCGACGAATCCAGGGAAGTCGAGGAGGTCGCCGGGCTCTACCCGAATCTCGATCTGCGGATTCATCGCACCGATGGCCGGACCCCGTTCGACTACGATGAGGCCCTCTTCAGGATGTCGGGGTTACCGATGCGCAACCCTGGAAACCTTCCGTGGTGGGCGGGGCTGCACGCCTTGGCCCAGGCTGACGGCGTGACCGTGATGCTGACGGGCAACCAGGGCAACAACACCATAAGTTATGACGGCTTGGCGTCCCTCCGGGATCTGGCGCGCCGGGGTCGCTGGGCTCATCTATTGCACGAGGTCACCGCCTTCGCGCGCGCGACCCGGAACGGCAGGCGCGACGTGCTCAGGGAGCAGGTGCTGCTGCCCATGCTTCCGTGGGG
>DATCWE010000029.1:0-14223 GCA_036566495.1 Gemmatimonadales bacterium | reverse complement strand
CACTCATGCGCGCGCGTCCCGCCGGCTGCACCTCGGCGATCTCGACGACCCCGAGGCCCGTCCCCACCCGCAGCGCGCCGGCCCCCTCCAGCACTTCTCCGGGCCGGCCTTCGCCCGCGATCACCCTCGCGCCGAAGAGCTTTACCTCTTGGCTCTCCAGCGTCGCCCATGCCCCCGGAATCGGATCGAAGGCGCGGATGCGGCGCGCAATCGCGGCCGCCGTCTCGCTCCAGTCGATCCTGGTCACCCGCCGATCGAGCTTCGGCGCATAGGTGGCCAGGGCGGGATCCTGGGGTTCCGGGGTCAGCCGGCCCAGGCGCATCAGGGCGAGGGTCTCGATCAGCGTCTCCGCGCCCAGCGTCGCCAGGCGCTCGCGCAGCTCTCCAGCGGTCTCCTGGGCTCCGATGGGTGTCGCGGTGCGCCGGAGCACCGGTCCGCTATCCAGGCCAGCCTCCATCTGCATGACGCTGACTCCTGTTTCGGCGTCGCCCTGCAGGATGGCCCAATTGATCGGGGCAGCGCCGCGCAGGTGCGGCAGCAGCGAAGCATGCACGTTGAGCATGCCGCGGGACGGGAGCGCGAGGGCGTCCGGACGCAGCAGGTGCCCGTAGGCAACCACGACGCCGAGCTCGGGATGCCAGTGGCGCAGGGCGGCGAGAAATACGTCGCCTGCCGGTCGCTCGGGCTGCAGGACGGGCAGGCCATGACGCTCGGCCACCAGCTTGACCGGCGGCGGGACCAGCTCGGAGCGCGAGCGCCCCCTCGGCTTGTCGGGTTGGGTGACTACGCCGACCACCTGCGCGCGCTCAGTCAGGAGCGCTTCCAGGCTCGGCACCGCGAAATCGGGGGTGCCGAAGAAGACGATGCGCATTACCGCGGCCGGACGGCCTCCGGTCGAAGGGACTTGATGACGCCTTCACCGCGATGGTCCTTCTTCCAGCGCGCCACCAGGAGCTGGCGCTTGAGCGCGCTGAGATGATCGAAGAACAGGATGCCGTCGAGGTGATCGATCTCGTGCTGGATGGCCCGGGCCAGCAGGCCGTTCGCTTCGCGCCGGTAGAGTTTTCCCTCGGCGTCCATGGCCTCGAGCACGATCCGCTCGGGCCGCTCGACCTCCCCAAAAACGTCCGGCACCGAGAGGCAGCCTTCCTCTTCCCGCGAGCGGCCCTCGGCGCTCAGAATGACGGGATTGATCATCGCCAGGCGCTCCTGCTCGACCCCCACCACCGCGACGCGCCGGGCCACCCCGACCTGGTTGGCGGCCAGCCCCACCCCCTTGGCGGTCTCCATGGTCTCGAAGAGATCCTCGATGAACCGCCGGATCCCGGCGTCGACCGCGCGCACTTCCTCGCCGCGTTGCCGCAGCACCGGGGAGCCGAGCAGGTGGAGGTCGAGAATCGCCATGCTAGGCCGTGGGAGAAACGGCCTCACCCACGCGAACGATGCGGCCCCGCTCCACGACCAGGGTGGCGGTCCCGCTCTCGATGGTGATGCGGTCGTCCTTCACGTCTTTCACCTTCCCGATGATCCCGCCGGCGGTGGTGATGTCGTCGCCCCGCTTGAGCTGCGCGAGGATCTGGGCGTGCTTTTTCCGCGCCTGAGCCTGGGGCCGGATCAGCAGGAAGTAGAAGATCAGGATGATGGCCCCGAACTGCAGCACCAGCATGGCGAGGCTTGAGCTCATTGGTCCTCTCGTCCCGAGTAGCGCCGGAGCCATTCCCGGCTCCAGCGGTCGAAATCACCCTCCAGAATCGCACGCCTGGCCTGCTCTCCGACGCGGAGCAGGAAGCGTACGTTGTGCAGCGACACCAGCCGCAGTCCCAGCATCTCCTCCGCGACGAACAGGTGGCGGAGATAGCCGCGCGAGAAGCGCGCGCAGGTGGCGCAGTCGCAGCCGGGATCCAGCGGCTCCTCGGAGCAGCGATGGGCGGCCTTGCGAATGTTCAGCTTGCCGGTCTCGGTCCAGGCGCTCCCATGGCGTCCGTTCCGGGTCGCCGCGACGCAGTCGAAGAGGTCCACGCCCCGGGCGATGCCCTCGACCAGATCATCGGGGAAACCGACGCCCATAAGATAACGGGGCTGCTCGGCCGGGAGCCCGCCCGCGAGGGACTCCAGCACGCTGTGCATCACCGGCTTGGGCTCACCGACCGAGAGACCGCCGATGGCCAGTCCGCTCCAGGGACCCAGCGCCAGGGTGCCCTCCAGGGAGCGCCGGCGCAGCTCGGCGTGGGTGCCGCCTTGCACGATGGGCCACAGCGTCTGCCGACCGTCGGACAGTTCGGCGTGCCTCCGCTGGCAGCGCTCCAGCCAGCGCAAGGTCTGCTCCATCCCCTCCTGCGCCAGCTCGAAGGAAGCCTGCCCCGGAACCACGTGGTCGAAAGCCATGGCCACGTCGGCTCCCAGCGCCCACTGGATCTCCATCGAGCTCTCGGGGCTCAGCGTCCGGACCGAGCCGTCGAGGTGGCTGGTGAACTCCACGCCCGCCTCGGAAATCGTGCGCAGCCCCGCCAGAGAAAAAACCTGGAATCCTCCGGAATCGGTGAGCATCGGCTTGGGCCAGGTGGAGAAGCGATGCAGGCCGCCCATCGCGCGGACGGTCTCCTCGCCGGGGCGCAGGTGCAGGTGATAGGTGTTGCCCAGGATGATCTGGGCGCCCGCCCGCTCGACTTCCTCGGGGTGCAGGCCGCGGACGGTGCCATAGGTGCCGACCGGCATGAATGCCGGTGTGAGCACCTCGCCGTGCGGCAGGGCGAGGCGGCCCGCCCGCGCCGCGCCGTCGGTCGCGTCGAGCCCGAAGCCGAAGGCGGGAAGCCGCAACCGGTCACCGGTCACAGGATTACCATGGCGTCGCCGTAGCTGTAGAAACGGTAACGCGAGCGGATGGCTTCCGCGTACGCGGCCATGACCGGGTCGTATCCCGCGAAGGCCGCGACGAGCATCAGCAGCGTGGAGCGCGGCAGGTGAAAGTTGGTGAGCAGGCGATCGACGATCCGGAAGCGGTACCCCGGCACAATCAGCAGCCGGGTTTCCCCCGGGCCGGCCGCCACCAGGCCGTGCTCGAGAGCGGCAGACTCGAGCGCGCGCACCACCGTGGTACCGACCGCCCACACGGACGCGCCTCGCGCGCGTGCCTCCGCCACCGCCGCGGCCACCGCGGGTGGAATCTCGTAGCGCTCCGCATGCATCGGATGCTCGCTGGGATCCTCGGCTTCGACCGGCTTGAAGGTCCCGGGCCCAACCTCCAGCTCGAGCCGCGCGATCCGCACGCCGCGGCGCTCCAGCTGCTCCAGCAGCTCGGCGGTGAAATGCAGGCCGGCGGTCGGTGCCGCGACGCTGCCCTCGCGCCCGGCGAATACCGTCTGATAGCGGAGCTCGTCCTCGGGTGTCGGATCCCGCTCGATATACGGTGGCAGGGGCAGCCGCCCCACGCGCGCCATCACCTGCTCGGCGGTCCCGCCCAGCAGCCGTACCAGGCGATTGCCGTCTTCCAGGACCTCGAGCACTTCCACCGCCATGCCGGCTTGCAGCTCGATCCGCTTTCCCGGTTGCAGCGCGCTGCCCGGCTTTCCCAGCGCGATCCAGGTGTCTTCGACCGAGGGGTGCAGCAGCAGTACCTCGGCCGGCGCGCCCGATGCCCGGCGTCCGAGCAGCCGGGCGTGCCTGACCTTCGTCGCATTGAGCACCAGCAGGTCCCCGGGAGCGATGAGGGAAACGAGGTCCGGGAAACGCAAATGCTCGGTCCGGGCGTTCGACCCTCCACCGGTCCGCCGCAGCACCAGCAGCCGGTCCTCGCCGCGCCGCTCCGAGGGGAACTGGGCGATCAGCTCGGGCGGAAGATGGTAATCGAAGGCGGAAGTAGGGAGCGACACCCGCGGATCAGCCGTCAAAGAACGTCGCCTGGCTTCCGGTGGGAGGCGGGGGAGTGATGCCGAACCGGCGGTAGGCATGGGCGGTGGCCACGCGGCCGCGAGGGGTCCGCTCCAGGAATCCCTGCTGCAGCAGGTACGGCTCGTACACTTCCTCGAGGGTTCCGGCGTCCTCGCTCACCGCGGCCGCGATGGTTCCCAGGCCGACGGGACCGCCGCCGAACTTCTCGATGATGGTGGTGAGGATCCTGGCATCCATGTCGTCGAGTCCCAGCTCGTCGACGTTCAGTCGCGCCAGCGCCTCGGATGCGACCGCCTCCGTCACCACGCCATCGGCCTTCACTTCGGCATAGTCGCGCACCCGGCGCAACAGCCGGTTGGCGATGCGCGGGGTGCCGCGACTGCGGCGGGCGATCTCTTCCGCGCCGGCCGGCTCGATCCTGACCTTCAGGATCCCGGCCGAGCGGTTGACGATCCGGGTGAGGTCCTCGACCGGATAGAACCCCAGCCGCTCGACGATGCCGAAGCGCGCGCGCATGGGTGGCGTGAGCTGGCCGAAGCGGGTCGTGGCGCCCACCAGGGTAAAGCGCTCCACGCTCATCGGAATCGTCTGTGCGTTGGGCCCGTCGGAAATCCTTACGTCCACCCGGAAGTCTTCCATCGCGGGGTAGAGGAACTCCTCCAGCTGCGGCCGCAGCCGGTGGATCTCATCGATGAAGAGCACATCGCCGGCCGCGAGGCCGGTGAGCAGGCCCACCAGATCGCCCGGTCGCTCCAGCACCGGGCCCGATGAGGTGCGCAGCTGGACTCCCATCTCCTTGGCGAGCAGTGCGGCCAGGGTCGTCTTGCCGAGCCCCGGTGGGCCGAAGAAGAGGATATGGTCGAGCGGCTCGCCGCGCCCGCGCGCCGCGTCGATCGCGATCTGCAGCGACGCCTTGACCGCCGCCTGGCCGACGAATTCGTCGAGCCGCGAGGGGCGCAGCGCCGCCTCGGCACCGCCTTCCTCGGGCAGCGCGGCCGGCGTCGTGATCTCCACGCGGGTCACAGCGGTCTCGCGTTCCAGCGCACGGGGCGGATCCCTGCGGTGACTTCGTGCCGGGCGTGACAGGAGACGCAGCGATCGATCGTCTTCGTGGTTGCGCTCCCTACGAATTTCCGGTTGGTCGAGCCGCACCGCGAGCACTGCCACTCGGCCGTCACGTGCGGGCTGGTGGAGATGGCGATCATGGCCGGCGTCCTCCCCGCGGGGTGGTCAGGTGTTGCAGGGCACGCCGCACCAGAGTTTCGACCGCGTCGGCGCTTCCCGCGGCCAGCACCGCCCGGACCGCCTCATCGGCGACCGCGGCCGTGTAGCCCAGCACCGTGAGCGCCCGCACCGCCTCGTCCGAGGAGCGACCCGGACCGGCGGCCGGCGCAATGGCGATGTCGGCAAAGCGATCCGACAGCTCCACGATCAGCTTCTCGGCGCGCTTCTTCCCGATGCCGCTGACGGTGCTCAATGCGGCGACGTCCTTTCCCTGGATGCTGCGCACCGCGCGCTCCGGGCCGAGCGTGGACAGGATCGCCAGGGCCAGGCGGGGTCCCAGACCGGTGGCGGACAGCAGCCGCTGGAAAATGGCCCGCTCGGTGGGCGAGTCGAAACCATAGAGCGTCCAGCCGTCCTCGCGCACCACCAGCTCGGTGAAGAGCGCGCAACGTGCCCCCCGCGCCGGCAACCGTTCGAAGACGCCGAGCGGAACGGCGACGGCGTACCCCACGCCGCCATCGGTCTGGATCACCACCGTCTCACCCTCGCGCTCGGCCAGCACGCCGCTCACCGTGGCGATCATCGCCCGTTACCGCGGCGGAACCCGGTCAACAAGTGAGTGAGCGCGACGGCGACCGCGTCGGCGGCGTCCGCGGGCTTCGGCGCGGCGCTGAGCTTGAGCAGCTTGGCCACCATGAAACCGACCTGCGGCTTGAGCGCCCCGCCGCGCCCGACCACCGTCTTCTTGACGAGGGCCGGCGAGTATTCCGCCACGACCAGGCCGGCTTGCGCGCCGGCCAGCAAAATCACGCCGCGCGCGTGGCCGAGCACGATCGTAGTGCGCACGTTGGTGGCGTAGAAGATGTCTTCCACGGCCAGCACGTCCGGCCGGTGGCGCTCGATCAGCTCGTGGAGGCCCTCGTGAATCGTCGCCAGGCGCTGCTGGAGCGCTTCGCGCGGACGGGTGCGCAGGATCCCGCATTCCACCAGACGGGCCACTGCTCCGAGGCTCGCCGACCGCTCGACCACGCCGTACCCCACCGTCGCGGTGCCCGGGTCGATCCCCAGCACCCTCATGGGTGGAGAGCGCTCAGGCGCCTGCCTCCGCCAGCGTCGCCGCGTCGATATCGAAGTTGGAGAACACCTTGGAGACGTCATCCAGCTCCTCGAGCGTCTCCATCAGCTTGAGGAGCCGGCTCGCGTCCGCGCCCTCGACCCGCACCGTGTTCTTGGGTACCATGGCCAGCTCGGCCGACTCGATCGTATAGCGCTTGGCCTTGAGGGCGTCCTGCACCGCATGGAAATCCGCGGGGAGCGTAGTCACCGTGTACAGCTCGCCGTCCTTCACGAAATCCTGGGCCCCCGCTTCGAGTGCCGCCTCGAGCGCCTCGTCTTCGGAATACTTCGTCGCGTCGAGATAGAGCTGGCCTTTGCGGTCGAACATCCAGGCCACCGAATTGCTCGCGCCGAGGTTGCCGCCATTGCGGCTGAACGCATGGCGCACCTCCGCGACGGTCCGGTTGGGATTGTCGGTGGTGGCCTCGATGATGATGGCGGCGCCGCCGGGGCCGTACCCTTCGTAGGTGATCTCCTCGTAACTCTCCCCCGCCAGCTCGCCGGTGCCCTTCTTGATGGCGCGATCGATATTGTCGTTGGGCATGTTGACCGCCCGGGCCGCATCGATGGCGGTGCGCAACCGGGGATTGCCGGTGGGATCGCCGCCCCCGGCCTTGGCGGCCACGGTGATCTCCCGGATGCACTTGGCCCAGACCGCCGAACGCTTGTTATCGGTCGCGGCCTTCTTGTGCTTGATCTGCTTCCACTTGCTGTGGCCGGCCATGGCGGGATTCCTCGCTTCTCGGCCTCAATATAGCAATCCGGCTCGCACTATTCGTCCCTGACGCGCTGCGCCGCGGCCCGGGCGGCCCTGCCGATCGCCTCCGCCGCCTCCGGGCCCAGCACGTCGCGCGCCGGAGCCACCAGCTGCTGCAACGCCAGGGCCGCCTGTTCGCGGCCGGGATCCTTGAGCCCGGCGAGCGCGGCCGCCAGAGCGCGCCGCAGCGGAGCGGGCAGAGTGAGGCTCGACAACCGCTGGTCCAGTGCGGCCACCCGCCGGCGCATGGCCCGCTCGGGAGGCGGCGGAACCAGAAAGACGTCCTGCGCGACTCTGAGGGTCAGCCAGAGCGCGAACACGCCTTCGCGCCGAGGTCCGCGCGGCATCTCACCCATGAGCTTGACCAATGCCGCGTCGGGCGCCGAGAGCAGGGTCATCGCGGCAACTTTCGCAGGGCCTCGAGCACCTCGGCGGGTTGCAGGTCCTGCAAGCAGCGATGATGCCTGAGCGGACAGGCCGGCCCTCCCTGGGCACTACAGGGCCGGCAGGCGAGCTCGCGCTGGAGCACGCTGGCCTTGGCGTGATACGGGAAGAATCCGAACGCCTCCACGGTGGGGCCGAAGAGCGCCACGACCGGCGTGCCCACGGCGGTGGCCAGATGCATGGCACCGGTATCGCCGGCCACCAGGGCCCGGGCCCGCTTGAGCAGGGCGGCGGTGCCCGCCGGGTCGAAATCGCCGGCGGCGCTGGCGACCGCGTCGCCGCCCCCATCCACCAGCTCCTCTGCCACCGGGATTTCCGCGGCGCCGCCGACCACGATGACATCGTTGCCGGCTTCGATCAGCCGCCGGACCAGCGCGATCCAATGGTGGGTGGGCCAGCGCTTGGTGAAGTTCGAGGCGCCCGGAGCCACTGCGATGAGCTGCCGCCGCCGGCCCAGCGCTCGCCGGCTCAGGAACTGTTCCGCGGCTTCCAGGGTCGCGCGGGAGAGGAACACCTCCAGGGATCCTGCATCCGGCGCCACGTCGAGCTCGCGCGCGGCGTCGAAGTAACGCTCGGCGACGGGCCGGCGGTCGCGGTAGATGTCGCGCTTGGTCCGGATGAGGACCGTGCGGGCGGCGCGATATTTGGGGTACGTCGTCCAGCGGCCGCCGACCTGCCAGCGCAGAGCCCGGCTGCGCAGGCTGCCGTGCAGGTCGAGTCGATGGGTGAAGGATGCTGCCCGCAGCTGGTGCCCCAGTTCCTTGAGCGGGCTGCCCGGCTGCCATCCGATCACTTCGGTGAGGCGGGGATTGTGCTGGAAGAGCGGCGCAAAGGCCGCTTTCGTGACCACGGTGATGCGTCCCTCGGGATGCCGGGTGCGCAGCGCACGGATCAATGGCGTCATGAGCAGTGTGTCGCCCATCGCGCTGAAGCGGACCAGGAGGATGTTCGGCGGCACGGCGGGAATGTAGGCGTTAGTTTCTTCCCATGGCAGCAGGCACTACACAAAGACTTCTCGAGGTGGCGAGGCCCTATCGGGGGCGCTTCCTTCTCGGGCTGGTCGCCACGCTGCTGGCCTCCCTGCTCGACGGCGTGACGATCGTCGTTCTGGTCCCCCTCCTCAAAGCCTTGTTCGGAACCGCCGGCCCACTCGCGGGGCACGGCACCCTGCTCGAGCGCCTGAGCGACCAGTTGCTCGGTCCTCTGGTGAGCGGAATTACGCCACGAGCCGCCGCATTCCGGCTGGTGGTGGTGCTGCTCGGCGGGCTGCTGCTCAAGAATGCGCTGCAATACGCCGCCAATCAGCTCTCGGTCGCGGTGCAGGAGGGGGTGGTTCGCGACCTGCGCGTGCGGCTGTACCGCCATCTGCTGAGCTTGGACCTGGGCTTCTTTCAGCGCACGCGAATCGGTCAGCTCATTGCCGGCGTGCTGGTGGATGCCGACCGGGTCAAGCAGGCGGTGACGGCTTCGCTCACCACCCTGTTCCAGAACGGAATGCTCATCACCGGAACCATGGTGATTCTTGCGACGATCTCGTGGCGACTCACCCTGCTGACCCTGGCAACCGCTCCGATCCTCGTCCTGGGGATTCGCAGCCTGCTGCGCCGGCTCCGCCGTCACGCCAGGCTGTGGACCGAAGAACAGGGCGAGCTGACCGCCACGGTGACGGAGCGGCTCGGCGCGGTCAAGCTGGTGCGCGTCTACGGCGGCGAGCAACACGAGGCGGAAGCCTTCGCGGCCCAGGCCAATCGCTACCGCAAGCGCACGCAACGGACTCAGCGTTACGCCTCCCTGACCAGCCCGGTCAGTGAGGTCTTCGGTGGCCTGGTCCTGATTCTGATCGTGTGGGCTGCGGCCGATCCCCGCTTGGCCGGGGCCACACTGGGTCCGGAGGTCACCATCGTTTTCCTGGTCGCCGCGCTCAAGATCATGTCGCCCATCAAGGCGATGTCGCAGTTTCCCGCCGCTTGGACCCTGGCCCTGACCAGTGCGGAGCGGGTGTTCGCGGTGCTGGATCAACCCTCCTTCGAGCTCGACCCGCCCGACGCACTGCCGGCCCGCTTCCAGCAGGACATCGTCTTCGACCGGGTCGGCTTTTCGTATGATCCCGGCAGGCCGGTGCTGCAGGACCTTTCCTTTACTGTGGCGCGCGGCAGCGTGGTGGCGATCGTCGGCCCTTCGGGGGCGGGCAAGACCACGCTGCTCGACCTGCTCCCCCGTCTCCACGATCCGGACTCGGGCGAGATCCGGCTCGACGGTGTTCCGCTGCCCCGCCTGCAGCGGCGTTCGCTGCGCTCCCTGCTGGGTGTGGTGAGCCAGGAGACCGTCATCCTCAACGATACGGTGCACGCCAACATCGCCTATGCACGGCCCGACGCCGGACGCGCCGAGGTCGAGGCCGCGGCGCGGGCCGCCAACGCGCACGAGTTCATCAGCGGATTGCCGGCCGGCTATGACACTCCGTTGGGCGAGCGGGGGACCCGGCTGTCCGGAGGACAACGCCAGCGCGTGGCGATCGCCCGGGCCCTGCTGCGGGATCCGCCGATTCTCCTGCTCGACGAAGCGACCAGCGCCCTCGACACCGAATCGGAGCGCCAGGTGCAAGGAGCGATCGACCGGCTGATGCGCCACCGCACCGTGCTGGTCGTCGCGCACCGCCTCGCGACCGTGTTGCACGCCGATCAGATTCTGGTACTGGACGGCGGGCGGCTGGTGGAGCAGGGGACCCACGCCGCGCTGCTGCTGGAGAACGGGCTGTACCGCCGCCTCTTCGAGCTGCAATTCCGCGGGGCGGAGGTGCTGGTATGAGCGGCCCCTCGATTCTGGTGGTCGCCGAGTTCGACGATGCCCATCATGCCCATGCCGCGCAGCGCTGCCGGGCGCTGGAGCGCCTGGGCTGCAAGGTGGACGCGTTCGACCTGCTCAAGCGCCCGGGGTTGCTGGGCCGGCTGGCGGGAAGCGACCTGAGCTCACGGCTGCGCCGCGCCGTCGAGGCGACCCATGCCGAGGCCGTGCTGGTGATCGGCGGCAGCGAGCTCGATGCCGCCCTGGTGCAGCAGTTGCGCAGCGCGACGGCCATCCCGTGGGCCAACTGGTTTCCCGACGACCTGCGCACCGTGGATCAGGTGATCCGCCACGCCGCGGCCTACGATGCCGTCTTCGTGGCGGGATCGGATGTTGCGGCGCAGGTTCGGGCTGCCCTGGGCCACCCGGTCGAGGTCATCCCGCTGGCCGCGGATCCTTCGATCTATCGTCCGCTCCGCTCGCGCGATCAATACCGGGCCAACGTGGTCTTCGCCGGTTCGGCGACCGTGCGGCGCGTGGCGCTGCTGTCGAGCCTGGTGGAGTTCGGTCTCGCCCTCTGGGGGCCGGGTTGGCGCCGCACGCCGCTGCGGGATTACTGCCGTGGGGAGGTCCCCAACACCGAGGAGTATGTGCGGGCGTACGGCGGGGCGTCGGTCGCGGTGAACATCCACCACACGGCGGGCGGCAACGGCTCGGGCGAGGCGTTCGTCAATCAGCGCCTGTTCGAGGTGGCGGCGATCGGGGTGCCGCAGATCGTCGATTATCGCGGCGACCTCGCCCGGCAGTTCGAAGCGGGCAAGCACCTGCTGGTCTTTCACGACGCCGACGAGCTGCGCCACACCGTGCAGAATGTCCTGCAGGACCCGACCGCGGCCGCGGAGCTGGGCGAGGCCGCCCGCCGGGAGGCCTTGAGCAGGCATACCTATATGCACCGCATGAAGCTGGTTCTGGACGGCATCCCGTCCCGCTGACTCAGGGCGGCGGCCAGACCTGCTCGGCGACGATCGCCCGGGTCGGACAGATTCCCAGCATCGCGTCCCCCGCCGGCGACCACCATTGCCGCTCGCTTTTTACGGTGGCGATGCCGTCCTCGCCCATCGCGAAGACCTTCGGGTCGCGAGCCGCGCACGCGCCACAGCCCACGCAACGCTCCCGGAGCACCTTGACGACCACTTCCCGCTGGGGATGCAGCCCGGGCGCGAGCTCGGTGAGCTGCTTGGGCAACAGGTCGAGCGCCTCGTTGAGCGCCCGGTAGCCTTCCGCGATGAGAAACGCCGTGCGGTGGAAGGCGAACATCGACACCCGCTCCACCCGCGGACGCACCAGCACGACGGGCGGATCGGTCCAGTCCCTGAGGTAGGTGGAGGCCAGGGTCTGCATCACGATCTCCAGCCCGCGGCTGTACACCGTCACGAAGCCCTTGCGCTCGACCCCCTGCCGCTCGACCCGGATGCCTCCGACATCGACGGCGATGATCGGCTGGCGGCCCATGGTCAGCGCCGCGCGGACCGGGAGGTTCTCGATGACCGCGCCGTCGATGCAGACCCGGCCGGCCACCGCCCGGGGCGGCAGAATGCCGGGGAGCGCGCAGGAGGCGAACACCGCATCCGCCACCGGAGCGTGATCGAGCCCCGGTAACCCCCAGAGCACCTGCTGCCCGGTGGTGAGATCGACGGTGTTGACCAGCAGGCGCCGCGTCAGATCGCGGAACACGACGTCGCCTACCAGGCTGTGGATCAGCTGGTCCAGCGGTTCCGAGCGGTAGATGGCCGGGGCGAGCATCCGCTTGAGCGCCATGTCGAGGTGGGCGATGCGGAAGATGTCCTTGCGCGCCACCGCCAGGGCGCGATCCTCGATCTCCCGAATCGGCATCTCCCGGGCCCAGGCCGCGGCGACCAGCGCTCCCATGCTGCAGCCGATGGTGGCAGCCGGCACCAGGCCCCGCTCCTCCAGCGCGCGGAGCACTCCGATATGGGCCAGGCCCTTGAGCCCTCCGCCACCGAGCACCAGGGTGAATTGAGGGGAAGGCTCCATCCAGAGATATTACCCCCGTGCCCCGGCTCTCCGCGCCTCCCGACGCCTCCTACGATGTTGGCTCGCTCAGGGCAGCGGAGTTTCCCTGGTCGCTCGACCGCATCTATCTGAATCACGCCTCGACCGGGCCGCTTCCGGAACGAACCCGCCGCGCGCTGCACGAGTTCACCGACCGGCGGGCGGACTTCCAATTCCCGGATGTGGAGCTGCAGGGGATGCTGGCCGAGGCCAGGTCTCGCGCGGCGCGCCTGCTCAACGCCGAGGTCGGCGAGATCGCCCTGGCGACCAACACCAGCTTCGGGCTCAATCTGGCGGCGCGGATGCTGCCCTTCGAGCCGGGCGACCTGGTGCTGGTGAGCGACGACGAGTTTCCCGCGAACGTGTTCCCCTGGCGCCAGCTGGGGGATCGCGGCGTCAGCCTGGAGCTCCTGCCGGTCACGCCGGAAGGCTGGCCCGACGAGGCGCGGATGCTGGAGCGGATGCAGGATCCCCGGGTGCGCGCCCTGGCCGTTTCCCACGTGCAGTTCCATAACGGCTACTGCGTCGATCTGGCGCGGCTGAGCGCCGCGGCGCGCGCCAGCAATACCTGGCTGGTGGTGGATGCCATCCAGGCGCTCGGCCACGTTCCGTTCGATGTGCGGACCACGCCGGTGGACATTCTGGCGTGCGGCGCCCAGAAGTGGCTGCTCTCGCCCTGGGGCTCGGGCTTTCTGTACGTGCGCCGCGAGCTGATCCCGGACTTGGTCCCGCCGTTCGCGGGCTGGAGCGCGTTCGAGGGAACCGACAACTTCGCGACCCTGTGTGATTACAGCGGCGCGCTGCGCCGCGATGCCCGCCGGTTCGAGCTGATCACCCTCCCGTTCCAGGACCTCCTGGGCATGACGCTCGCGCTGGATCTGCTCCACGAGCTGGGGATCCCTCGCATCGCCGCCCACCTGGCCCGGATCGGAGCGCCGGTCCTCGAGTGGGCGGGGCAGCGCGGAGTGCGCCTGGTGTCGCCCCAAGGCGCCCGCAGCGCCGGCATGGTGTGCCTCAGCGCGGCCGATCTGCCGGAGGCGCTCCCGGCCCTGCGCGAGGCGGGGGTGAGCGCTTCGGTGCGCGAAGGCGCGCTGCGGCTCTCGCCGCACTGCTACAATACCATCGAGGAAATGCAGCGCGTGGTCGACGTGCTGGACCGGCAGCTTCCGCGCTGAACCAGGCCCCCACCAGGAGGGAACCGATGCTCAAGGACTTCAAGGCGTTCATCATGCGCGGCAGCGTGGTCGACCTGGCGGTCGGCGTGATCATCGGGGCGGCCTTCGGGTCGATCATCAAATCACTGGTCGACGACATTCTGATGCCGCCGATCGGGCTGGCCACCGGCGGGGTCGACTTCGCCAACAAGTTCCTGGTGCTGAAGGACGGGGCCAAAGCCGCCGCGCCTTACGCGTCGCTGGCCGACGCCAAGGCCGCCGGTGCCGTGACGCTGAACTATGGGGTCTTCGTGAACCAGATGGTCACGTTTCTCATCGTTGCCGCGTGCATCTTCCTGGTCGTGCGGATGGTGGCGCGCCTGCAGGGTCCCCCGCCGGCCGCGGCGCCCTCCACCAAGACCTGTGCCTTCTGTGCGACGGAAATCCCGGTCGCGGCCAAGCGGTGCCCGCACTGCACGTCGGCGTTATGAGGGAGCGGTCGCGGCGGGAGCGCCCTGGAGCTATTGCAGCTCCAGCATGGCGTAATTCTTCTTGCCCTTCTGCAGCACGACGTAGCGGTCGGCCAGCAGGTCGCCCGGGCCGAGACTGCGCTCCGCGTCGAGGCGCTCCCCATTGAGGGAATAGCCGCCCCCCTGCAGGCCGCGCCGGGCGTCGGCCTTCGAGCTGGCCAAGCCGGCCGCCACCAGGGCCTCCGCCAGCCCCAGCCCTTGCGCCAGCTGGGCCCGGGAGACCGCATGCACCCGGACCTCGCCCGCGACCACG
>DATCWE010000414.1:0-15056 GCA_036566495.1 Gemmatimonadales bacterium | reverse complement strand
GCTCGCAAGGCCGTTCGGACCAAGGGGCGCAGGGCCCGGGTAGCCTCGGCGCATAAGGCGGTTCGCACCCGCCGGATGCGCGGGCGACGTCGGGATTAGTGGTTCGCCCCGGCGCCGGAGGACGGTGCGAGGACCGCGTTTCCTCGCACCGTCGCTCCAACCACCAGGGCGGCGCCGACCAGCACCAGATTCTTGATGATGTATTGCCCCTCGAGCGTCGGGGCGTAGGGAAACCGCGTGAAGGTCTCGGCGGGGAAGAATACCAGCGGCAGCAGCGTGCCTGCCATCTGCGCGAACAGCAGGAACAGCGTGACCCGCAGCAGCCTGCCAGTGAGCAGACCCAGCCCGATCAGCACTTCCCAAGTCGCCAGGACGTAGATGCTGGTCGGCGGACCGATCCGGCCGCCGCTCAGCCGCTCGATCGTCCGTCCAGCCAGGTCGACCGCGGGGCTCAGATCGGAGAAGAACTTGAGGGCTCCGAACCAGGTGAAGATGATGCCGAGCGCGATTCGGGTGAGCGGCACCGAGTGGCGCGCCATCCATCCGGTGATCCGGATGTCGATCGGCTCGAGCGGCCGGGGGACCGCCAGCGGTCAGCTCCTCGAGCGGGAAATCCCCGCCAGCTGCTGAATGAGGGCGGCGGGGTCCACCGGTTTGACCAGGTGCGCATCGAAGCCGGATTCCTGCGAGCGTTGCCGGGCCTCCTGCTGGCCCCAGCCGGTCAAGGCTATCAGGACGATTGGCTTGCCCCAGGGCTGCTCGCGGATGCGTTCCGCGGTCGCGTACCCGTTCAGCCTGGGAAGGCCGATGTCGAGCAGAATCACGTCGGGGAGGACCTCCTCCGCCATTTCGATCGCGCGCGGTCCGTCGTAGGCCACGTGGACCTGATTCCCCGGAATCCCCAGCAGCAGTGCCAGGCTGTCCGCCGCATCGCGATTGTCGTCCACTACCAGGATCCGCAGCGGCGCGGCGGCCCGGAGCGGCGCCCTTGTATCCGGCTCGGGGCCGGCGGCGGGGGACGCGGCGGCGGGAAGCGGAATGCGCACGCGGAACTCGCTGCCCGCACCGGCCCCTTCGCTGCGCACCGACAGCACCCCGCCGTGCATGCCCACCAGTCGTTGCGCCAGGTGCAGGCCGATCCCTAACCCGCCCTGCGAGCGCTCCAGCGAGCGGTCCACCTGGGCGAACATCTCGAAGATGCGGCCCTGCAGCTCCGGCGGAATGCCGATGCCCGTGTCCCGTACCGTGATCACCGCCTCCCGGCCCTCCCGGCGTCCCGTCAGCCGGATCCGGCCGCCGCTTTCCGTGTACTTCGAGGCGTTGTTGAGCAGGTTGGACACCACCTGGGCCAGCCGCGTCAGGTCGGCATCGAGCACGATGGGCTCCGGGGGAAGATCCACCCCGAAATCGTGCCCCCGCTCGGTGAGCAGCGGGCGGCTCGCCTCGACCGCCGCGTGCAGCACGTCGGCGAGCTCCACCCGTTCCTTGCGCAGCTCGAGTTTGTTTTGCGTGATGCGCGACACGTCCAGCAAGTCGTCGATCAGCCTCGTCATGTGGCTCAGCTGTCGCTCCATGACGCCCAACGCCGAGCGGAGCGGCGCCGTCGGCGGGTCGCTGCGCTGCAACATTTCCACGGTATTGCGGATCGGCGCCAGGGGATTGCGCAGCTCGTGCGCGAGCGTGGCCAGGAAGTCGTTCTTGGTCCGATCGGCCTCCTGCAGCTCGTTGTAGAGCCGGGCGTTCTCCATGAAGTCCACCGCCTGCCGGGCGCACAGGTCCACCAGGTCCTTTTCACGCTCGGACGGTGTTCGCGGCGTGCCGAAATGCACCGACAATACCCCCAGGACCTTGCCGGACCGGGTGGTCATCGGGGTGTGGTAGGCCGCTCGAATGCCGGCGGCCCGCGCCAGCGGCAACCAGTGCTTCAGTTCGGGCTCGGATTCCACGTCCCCCACCAGCACTCGGCGGCCTTCCCGGAAACACCGGCCGCGGCCCCCTTGGTCGGCCGGGACGGTGGCCAGCGTGTCGAGGAAGGCCTCCTCGAACCCCAGGCTGGCGCCGATCTCCACTTCGGCACCCTTCCTCACCGACAGCAGCCCGCGCTCGGCACCGATGATTGCCGCAGCCGTCTGCAGGGTTTCCTCCAGGATCTGGCGTTCGTTCAGGGAGGTGGCGAGCCGGATGCTCATCTCCTGCAAGCGATGCAGCGCTGCCTCGTCCCGCTTTTTGGCGGTGATGTCCCTCGCGACCTTTGAGGCGCCGATTACCCGGCCGGCCGCGTTGCGAATGGGTGAGCTGGTGAGCGAAATGTCGAGCCGCCTGCCGTCCTTGGTCAGGCGGACGGTCTCGTAGTGTTCGACCCGCTCGCCGGCGCAGAGCTTCGCCAGGATCCCCGCTTCTTCGTCCAGCCGCTCCGGGGGAATGATCAGGGTAATCGGCTGGCCGACCGCCTCCTCGACCGTGTAGCCGAAGATTCGTTGCGCGCCCGCGTTCCAGGAAAGGATGCGCCCATCCAGCGTCTTGCCGATGATCGCGTCGTCCGAAGACTCCACGATCGCGCCCAGCTTGGACTGAGCTTCCTCGGCCCGCTTCCGGTCGCTGATGTCCACCAGGACGTTGACCGCCCCGACCAGCGCGCCCGCGGCATTGTGGATGGGGTTGGCGTGCACCAGCACGGTGCAGTGTTCTCCGGAGGGGCGCTCGACCACGATTTCCTGTGCGTTCTGTGGCACTCCCGTCTTGATGGCGGTCGCCATCCAGCAATCCTCGTGGCGAACGGGAGAGCCGTCCGCGGCCGAATGGAGCTTGAACGAGCCGCACCAGCGGTCGGATGGATGGTTGAGCCGGGGCGCCCGTCCCCACAGCTCGACGGCCTGCTGGTTGAAACAGGTGATCAGGCCGTCTGCGTCGCAGGCGTAGGCCCCGACCGGAAGCGTCTCGAGCAGCCGCCGCAGCAGAGGGTCGATCGCTTCTGCCACGCCCTGCTCCTCGCCGGTGAGCTCGCTGATTCCCATGACATGCCTCGCGGTTGGCGCTTTTGGGACGCTTCCCGCACTGGTTCGGTGCACAGCCGCTCCGGTGGCCGCCCGATACTGCGCCATGCTCGCCCGCCTGCGCTCCGCGGCCGTCCTCGGGATCGAGGCCTATCCGGTGGAGGTCGAGGTCGATCTCAGCAACGGGCTGCCGAGCTTCTCCACAGTCGGTCTGCCCCACGGGGCTGTCAAGGAGGGACGAGAGCGCGTCACCGCGGCCCTCGTGAATACCGGCTTCGAGTTCCCGCTCAGCCGCATCACGGTCAATCTCGCTCCCGCCGATGTTCGCAAGGAGGGCTCGGCATTCGACCTCCCCATTGCCCTCGGCGTGCTCGCCGCCAGCGGGCAGCTGCCGGCGGCCGCCCTGGAGCGTCAACTCTTCCTCGGCGAGCTGGGCCTTCAGGGCGACCTGCGTCCGGTGCGCGGCGCGCTCTCCATGGCGCTCACCGCCCGAAGGCTGGGTATGCGCGGGCTCATCCTGCCGGCCGCCAACTTGGCCGAGGCGGCGGTGGTGGATTCCCTCCACGTCTTCGGTGCCGAATCCCTGCGCCAAGTGGTGGAGCACCTGAGCGGCGCGGTCCCGTTGCTACCCGCTCGCTCCCTGCCGGGTCCTCCGCCACCCTGCACGCCGCCCGATTCGGCCGACTTCTCCGATGTGCGTGGCCAGCTGGCCGCCAAGCGCGCGCTCGAGGTGGCGGCGGCGGGAGGCCACAATCTGCTGCTGGTCGGACCTCCCGGGGCGGGGAAGACAATGCTCGCGCGGCGCCTCCCTTCCATTCTGCCGGCGCTCACCCTCGATGAGGCCATCGAAATCACCCGGATTCACAGCGTCGCCGGACTGCTGCCGAATGGCGCGGCCCTGCTCGCCGCCCGTCCTTTCCGCGCCCCGCATCACACGATCAGCGACGCGGGCCTGGTCGGCGGCGGGTCGGTGCCGCGTCCGGGCGAAATCAGCCTGGCGCATGGCGGCGTGCTCTTCCTGGACGAGCTGCCCGAGTTTCACCGTCACGTTCTGGAGGTGCTGCGCCAGCCTCTGGAGGATGGTGTGGTGGGTCTGAGCCGCGCGCTCGCTCGGCTCAGCTTCCCGGCGCGCTTTACCCTGGTCGCAGCAATGAACCCTTGTCCCTGCGGCTATCTCGGAAGCTCCCTGCGGCCCTGCCGCTGTGCCGCCGCCCTGATCGAGCGCTACGCCGCGCGAATCTCCGGACCGCTGCTCGACCGCATCGATATCCACCTCCGCGTCCCCGCGCTCCCCTACGGCGAGCTCGCCGATCAGGGCCCCGCGGAGTCGAGCGCTGCCATCCGGGCACGGGTCGAAGCCGCTCGCGCGCGCCAGCGGGAGCGCTTCCGGGCCCATCCCGGCCTCCACGCCAACGCGCACCTGAGCGCTCGCGAGGTACGGAGGCACTGCCGGCAGACCCCCGAGGTTGCCGACGTGCTGCGTACCGCTGTAGAGCGGCTGGGACTGTCGGCGCGAGGCTGCCACCGGGTGTTGAAAGTCGCTCGGACCATCGCCGACCTCGCCGCGGCGGAACAGCTGGAGCCTGCGCACCTCCGCGAGGCCGTGCAATACCGGGGGCTGTTACCGACTTGAGCTCGGCTTAGCGCGTCAGCCCGTACACGATGTAGTTGATCGCCAGCTTGTACGCCTCGTTGGTGATGTTGACCGGCCACCAGCCGGCCGTGCCGGACCATTCCATGTAGTCGCCGATGTCGTTGTTGTAGTTGATCACCACCATGAGTCGCCGGTCGGGATCGTTGTCCTCGAAAATCCCGAAGAACTCCGCTTTCAGCCATTGGTACCCCGGGGTAGGGTACGACATGTCCAGCGAACTGATCCGGAAGAACGCATCGAAGATCGGATGCGAAATGTCCAGCCGGCGGATCTGCGCCGCGGGCAGCGCGCGCCGGATTTGGGCTTCAAAGTTGTACCATTCGCTCTGCATGAAGTCATCGACGATCAGGAAGCCGCCCTTGGCCAGATAGGTGCGCAGCCCGGCTGCCTCCTGTTCGCTCGGGATCCAGTATCCCGGCTCCGACAGGTAGGCCACCGGAAACTTGAGCAGCTCGGGGTCGTCGAAGCTGAAAATATTGCTGGCCTGGACATGCGGGCCGAGCGAGGTGACCACCTCCATCATGGTCATGAGATTCCGCTCCATCGTCGGGTAGTCGAATTCCCACCCGCTCCGTCCGTGCACCGTGTAGCGGATCCGCGCAAATGTGAAACGGCCGTCGTAGGGAATGTTCGGCTCGAACGTCATCCCGCGCCCGAACCGGCGCTGCGCGCTCCCAGGCTCAACCAAGACCAGTTGCGTCAGCAAGACGGTTCCGATCCACGGAACGATCCGCCCAATCCGCTTCATCCCCGCAAACTCCTGCGAGGAATCTGCTCAGTGGGGGCACGGATACAGCGGATGCAGCGGATCGATCGCGGACTATTCGGGTGTCGTGGGCGCGGAATTGCTGACATAAAACGCGGGCTCGCAATTTCTATCGCTGCATCTCACCAAACCATCCGATCCATCCGTTGGATCCAACGATCCATTCGAGCCTGACCAGTGAGCTCTTCTCGCTCACTCCAGCACCAGCGCCGCAACCAGCGGCATCACGATCGCCGCATCGGATTCAATGATGTACTTGGGCGTGTCCACGCCGAGCTTGCCCCAGGTGATCTTTTCGTTGGGAACCGCGCCCGAGTAGCTGCCGTAGCTCGTGGTCGAGTCGCTCACCTGACAGAAGTAGCCCCACAGGGGCACTTCGGGCCGCTGGAGGTCCTGGTGCAGCATCGGTACCACGCAGATCGGGAAATCTCCGGCGATCCCGCCGCCGATCTGGAAGAATCCGATCGAGTGCCGGGCGCTGGTGCTCAGGTACCAGTCCGCCAGCGCCATCATGTATTCGATGCCGGTCCGCACCGTGTGCACGTTCTTCACGTGCGCCTCGATACAGTGCCCCGAATACATGTTGCCCAGCGTCGAGTCTTCCCAGCCTGGGACGAACATGGGCAGGTTGCGCTCCGCCGCCGCGATCATCCAGCTGTCCCTGGGGTCGATCTGGTAGCTGCCGGCCAGCACGCCGCTCTGCAGGATCCGGTACATGAACTGGTGCGGGAAGAGCCGCTCACCCCGCTGGTCGGCGGCAACCCACTCGTCCAGCACGGCGCTCTCGATCCGCCGCATGGCCTCCATTTCCGGGATGCAGGTATCCGTCACCCGGTTGAGGTGCCGCGCCAGCAGACCGCCCTCCTGCTCGGGAGTCAGGTCTCGATAATGCGGCAGCCGCACGTAGTGGTCGTGCGCCACCAGGTTGAATACGTCCTCTTCGAGGTTGGCCCCGGTGCAGCTGATCGCGTGCACCTTCTCCCGCCGGATCAGCTCGGCCAGCGAGAGACCCAGCTCGGCGGTACTCATCGCACCTGCCACCGTGAGCAGCATTTCGCCGCCCTGGTCCAGGTGGCGGCGCCAGCCGTCGGCGGCGTCGATCAGCGCGGCCGCGTTGAAATGCCGGAAATGCTGCCGCAGGTATTGCGCGACGGAGGTTGTCATCGGCCCTCAGAATAACATGCGCGGGCGGTTTCGAGCGAGACCTCGCGGAACCGGATCACGCGTCCCGGCCGGCACTGCGCGAGCTTGCGCAGGTCCGCATGAATCACCACCGCGAGCTTCGCGTAGCCGCCGACCGTGGGTCCATCCGGCATCAGCACGATGGGCTGACCACCATCCGGGATCTGTATCGCCCCCGGACACGCGGCTTCCGACGGCAGGGTCGCGGTTTCTCTGGGCCTGATGGGCGGGCCCAGTAACCGGTAGCCCAGCCGGTCCGATGCGGGATCCACGCTGTACGGCTGCTCCAACAGCGTCCGCCGCTCGCTTTCGTCGAATCGGCTCCATTGCGTGCCGCGGATCACCCGAATCACGACCTCCTCGAATTCGGCCGGTTCCACCAATTCCGGAACCACCACCTGGAAGTGCCCCCCGGCTCGCTGAGCGGCGCCCACCAGCAGGCGGTCCCCGTCGCGCAGCCGCCTTCCCTCGTGGCCGCCGATCCCGCCGGGGAGGTAGGTCGAGCGGCTGCCCAGGACGGCGGGGACCTCGAATCCGCCCGCGACAGCCAGGTAGCTGTAGCGGCGCTGCGGGCCCGGATCGAGCGAGACGGTCGCTCCCGCGGCCACGGGGAAGACCAGCTCCGGAGGATCCAGCGGAATGTCGTTCACGCTGATCGCGGCGGGCCCGAGCACCGCGATGCGGGTCGGATGCTCGGCGCGAAGGGCGCCCGGGCCCAGCGCCCACTCGATCGCCGCCGCATCCGGCGGATTGCCCACCAGCTCGTTCGCCAGGGCCAGCAGTACCGGATCCATGGCGCCACCGCGCGGAAGGCCCCAGGCCCGGCCGGTCGGAAACCCGAAATCCTGGACGGTCGCGAACGGCGGAGCCTTCAGCAGCACGATCACCGGACCGCCTCGAAACGCACCCGGTCGCCCGGTTGCAGCAGCACCGGTGGCTTCCGCCCCGGATTGAACATGCGCAGCTCGGTCCGCCCCAGCAGGTGCCATCCCCCCGGGGTCGTCAGCGGATAGACGGCGGTCTGCGCGGCGGCGATCGCCACCGAGCCGGCCGGCACGCGCAGGCGCGGCACGCTGCGGCGCGGCAGCACGAGGGCCGGATCGAGGTCGCCCAGGTAGGCGAATCCCGGCGCGAAGCCGAGCAGGTACACCTGGTATTCGCGCCCGGTGTGGAGTTCGATGACCTCGTCGCGGGTTAGCCCCGTGCGCCCCGCCACCTCGTCCAGGTCGGCGCCGTCGTAACGCGTCGGGATGCGGAGCGCCGGGCGGGGGGATGGAGCGGCGGCAGGGTCGGAGTGGGGCGGCTCGTCCGCCGTCGCCAGGGCCGCCAGGCGGTCCCGCAGCGCATCGGCATCGGCCCGCAGCGGATCGAACAGCACCGCCACGGTCGCGTAGGCCGGCACGACCTCGGTGACGCCCGCCAGGCGGGCCGCGAGAATCGCCGCCTGCAGGGACAGCACGCGCGCATGGGTCGCGCGGTCGACCCGGTCGCCCAGCTCGACGGTCCAGCCCGCTTCGCCGAGCGGATGGATCGCCGGCCCCGGCCGGCTCACTTCACGAACGGCGCGAGTGTAATCCCCTCGGCGTCGAAGCGACGGCGCACCGCCCGCACGATCGCCACCGCCTTGGGCCCGTCGCCATGGACGCAGATGGAGTCTGCCCGGATGATGCAGCGGGTGCCGTCGATCGCGACGACGTAGTGATCCTGCACCATGCGGAGCGCCCGCTCCGCGATCGCATCCACGTCGTCGAGCACCGCGCCCGGCGTGCCCCGCGGCACCAGCTGCCCATCGGGCAGGTAGGCGCGGTCCACGAAGGCCTCCCGGGCCACGTCGAGTCCGGTCTCCGCCGCCGCCTGCAGCAGCGCGCTGCCCTCGGGGCCCAGCACCACCAGCTCGCTGTCGAGCTGGCGCAGCGCGAAGGCGACCGTCTTGGCCACTTCGCGGTCGCGCGACGCCCGGTGATACATCGCGCCGTGCAGCTTGGCGTAGCGGACCCGGGCGCCGGCCGCGCGACAGAAGGCGTCCAGCGCCCCGATCTGATAGATGACGTCGGCGGCGATCTCGGCGGGCGTCGCGGCCAGCTCCCGGCGGCCAAAGCCGATCAGGTCCCGATAGCCGGGATGCGCGCCGATGGTGACCCCGCGCCCCGTGGCCGCCGACACCATCCGCTGCATCACCCCCGGGTCGCCCGCGTGGAAGCCGCACGCGATGTTCGCCGAGGTAACCAGCGCGAGCAGATCCTCCTCGCCAGGCAGCTCGTAGCGCCCGAAGCTCTCGCCTAGGTCGGCGTTCAGGTCGATGCTGGTCACGCGGAGGGCGGGGATCTCATGGGCGGAGTGAACTCTCGCGCGGAAGCGAGCCGGCGGCAAGGGGATGAAAATATTTTGATTTGACAAATCAAAATATATTCCGTAGCTTGCGCGGTGCTCGACGATGCCGTGCACGCCATCCTCGCCGCCTATCCAACGATCCACGCCGCCTGCCGCCGCCGTCACCAACGGCTCCCGCGCAGCGGTGTGCGGCTGAGCCACCACTTGGCCGGACTGCTCGAGCAGCTCGATCCGGTCGAGCCCCTCGCCGTGGGAGAGCTGGCCGCCCGGATGCGCGTGACCCCGGCCACCATCTCCCTGCAGCTCGCCCGGCTGTCCCGCTTGCGCCTGGTGGCACGCACCCGGGATGAGCGCGATGCCCGCCGGGTGCAACTCCGGCTTACCGAGAGCGGCGTACGCCTGCGCGCCCAGCGCTCCCTGCTCGATCCCGAGCGGCTCCGCGCCGCCCTGGCCCGGCTGCTTCCCCCCGAGCGCGATGCGGCTGTCGCCGGCGTCCGCCTCCTGGCTCGCGCCGCCCAGGGACTGCCGGACTCCCCTGATCCTACCCGGAGGTTTTCGGAACGATGAATTGGACCGAGCGACGGAAGCGGAAGGCGCGGCGCCGCCTCGCCCTGCGCGTGTTGGGCACCCTCGCGGTGGGCCTCGGCATTGTGTCCTTGGTTGGCCTCGGCTTCGGGGTGGAACAAACCGTCTCTACCCAGGCGCTGCTCGAGCGGCCGCCCGAGACCGTCTGGCGGGTGCTCATGGACCTCGACGGAATGCCCCTTTGGCGCTCGGATCTCACGACGCTCGAGCGGCTGCCCGATCTCGCGGGCCGTCCTTCCTGGCGCGAGACCGGTCCCGGAGGCACTCGCGTGCTCGAGCTCGTCGAGGCCGATCCGCCCAGCCGCTTGGTCCTCCGGCGGGCCCACGACGGCCTACCCGCGCTACCCATGCGCACCTTCGAGCTGGCCGCCATGACCGGAGGCACCCGGGTCACCGTGACCGAGCGCGCCCGGGTCGCGAGCCCGTTGCGGCGGGTGCTCTACCGTCTCTATCCGCCCCGCGCCGGCCTCACCCGGTTCCTGCGCGACCTCGACCACCGGCTCAGCGGTGTCCGGCGGGAAGTGGCGGCCGGTCCCCAGTAGATTCCGGGGCCCTCGCTTTCCCCGGAGCCGGTTCATGCGCCAGTACCTCGGCCTCACTGTCATCACGCTCCTCACCGTCCCCGCCGCCGAGGCTCAGGGCTTCGTGGTACGGCTTGGCAAGGATACGGTGGCGCTCGAGCGCGTCACCCGCAGCGCCGGCCGCTTGGAGGGAGACCTCTTTACCGTGGCGCCCCGCACCCGGCGCATCCACTACGTCGCCACGCTGGACGCCGGCGGCCACGTCACCCGCTTCGAGCTGACCAGCACCCCGGCAGTCGAGACTCCTCCGGCCGCCACGATCCGGCTGCTCGAGGAGGTGCAGGACACCCTCGCTACGATCATCCGGACCCAGACGACGGCCCAGGGCAGCCGGGCCGACACCACTCGCTACCGAGTGAGCCCGGGTGCGGTGCCCTTCGTGGCGCTCGCGACCGGCTTACTCGAACAGATGACCTGGCAGGCCCGGCGTGCGGGTGGGGACAGCGTGGCTATCGAAACCATCGTCGCGGGGCAGCGACAGGCAACCAGGAGCTATGTGGCACGGAGAGGCCGCGATTCGGTCGCGGTCGATTACTTCGGCCTGCCATTCTATCTCCGCGTCGACGCCCAGGGACAGGTGCTGGGGCTCAACGGAATGCGGACCACCCAGAAGTTCCTGGTGACCCGGGTTCCCTCGCTCGATCTCGAGCTCGCCGCCCAATCGTTCATCGCGCGGGAGCGGAGCGGACAGCTCGCGGGGCAGCTCTCTCCCCGCGATACGGTGCGGGCCACCATCGGAGCGGCGAGCCTCCTCGTGGACTACGGCCGCCCTTTGAAGCGCGGCCGGGCGATTCTGGGGACTGTGGTCCCCTTCGACAGTGTTTGGCGCACCGGCGCCAACGCAGCCACGCAGCTCACCACCAGCGCGGATCTCTTGGTGGGCGAAACGGTGATTCCCGCGGGCAAGTACACGCTGTGGACTTTGCCGACGCCGAGCGGAGCCAAGCTGATCATCAACCGGCAGACCGGGCAGTGGGGCACCGAGTATGATCCCTCGCAGGACCTGCTCCGGCTCGACCTGAAGCCCGAGCCGCTGCCGGGAACGGTCGAGCAGTTCACGATCGCGGTGATCGACCTCGGTGCGGCGGGGGAGCTGCGCTTCGACTGGGACCGCACCCGCTGGATCCTGCCGTTCAGGATTCGCGCGCCTTGAGGCGCAGCAGCGCCGCTCGGGCGCGCGCCCCCGCGTCGGTGTCGGCAAACCGCGCGGCGAAGCGCGCCAGCTCCGCCATTTCGCGGCCGGCCTGCCCGCTCGTCCGGTAGAGATCGATCAGCGCGTTGCCGATCGCGAATTCCTGATCTGGGGTCGGCTGCAAACCCCGTACTTCCAGGTAGAGCTGCTCCGCCCGGGCCGGGTTGGCGAGCTGGTCGCGCCACAGCCGGGCCAGCGCGAGTCGCGCGTTGAGGTCCCCAGGTGCGCTGCGCAGGTGGGCCTCGTACGCGGCGCGGGCTTCCTCGTATTTCCCTCGGATGATCAAGGAGTCCTGCAGCGAGTAGGTGGGAGTGCTTGCCAGGTTGCCGGCCCCGGTCATGGTCTGCACCAGCGCCCGCCCCGCGACGCCGCTCACGGTCCAGACCACCAGCACGATCCCGCCCGCCACCAGCCAGCCCAGGAGGAGAACACCGGTCACCACCAGCCAGCCGGCGTGTCGCATGGAGACGAGGTAATACGAGACCATGACGGCGAAGACGGTGCAGGCCCCGAACGCCCAGAGCGCGGCGAGCTGAAACTGCAGTCGCTCTCCGGCGTCCTCCAGCCACCTACTCATCGTCCGCCACTTTCCCCCTCAGGCGCTTGACACCGCCCCGGAGCCGCTTCCCCTGCAGGCGCCGCTGCCGCTCCGCCCGAGGTACCCGCGTCGGCTTGCGCACCTTGCGCGGGCGCAGCGCGCGGGCCAGCAGGGCCGCAAATCGCTCGGTGACGGCTTCGCGGTTGCGATGCTGGCTCCGGCTGCCTGATTCGACCAGGCGCAGCCACCCGTCTCCGTCCAGCCGGGAACCCAGCCGCTCGCGCAGCAGTGCACGCTGCGCGTCCGACGGAGCGCTGCTCGCCTCCAGGTTCCACCACAGTTCGATCCGCGTCGACGAGGTGTTGACGTGTTGCCCGCCGGGCCCCCCCGAGCGGGTAGCCCGATAGCTGAGTTCGGTGCGCGGAATTCGCAGGGATTTCCCCGCCTCGAGCCAGGCCTCGTCCGCCATGGATGAAAAGCTAAATCGCCTGGCGCGGCCTCGCGACGGCGTTACGTTTCCCGCCATGCGCCTTTTCGTGGCGGTGCCGCTTCCACCTCCCGCGCTCGAGGAGGCCGGAGCCCTTTTGCGCACCCTGCGCGGTCTCGAGTGGCCGGTGCGGTGGGTCCGCGACGACGGGCTGCACGTCACCCTGAAGTTCTTCGGCGAGGTGAGCTCCGACCGCCTCGAGGCGATCCAGGAGCTGCTGCAGTTTGCCACCGCCGGCATGGGCCCGCTCGAGCTGGCCCTCGCCGGCGGCGGCGCGTTCCCTTCGGCTCAGCATCCGCGCGTACTCCGGTTGGAACTCAGCGCCGGCCCGGACCTCGAGCTGCTGCAGGACCGGCTGGAGCGGGGCGGCGAGCAAATCGGCTTTGCGCCGGAAGGGCGTCCCTTTCGTCCCCACATCACTCTCGGACGGGTCCGCGAAGGCGATCGCCTGCCTCCCGGGGCCATTCGGCAGGTCGAAGCCCTCCCGCACGGCACTCCCTTTCTTGCCGAACAGGTCGTGCTCTTCGACAGCCGCCAGACCAGCCAGGGGCCCAGCTACAGTCCGCTGCTCTCGCAATCGCTCTCCCGATGAGAGGCTGTCTCAGTCTTCCGTTCCGCCTGTTCTTCCTGGCGTTGCTGGTGCTCGGCGGGTTCCTCGCCTGGTCCAATCGCGCTGAGATTCGTCGCCGGGTTCACGCCTGGACCGCCGAGCCGCATCCGCCCGAGCAGCCCGGCCTGGGCGACCCGACCCGGGCGCCGCTCGTGCTGCGGAGGCTGGACGCCCTCCGCAGCGGGCGGGCCGACACGGTGCTGCTGAGCGCGGCAGACCTGGCGAGTCTGGTCGCGGCCGCGAGTGCCGAGGCCGCCCGCGGCGCCCTCGACTCCGTCGAAGTGCGGCTCGGCCAGGATGAGGTCGAGGTCCACGCTCGCCTGGATACGCGTCGGGTACCGCTCTCCTTTGGGCCTTTGTCTGGGGTGGTGCGCGACCACGAACGGGTGGAAGTAGGCGGCCCGCTGGTGTTTCGCCGCGGCGGCCTGGCGGAGTGGCAGGTGGAACGGGCTCGCGTTCGCGGCATCCCGCTGCCCCGTGATGTCCTGGGGCGCTTACTGCGGCAGTTCGGCGCCGGTGCGGACAATCTGCTGCCGGTTCCCCTTCCGCTCTCCATCGGGGGGCTGCGGGTGTCGCCCGCCGGGCTGGTACTCTACGGCGGCGCGCCGGCACGGCGGACGCCATGAGCAATCGGGTCCTGGTCGTTGATGACGAGGGCGGCATTCGCGAGGCGCTGCGACAGGTGCTCGAGTATGAGGATTGGCAGGTCAAGACCGCGTCCTCGGGCGGAGAAGCCATCAGCCTCTATTCGGATTTCCGACCTCACGTGGTCTTGCTCGACGTCAAGATGGCCGGACTCGACGGCCTCGACACCTTGAGCCGGCTCCGCGATCTCGATCCTCCCGCCACCGTCGTGATGATCTCGGGCCATGGCACCATTGCCACCGCCGTGCAGGCCACGCAGCGCGGCGCCTTCGATTTCCTCGAGAAGCCGCTCGACACCGACCGGCTGCTGGTGACGCTGCGGAACGCCCTGCAGCAGTCCGCGCTCGATAGCGAGAATCGCGAGCTGCGGCGCGTGCTCGATACCCGCTATCCGATGGTGGGCCACAGCCCGCCGCTGGAGGAGGTGCGCGCCCTCATTGCCCGGGTCGGCCCGACCAACGCCCGGGTGCTGATTCGAGGGGAGAACGGCAGCGGGAAGGAGCTGGTCGCGCGCGCCCTGCACGAGGCCTCGCCGCGGCGGGAAAGGGCCTTCGTCGAGGTGAATTGCGCGGCGATTCCCTCCGAGCTGATCGAGAGCGAGCTCTTCGGTCACATGAAGGGCAGCTTCACCGGCGCCTTCGCCGACCGGGCGGGCAAGTTCGAGCTGGCCGACGGCGGCACCCTCTTCCTCGATGAGATCGGAGACATGTCGCTGTCGGCCCAGGCCAAGGTGCTCCGGGTCCTGCAGGAGGGGATGGTCACCCGGATCGGCGCGGCCAAGTCGGTTCAGGTCGACGTCCGCGTACTGACGGCCACCAACAAGCACCTCGAAGACGAGATCGCCGAGGGCCGCTTCCGCGAGGACCTCTACCACCGGCTCAACGTGATCCCGATCGAAGTGCCGCCGCTCCGCGATCGCCTGGAGGACATCCCTGCGCTGGTCGAGCACTTCGTGGGCACCTTGAGCCAGGGCGCGGGTGTGGCCCCGCGTGCGTTCACCGCGGAAGGCGTGCGGGCCCTGCAGCGCCGCTCCTGGCCCGGCAACGTGCGCGAGCTGCGCAACGCGGTGGAGCGCCTTCTGATCCTCGCGTCGGGCAAGCAGATCACCGCCGCCGACGTCGAACGCTTGCTCCCCTCGGGCGATGTTCCCATCGGGGCTCCGTCCGAGACCCAGAAGACCCCTTCGTTCGAGAGCTTCGTGCAGGATGCCGAGCGCGCCTTTCTGCTCTCCAAGTTGCGCGAGAACGCCTGGAACGTGGCGGAGACCGCCCGCGTGCTGGACATGCCGCGCTCCAACCTCTATAAGAAGATCGAGAAGTATCAGCTGACTCGGGAGGAGACGTGACCGGCCCGCCCCGCGATTGGGACAAAGAGCTCGCCGAGATCGACAAGGTCATCGCGAAGCAGCCCGTGGGTGGACCCAAGCCTCCGAGCGCCGGCGCACCGGCCGCGCTGCCCGCGCCCCGCTCCGCTCCCTCGGCGCCGCCTGCGG
>DATCWE010000354.1:0-8786 GCA_036566495.1 Gemmatimonadales bacterium | reverse complement strand
GGGCAGCGACATGCCGCAGACGGCCTCCTCGAGCGCCGCGGCGCCTACGCCGCCGGCGGCGGCGCCCAAGTCCGAGAAGAAGAGCAAGACGCCGGCGCTCGACCATTTCTGCCGCGATCTGACCCAGCTCGGCGCCGAGGGGCAGCTCGACCCGACCATCGGCCGCACCAAGGAAATCCAGCGCGTCATGGAGATCCTGGCGCGGCGCAAGAAGAACAATCCGGTCCTGATCGGAGAGCCCGGCGTCGGCAAGACCGCCATCGTCTAGGGCCTCGCGCTGCTCATCGCGAGCGGGCAGTGCCCCGACGTGCTGCGGGACCACCGGGTGCTCTCGCTCGACATGGCCGCGGTCATCGCGGGTACCAAGTACCGGGGCCAGTTCGAGGAGCGGCTCAAAGCGGTCATGAACGAGATCGCCCAGAGCAAGGCGGTGGTGCTCTTCATCGACGAGCTGCACACGCTGGTCGGCGCCGGCGCGGCGGAGGGGGCCATCGACGCCTCCAACATGCTCAAGCCGGCGCTCGCGCGCGGCGAGCTGCAGTGCGTCGGCGCGTCGACGCTCAACGAGTACCGCAAGTACATCGAGAAAGACGGCGCGCTGGAACGGCGCTTCCAGGCCGTGATCGTGGACCCGCCGTCGGTCGACGAGACCTTCGAAATCCTCAAGGGTCTCCGCAAGAAGTACGAAGACCACCACCGGATCTCGATTCCCGATCCGACCCTCCGCGCCGCCGCCGAGCTGTCCGATCGCTATATCACCGACCGCTTCCTGCCCGACAAGGCCATCGACGTGATCGACGAGGCGGGCGCCCGCGCCCGGCTGGCCTCCCAGGCGCCGCCCGCCGAGATCGCCGCGCTCAAGGCTGATCTCGACAAGGTCAACCAGGAAAAGGAAGCCGCCGTCCGCGACCAGAACTTCGAGCGGGCCGCCGCGCTGCGCGACAGCGAGCGCGACCTGCAGAATCGCATCCGGCTGCGCCAGGAGGAGTGGGAGCGCGAGCGGCAGACCAAGCGCCCCATCATCGACGAAGAAGCCGTCGCGTTCATCGTCTCGCGCTGGACCGGGATCCCGCTCACCCGGCTGCAGGAAGCGGAGACCGCCCGCCTGCTGCGCATGGAGGAGGAGGTCCACCTGTCCGTCATAGGCCAGGACGAGGCGATCACCGCGGTGGCGCGGGCCATCCGGCGCAGCCGCGCCGGGCTCAAGGATCCCAACCGCCCCATCGGCTCCTTCATTTTCAGCGGGCCCACCGGGGTAGGGAAGACCGAGCTGGCCCGGGCCCTGGCCCGCTTCCTGTTCGCCGACCCCCAGGCGCTGATCCGGGTCGACATGTCGGAGTACATGGAAAAGTTCTCGGTGTCGCGCCTGATCGGGGCGCCCCCGGGCTACGTCGGCTACGAGGACAGCGGCACGCTCACCAAGGCGGTGCGCCGCAAGCCCTATTCGGTGGTGCTGCTCGACGAGATCGAGAAGGCCCACCCCGACGTGTTCAACATCCTGCTGCAGGTGCTCGACGAAGGGCACCTGACCGACAACTACGGCCGGGTCATCGATTTCAAGAACACCGTGGTCATCATGACCTCCAATGTCGGCGCCCGCGACATCACCCAGTCCAAGGCGCTCGGCTTCCACACCGGCGACCGCGCCAATTCCTTCGCCAAGATCGCCGAGACGGTCAAAGAAGAGATCGCCAAGGTGTTCAATCCCGAGTTTCTCAACCGGCTCGACGACGTCATCGTATTCCATCCGCTCGACCGGGAGCACATCGCGAAGATCGTCGCGGTGCTCGTGCGCGACGTGCAGCGCCGCATCGGCGACGAGGTCAAGCTCACGCCTGGCGCAACCGATTTTCTGGTCAAGCACGGCTACGATCAGACCTACGGCGCCCGGCCGCTCAAACGGGCCATCCAGCGCTATATCGAGGATCCCCTCAGCGAGAAGATCCTGACCGGTGAGTTTGTCCGCGGCGACGAGATCGAGGTCGATGTCGCCCCTGAAGGTGACAAGTTGACGTTCCGCGCCCTCACGGGCTCGCGGGCCTGACGCAGGGATGAGGATCGGGGACCGAGGGGTAGGAATCCCCTCGATCCTCGATCTTCGATCCTCGATCCTCCCCCTCCCGATGCGCTTCCCGGTCGCCCTCGCCGCGGTGCTCCTGCTCGGAGCCGGCCGCGCGGCTGCGCAGGAGCCGACCAGCCCGTCGGCCGACAGCATCGTGGTGGTCGGCGCGGTCCGCAACACCCCCCAGCAGATCATTTCGTTCGCGGGCCTCCCGCTGCATCAGCCGGTCACCTACCGGGTCGTCCAGCGCGCGATTCAGGCGCTGTTCGTCACCGGCCAGTTCGATGACGTCCGGGTGGACCAGCGGCAGGAAGGCGGCAAGCTCATCCTGGTGCTGGTCGTCCAAGAGCGGCCGCTGCTGCAGAAGTGGACGCTGAAGGGGGTCGAGGAGCAGGACGAGGGCACCGTGCGGCGCAAGATCAGCCTGCCCGAGGGCCGTCCGCTCGACCGCGCCGCACTGGAGCGCTCGCGCCACGCCATCGACTCGGTGTACCGCAAGCGGGGCTATTACGCGGTGCAGATCAAGGTCACCGAGCTGCCCCAGCCCAACAACCAGGTCCGCCTGGTCTTCGATGTGGCGCCGGGACCGCGCGTGGTGGTCAGCCGGGTGGAGATCGAAGGCAACGAGCACTTCAAGGACAAAGACGTCGTCAAGGGCATGATTACGCGGCCCGAGGGCTTCTGGTGGTTCAAGAAGGGGGAATACAACGAGGAGAAGGTCGAGGACGACCTGCGCAACTCGATCCCCAATTGGTACGCCGACCACGGCCACGTCGACCTGCGCATCCTGAGCGACACGCTGATCGCCGACAGCGTGCCGGGCAAAGCCATCGTGCGCGTCAAGGTGGACGAAGGCCAGGCCTACCAGGTGGGGCGCTTCGAGGTGGTGGGCAACCGGCGCTTTTCGATCGAGGAGATCAGCACCATGTTCCCGTTCGGCAAGGGGACGGTGCTCGCCGGAGACGGCAAGGTGGTCGGGGAGCCGTTCAACCGCAGCGCTTGGGCGGGGGCGACGGAGCGGCTCAGCAACCTCTACCAGAACAACGGCTACATCGTGTCGAGCGTGCTCCCGGAAGAGATCCGGCGCACCGGGCCCGACAGCACCCACTACGTCGATCTCAAGTGGAGCATCCGGGAGGGCCAGCCCGCGACCATCAACCGGATCATCATCCTCGGCAACGACGTCACCCATGAGCGGGTGATTCGCGAAGCGATCGTGATGCTGCCGGGACAGACCTTCAATCGCGAAGCGCTGATCCGCTCCTATCAGAACGTCTCCAACCTGAATTTCTTCCAGCAGCCGCTCCCTTCGCCCGACGTGCAGCAGGCGGAAAACGGCGTCGACGTCGACGTCGTGTTCCGGGTCACCGAGCGGCGGACCGGGAACATCAATTTCGGCGCGTCGGTCGGGCAGGGCGTGGGCATCGGCGGCTTCATCGGTCTCGAAGAGCCCAACCTGTTCGGCAAGGCCAAGCGCGGCAAGCTGCAGTGGCAGTTCGGCCGCAACATCAACGATTTCAACCTGAGCTATACCGACCCGTCCATCCTGGAAAGCCGCACCTCCGGGACGATCACCCTGTTCAATTCGCGGCGCCGCTACACCATCGGAGACCTCGGCCGGCAGCGGCAGCGCGGCTTCCAGAACCAGATCGGCTTTCCGCTCTTCGGATCCCGCTATACCCGCGTATACGCGTCCTGGGGCCTGCAGCAGATTCGCTACAGCGATGCCGCGGCCGACTTGAGCCGGGTCTTCACGTGCGACAACTGCACCCGCTCGTCCGTGGGGCTGAGCCTCGCGCGCGATACCCGGATCGGGTTGCCCTTTGCCGTGGCGGGATCCTCCTTCACGGTTGGGGGCGAACAGAACGGCGGGGTGCTCGGCGGCACCGGCAACTACCGCAAACTGGATTTCGAAGGACGCTGGTACACCCCGCTCGGCCGGGCCGGCGGGGCCGATCAATTCGGCGGCGGCATCCAGTTTACCCTTGGCCTCACGGCCAAGTCGGGCTTCATCATGGGCAACACGGGGCCCTTCTACACCGAGCTCTACTCGATGGGTGGGGTCCAGTACGGCATCCCCCTGCGCGGCTACGAGGAATTCGCGATCACGCCCACCGGCTTCGACGCGCAGGCTGGAGGCAGCCAGGCCCGGCCCGAGTCGTTCGGCAAGGCCTACGCGGCATTCACCGTGGAGGCCGGCGCGCGGGTGAGCCAGGCCATCTATCTGAACGTCTTTACCGATGCGGGCAACGTCTACAAGCGCGCCCGCGAGTACAATCCGACGCGGCTCTTCCGCAGCGTCGGGGTGGGCGTCGCGGTCATTTCGCCGCTCGGCCCCCTCGGCGTCGACGTCGGCTACGGGCTCGACAAGACCGATCTGTTCGGCAAGCCAAAACCCGGCTGGCAGCTGCACTTCCGGCTGGGGAATTTCTTCTGAGCCATACCCTTTGAGGAGGATTCGGGAATGATCGCCGTCGTTCGGAGGCTCGTCGTTGGCCTCGCAATCGCTACGCTGGCCGGCGCTGGGGCGGCGTCCGCGCAGCAATCCCAGTCGCCGGGGTCCTCGGGCGCCGCCAACCTCCGGGTTGCCTTCGTCAAGGCGCGCGCGGTGCTGCAGGGGATGCCGGGTTATGCCAAGGCCGAGAGTCTGTACGCCAAGGACGCCCAGACCGCCCAGGTTGAGGCCGACCGCCTGCAGGCCGGCTGGGATTCGACGGTCGCTGCCTACCGGCAATCCTCGGCCATGCTGTCGGCCTCTCAGCGGACCATCCGGGAAAAGGCGCTGCAGACCCAGAATGACAGCCTGAATGCCAAGCTGCAGGCTATCAAGGAACGCGTCGATGCCCGGGAGCGCGAGCTGCTGACGCCGATGCAGACCCGCCTGCAATCCATCATCGACGGCGTGCGCGCCGAAGGCAACTTCGCCCTGGTGATCGACCTCGATAACCCGTATTCCCAGAATATCGTGTCGTACGATAAGTCTCTGGATATCACGGACCGGGTGTTGCGGCGGCTGTTGCAAAGCAACTGAGCGTGCCCCGGGCACCGTTGCCGCTCACCGCCCAGGCGGTCGCCGAGCTGGTGGGCGGCCGTCTGCTGGGCGACGGCGCGCGGATCCTTACCGCCGTCGGTTCCCTCGAGGGAGCCGACGGCGAAACGCTTTCCCTCCTGTCCTCCAGCCGCTACCTCGACGCCTTTCGCGCCTCCGGCGCCGGCGCGGTGCTCGTCAAGCCCGATGCCGCCGAGCTGCCGGCGCCGGTCCCGGCGCGCATTGTGGTGAGCGATCCCCAGGCGGCGATGGCCCGGGTGCTGGGCACGATGTTTCCCGCCGCCAGGCCCACCGGCCAGGTGCATCCTACCGCCCGGCTCGGCGCCGGCGTGCGGCTGGGCGCGTCCGTCCGGCTCGGCCCCCACGTTTCGCTCGGACCCGGCGTGGTGTTGGGTGATCGCGTCCGCCTCGGTGACGGCGTGGTGCTCGAGGCCGGCGTCACGGTGGGCGACGATTCGTTGCTCGAGGCCAACGTCGTCTGCACCGGCGGAACCCGCATCGGCCGCCGCTGCGTCATCAAGTCCGGCGCCGTCCTGGGTGGCCCCGGGTTCGGCTACGTTGCCGGTGCCACCGGTCCGCAACGGATCCCCCACGTCGGGGGATGCCGGCTGGGAGACGACGTGGAGATCGGCGCCAACTGCTGTGTGGACCGCGGCAGCCTCGAGGACACCTGCATCGGCTCCGGGAGCAAGCTGGACAACCTGGTGCACGTGGGACACAATGCGCGACTCGGGGCCCGCTGTCTCGTGATGGGCGGCAGCGTCATCGCCGGCAGCGCCGACATCGGCGACGATGTGGTGATCGCGGGGCACGCCGCCGTCGGAGGGCACTTCCGGGTCGGCCATCGGGCCCGTATCGGCGCCAAGTCCGGCGTGATCGGCGCGGTGCCCGACGATACCGACGTAAGCGGCTTTCCCGCCCGCCCACACCGCGAGTTTCTGCGCGGCCAGGCCGCGCTTTACCGTCTGGGCAAGCTCATCGGCCCCCTCGAGCGGCTGGTGCACGAGCGCGAGCGCGAATGACCAGGCGTACCATTGCGGCGGAGGCCACTCTCTCCGGCGTCGGGTTGCACACCGGGGCCGCGACTCGGGTTCGCTGCCGCCCCGGCCGATCGGAGCAGGGCGTCGTGTTCCGGCGAGTCGATCTCCCCGGAGCGCCGGAGATCCCCGCCCGGGTCAGCGAAGTCAGCGATACGGAGCGCCGCACCGTCATCGGCACGGGCGCGGCTTGCATCCATACCGTCGAGCACCTGCTGGCGGCCGTCGCGGCACTGGAGCTGGATGACCTGCTGATCGAGCTGGATGGACCGGAGCCGCCCATCCTGGACGGCTCCTTCGCGCCCTATCTCGATCTGCTGGAAGGGGCGGGGATTGCGGCCCTCCCCGGGGAGCCGGTCTGCTACGAGGTCTGCCACCCCATCGACCTGAGCGAGGGCGAGGCCGGCTACGCCGTGCGCCCCGCCGCGGGGCTCCGGCTGTCCACCATGATCGAGTGGAGCCATCCGCTCATCGGCCGCCAGAGCGGCTCCTGGGAGATCACCCCCGCGACGTTCAGGGCCGAGCTGGCTGCGGCGCGGACCTTTGGGTTTACCAGCGAGGTGGACGCCCTGCGCGAGCGCGGCCTGCTCAAGGGCGCTACCCTCCAGTCGGCCGTGGTACTCTCGGAGGATGCGGTGGTCGGCACGACGCTGCGCTGGCCCGACGAGTTCCTCCGCCACAAGACCGGCGATATTCTGGGCGACCTGGCGCTGGTCGGAGGCCGGGTAAGGGCCCATATCACCGCGACCCGACCGAGTCATCGAGGCAATGTCGCACTCGCCCGAGCCATCGTTCGCACCACCGCGCAACGTGGAGGCCGGATGCTCGACATCCAACGGATCATGGAAGTGCTCCCGCATCGCTACCCGATCCTCCTGGTGGACCGGATCTTGGAGCTCACACCCCGAAAGCGGGTTGTCGGCATCAAGAACGTCACCATCAATGACCCCTTCTTCCAGGGCCACTTCCCGGGGCATCCGATCATGCCGGGGGTGCTGATCGTCGAAGCGATGGCCCAGGTGGGCGGGATGCTGCTGATGGAGGAGCTGCTCGAGGGTCCGCCCAAAGTCGTCTACTTCATGGCCCTCGACAACGTGAAGTTCCGCCGCCCGGTCATCCCCGGCGATCAGCTCCGTTCCGAGGTCGAGATCGTCCAGCTGCGAGGGCGCAACTGCCGCCTGAAGGGGGTCGCTTACGTCGCTGGCCAGGTGGTGGCCGAGGCGGAGATGCTGGCCCGCGTGGTGGACCGGTGACGGCTGGGATTCATCCTACCGCGTTGATCGACCGTGAGGCCGTGCTGGGGGCCGCGGTCGAGGTAGGCCCCTTCGCGATCGTGGGGCCGGCGGTCAGCATCGGCGACGGGTGCCGGATCGGCCCGCACGCTACGCTCGAGCGCAACGTGCGGCTGGGAGCGGGTGCGCGAGTGGGGCAGGGCAGCATCATTGGCGGCGATCCGCAGGACCTCAAGTACCGCGGCGAGGAGACCTGGGTCGAGATCGGCGAGCGCACCGTCGTCCGGGAATACTCGACCGTCAACCGGGGCACCGCGCGGACCGGCGTCACCCGCGTCGGGGCCGACAGCTACCTCATGAGCTACGTCCACGTCGCGCACGATTGCCGGATCGGCGAGGGGGTGATCCTCGCCAATGGCGCCCAGCTCGCCGGCCACGTCACGGTCCAGGACCACGCCAACCTCTCCGGCCTGGTGGCGGTGCACCAATTCGTCACTATCGGTAGTTACGCTTTTGTCGGTGGCTGCTCCCGGGTCACTCAGGACATCCCGCCCTATGTCACGGCGGTGGGCAACCCGGTCCAGTTGTTCGGGCTCAACTCGGTGGGCCTGCAGCGCGCCGGTTTCCCGCCCGACACCATCGCCACACTCAAGCGGCTCTATCGCTATTGCTTCAACTCCGACCTCAACTTTTCGCAGGCCATCGACCGCGCCCGCATGGAGCTGCCGGCGCTTCCCGAAGTCCAGCGCTTTCTCGAGTTCGTGGCGGCCTCCGAGCGCGGAGTGCCCGCATGACCCCGTAGGGGCTCCGGCGCTCGTGGCGGGCCGGGCCGGGCGCATCTTGCTCTCTGCGGGTGAGCCCTCCGGCGACCTCCACGGAGGACCCCTGGTCGAGGCTCTGCGGGCTCGCCTGCCCGGCTTCGAGCTCGAAGCGCTGGGGGGGGGTCGTATGGCTGCGGCCGGTGCCATCGTGCGCTTTCCGCTCGAGCACTACACGGTGCTGGGCTTCGCCGAAATCCTGACTCGGCTGCCGCGGCACTGGCGGCTGCTGCGGCGGCTGGAGCGAGAGCTTGCGGGCGGGCGCTTCGATCTGGCGTTGCTGATCGATTACCCTGGCTTCAATGTCCGCCTGGCGGAGGCGGCGCACCGGCAGGGTGTCCCCGTGCTGTACTACATCGCGCCCAAGTATTGGGCCTCGGGTGCCGGCCGTGTCGCGCGGCTGGCCCGGGCAGTGGATCGGCTGGCGGTGATCCTCCCGTTCGAGCAGGAGTTTTTTGCGCGTGCGGGCATCGCGACCGAATTCGTGGGGCACCCGCTTCTGGATCGCCCATCACCGCCTTCGCGTCCCGCCGCGCGAGCGGCTCTCGGGCTCCGGTCGGGGGAGCGGCTCCTGGCGCTCTTTCCCGG
>DATCWE010000375.1:0-6158 GCA_036566495.1 Gemmatimonadales bacterium | reverse complement strand
GGTAAGGCGCGCCTGCTCGCCGTCGGCGGCTCGAAGAACCGTGGCGTGGTGGTGTCGGCGTCCTATGAGGCGTGCGCCTTCGGGGTGCGGGCCGGCATGCCCAGCGCGCGCGCGGCCCGGCTCTGTCCCGGCCTGGTGTTCGCGCCGGTGCCGCGGGGGGCCATCGGGGCCAAGCATCGCGAGATCCGCGCGGTGCTCGAGGTATGGGCTCCCGTGGTGGAAGCCGCGAGTGTCGACGAGTTCTATCTGGATTTGAGCGGCACCGAGCAGGTCTATCGCGGAGAATCCCTCGCGGAGACCGCCCGCCGGATCCGCGAGGACGCGCTCAGCCGGACGGGATTGCCCCTCTCTATCGGCGGTGGCACCAATCGCCTGGTGGCCAAGCTGGCGGCTGAGCGCGCCAAGCCTCGGCCTAACACGGCCGGAACCGGAGTGCTCATCATCCCCCCGGGCCAGGAGGCGCCGTTTCTCGCCGGGCTCGCGCTGGCCGAGCTTCCCGGCGTCGGCCCGCGGCTGCAGGCCACGCTCAAGCGCTTCGGTCTGGTGCAGGTGAAGGACGCCCTCCGCATCGATGCCGCCACCTTCGAGCAGTGGCTGGGCCCCGGCTCGGGACGCTGGTTGTTCGAGCGGATCCGCGGTCGCGCCTCCGAAATCGTGCAGCACCGCCCCGAGAACAAGTCCATCAGCCACGAAGAGACCTTCGGGCGGGATCTGGTGAGCGACGACGCCATTGAGACCCGGCTGCTCCGTCTGGTGACCGGCCTGGCCCGTGAGCTGCGCGCCGGCGGCCTGGCCACCCGCTGCGTCACCGTGAAGCTGCGCGATCACGATTTTCGCACCCGGCAGGCCAGCCGCACCATCCCCGAAGGCCTGCTGACCGATCGCGCGCTCTATGATGTGGCGCGCGAGCTGCTCGCCTCGCTGCGTCGCCGCCGCCGTACCGCGGCGCGCCTGGTCGGGGTGAGCTTCTCGAGTCTCGCAGCCGGCACCGGTCCGGCCCAGCTCGCCCTCCTCCCCGCCGCCGGACCCTCGGCTGAAACGGCGCGCGACAAACGCCTGGCCACGGCGCTGGATGACATCACGGAAAAGCTGGGCCGTGACTCGATCCAGCCGGCCCGTCTGTTGCCCACCGGGAAAGGACGCGACCGGCGCTAGATCAGATGCACCGCCGTGGCCTTGATCGCCACGCCGATCGTCATGCCGGGCGCCAGCCCCAGCTCGTCCGCGGTGCTCGTCATCACCGCAGCCAGCAGTCCGGTACCGCTCACGTCGAGGTAGACGTGCGCGAGCGCCGACTCTTTCTCGACCCGGACCACCGTCGCGGGAAACCGGTTCCTCGGCGCGGGCCCGGTCGCCTCGCCGCGGCTCAACAGCAAATCCGGCGGTCGCAGCACCGCGTAGGCCTCGCCCTCCCGCTCGGCGACGACCTCGAGCGAGAGGCTTCCCGCCCGGAATCGCGCCGCAAAGCGCCCCGATTCCGGATCGGGCTCGGAGCTGCGGGTGACACTGCCCCGCAGGACCGTACCCGTCCCGATGAATTCCGCGACGAAGGCCGAGTTGGGATAGCGAAAGACCTGCTCGGGCGGCCCGCTCTGCACGATTCGGCCTCCCGCGAGCACGGCCACCACGTCGCCCAGCCGCATCGCATCCTCGAAATCGTGGGTCACTTGCAGCGTGGTGATTCCTTCGTGCTCGTGCAGGTCGCGCAGCTCGCGCCGCAGCTCACGCCGGGTGGCCGGGTCCACCGCCGCGAAGGGCTCATCCAGCAGCAGGATGCTCGGCCGCGGCGCCAGCGCGCGGGCCAGCGCGATGCGCTGCTGCTCGCCGCCCGAGAGCCCCCGGGTGCCGCGCTCCAGCAGCGGAGTCAAGCGCAACAGCTCCGCCAGCTCCCTGATCCGCTGACCCCTGACCTCCGAGTTCTGCTGCCTGAGCCCATACCCGATGTTCTCCGCCACGCTCAGGTGCGGAAACAGGTGGTACTGCTGGTAGACGAAGCCCACCCGTCTCGCCTCCGGAGCGGCCCGGCTCACGTCGACCTCGCGCAGCAGGATCCGGCCGCCCCGCAGCGGGCTGTGCCCCGCGATCGCTTCGAGCAGGGTGGTTTTGCCGGAGCCGGTCGGCCCGATCACCAGGCCGTAGCCTCCCGTGGGGATGTCGAGCGAGATGTCCTGCAGCAGAAAGCGGCCGACCCGTACCGTCAGCCCCTCGAGCCGGATCATCGGGCCGACCGGTCGGGCGCGAGCAGCTGCACCAGCAGGAATACGCCCAGCGCCAGCGTCAGCAGCAGGACCGCGGCCGGGACCGCGGCGGGGAGCCCGAACAGTGTGAAGCGATCCCAGATCAGAATGCTGGCGACCTTGGGATTGTAGGTGAGGATCACGATCGAGCCGAACTCGCTCACGCTGCGCGCCCAGCCCAGTACCGCGCCGGCCAGGACGCCACGCCCCGCGAGCGGCAGGGTGACCCGCCGGAAGGCCCGCCAGCCGGTATCGCCCAGGGTGCGCGCCACCCGCTCGAGCTTGGGATCCACCGTACGGAAGGCTTCCCGCGCCGCGCTCACCACCAGCGGCGCCGACACGAACAGCATTCCCGCGATGATGCCCGGGACCTGATTCACCACTTCGAGGCCCAGCTTGGCCAGCGCCGCCCCGATCGGCGACTGGCGGCCCAGGAAAAGCAGCAGGGCGATGCCCGCCACCGGATGGGGAACCACCACCGGCAGCTCCACGATTCCTTCCACGATCCGCCGGCCCGGAAAATTTGCCCGGGCCAGCAGGTAGGCGAGCGGAATGCCCAGCAGCAGCGAGAGCAAGCTTGCCGCCGAGGCCGCGAGCACCGTGAGCCAGATCGCCGCGCCCAGCTCGCGATCGCGCAGCGCGGCGCCCAGGCTCGCCGGGGTGGATTGCAGCAGCAGGCGCAGCAGCGGACCCGCCACGAACAGCACCAGCAGCGCGGCGAGCAGCCACACGCCGATGGACCAGGGGGACAGCCGTGAGCGCATGGGGCAGAAGTATATTCGGAGCCAATGCTCCCTGATCTCCTGATCTCCTGATCCCCAGCGCCCTATGAAAGTCGCCTTCCTCGGATTAGGTGCCATCGGCCGGCCCATGGCGGTGCACCTGGCCCGCCGCCACCAGCTCACGGTGTGGAACCGCACGGCCGAGCGCGCCCGGAGCTTTGCCGCGGAGTACCCCGCCACCGTGGCCGCCACGCCGCGCGAGGCCGCGGCCGGCGCCGAGGTGATCATTACCTGCCTGCCCACCTCCCAGGATGTCGAGCGCCTGCTCGAGGGGGCCGATGGGCTCGAAGCGGGGCTGCAGCCCGGCGCGCTGTTTCTCGACTGTACCTCGGGCGATGCGGCCACCACCCGCCGGCTTGCCGCGCGCCTCGCCGGGAAGGCGGTGGCCTTCGCGGACGCCCCGGTAAGCGGCGGCACCAACGGCGCCGAGCAGGGGATTCTCACCGTGATGGTGGGTGGTGACGCGGCGGTGTTCGAGCGCGCCCTTCCCGTGCTGCAGGCCTTTGGCAAGCGGATCGTGCACATGGGTCCGCTGGGCTCCGGCGACGCCATGAAGGCGGTCAACAACACCTTGCTCGGCGTGAACATCCTGGCGCTCGCCGAAGGCCTGACCGCCCTGGCGAAGGCGGGGGTCAATCCGCGTGTCGCGGTCGAGACCCTCAACGCCTCGAGCGGCCGCTCCTTCGTGAGCGAGCAGCTGATTCCCGAGCGGGTCCTCACCGGGGCCTGGCCGGTGACGTTCCGGCTGGCGCTGCTCGACAAGGACGTGGGGATCTGCATCCAGCTGTTGCGGGAGCTCGGGCTGCCGGCGCCCTTGCTCGAGCGCGCCGCGGAGTTGCTGGGCCAGGCCCGGGCCGCGCTCGGCGAACAGGCCGACTACCTGGCACCCATCCGCCTCCACGAGCAGCGTGCCGGTGTGGAGCTGCGCGGTTGATCCCCCCCGAGCTGGATTCCCCATCCTGGGGCCGCACCCAGCGGGTCCGCTCCGAGCTCTGGCTCACCGGCGGCCGCATCCTCCAGGGCGACCTGCATCTCCAGTACTTTGCGTCCGCGCACTGGGGACCCGAGACCGTGGCGGATACCCTGGCGCGCAGTGACGAGTTTTTCCCGGTGACCGGCGAGGACGGGCAAGCGCTGCTCATAGCCAAGGCGCAGGTGCTCGCGGTTTCGGTCGCCTCCGCAGCCGAGCCGCAGGACCCCGAGCGCCTGTCCGCTGTCCGCATGACCCGCATCAGCGTCGAGCTGTCGGACGGCAGTACCCACACCGGCTCGGTTGCCCCCGAGCAGCCACCCTCGCGTCCGCGCACCCTCGACTTTCTGAACGATCGTACCGGTTTCTTCGCGCTGCGCACCGCTGAATTCGTCCGGTATATCAACCGGGCCCACGTTCGCGTGGTCATTCCGCTCGACTGAGCACACCATGCCGAGAATCGATCGATTGCTGGGCGCCATGATGCAGCAGGGCGCCGACGCGTTGCGGCTCGTCGCCGGCAAGCCTGCTAGGCTGGAGCGCGGCACGGCGCTCCAGGCGCTCACGGCGGAGCCGCTGACCGAGGCGCAGGTCAGCGCCCTGCTCCAGGAAATCGTCCCGCCGGACCTGGCCCCGCAGCTCGGGAAGGAGGCCCGGCTGAGTTTTGTGTATCAGAGCCCGGTCGGTTTGATCGAGGTGACCCTTGCGCCGGAAGACGGGGTTGGCGGCGCCACCTTCCGGTCGGCCCCGAAGCCGTCCGCTGCGACCACTGTGGGCGAGCCGGAGGCGCCGGACTTGTCGGAGGCGCGCGCCCAGATGGATCGGCTGCTGCGCCGGCTGGTGGAGCTGGGTGGCTCCGACCTTCACCTGCGTGCCGGCGTCGCCCCGCTGGTGCGCCAGGACGGCGAGCTGGTGCGGCTCGAGGAGCCGCCGATCTCGGCGGAGCAGCTGGAGACCCTGCTGCGCAGCATCATGCCGCCGCGTGGCTTCGCGAGCTACCGGGGCGACAACGACCACGACTGGGCCTATGAGATCAGCGGGATTGCGCGCTATCGCTGTAACGCGGGGCGCGACCGGACCGGTCCTACGGGCGTCTTCCGGCAGATTCCTGCCGGAATCCGCTCCGCCGACGAGCTGGGGCTCTCCCGCGAGGTGCAGCAGCTCTGCGGCCTGACCAAGGGCCTGGTGCTGGTCACCGGGCCGACGGGCTCAGGCAAATCGACCACCCTTGCCGCCATGACCGACCTGGTCAACAGCACCCGCGCCGATCATATCATCACCATCGAAGACCCCATCGAATTCGTCCACCAGAGCAAGCGCTGCCTGATTACCCAGCGCGAGATCGGCACCCACACCAAATCGTTCAAGGCGGCGTTGCGCGCTGCCCTGCGGGAAGATCCCGACGTGGTGCTGGTCGGCGAGCTGCGCGACCTGGAAACCATGTCCATCGCGATCGAGACCGCGGAAACCGGCCACCTCGTCTTCGGGACCCTCCATACCACCACAGCCCCTTCGACGCTGGACCGCATCATCGACCAGTTCCCCGCCGACCGCCAGCCGCAGATCCGGGTCATGCTCTCCGAATCGCTGCGCGGTGTGGTGGCGCAGGTGCTCTGCCGGAAAATCGGCGGCGGGCGGGTGGCCGCGCGGGAGATCCTGCTCTCGATTCCCGCGGTGGCCAACCTGATTCGCGAGGGCAAGACCTTCCAGATCCCTTCCATCATGCAAACCAACCGGAAGCTCGGCATGGTCACCCTGAACGAGGCGCTGATGGAGCTGGTGCAGGCGGGCAGCATCGAGCCGCGCGAGGCCTACATCAAGTCCGCGGATAAGGCGGGCCTGCTGGGCTCGCTCAAGGCCAAGGGGGTGAACACCACGTTCCTGGGAGAGGTGTGAGCCCCTCCCCGCCGCCGATTCTGGTCCTGGTCGGCACCCAGGACGTGGTCAACATCGCCGGCGCCGTGCGGCTGGCCCGTAACTTCGGCATCCAGCAGATGCGGCTGGTACAGCCTGCCGTGTTCGATCCCTGGCGCATCGAAGGGATCGCCCACAACACCGCCGACTTCGTCTCCCGCATCACCCTCCACGATACCCTGACCGACGCGACCCGCGACTGCGTAGACCTGGCCGCGCTGACCGCGCGCGAGCGCACCGCCAAGCGGCGGGTGC
>DATCWE010000092.1:0-9728 GCA_036566495.1 Gemmatimonadales bacterium | reverse complement strand
CCGCCGGTCAGCTTCACCGCCACCGGTTCGGCGCCGCCGCCCAGCACGTTCAAGATCGAAGTCCGTTACGTGGCGGGAACCAACCCCACAACATCGCAGCGCGCCGCCTTCGACGCGGCATCGGCGCGCTGGACCCAGCTGATCATCGCGGGTGCCCCACCCTACACCGTCGTGCCCACCGACATCGATCCCAGCGGCGACTGTCCGTCCATGCTCAATGAGGTGGTCGACGGTATCGTGATCCACGTGAAGTTCGAGAACTTGAACGATGCCCGTATCCTGGGGGCCACCGGCCTGTGCGTCATCCGGGACAACGGGTTCCTGCCGGTGCAGGGCCTGATGTTTCTGAACACGGGGGCCCTGGCAGTAGCCGAGACCAACGGCTGGCTCCCGGACATCATCCTGCATGAGATGGGACACGCGCTCGGCTACGGAACTCTGTGGGAGGTAACCATCCCGGACCACCCGGAGCTCGGGGCAAACCACTTCCGCGACGGGGTCCCCGGCACCAATCCCACGTACAATGGCGCCGCCGCCCGGGCCGCATTCTACGGCTCGATCGCCCCCGGGACGTCGTTCACCGGCACCGCCGTACCGCTGGAGGCCACCGGAGGGGCCGGCACGGCCTACGTGCACTGGCGCGAATCGACCTTCAAGACCGAGATCATGACGGGAACTATCAGCCTACCGGGTGTTGCGAACCCGCTGAGCGCGATGTCGGTACAACAGTTCCGCGATCTGGGCTACGTGGTCAACGACGCCCCGACCGACACCTATACGTTCCAGGCGCTGATACAGGCGGCGGGGACCCCTGTCGGGATCCAGTTCTCGGAGACGCAGCTCAAGGGACCCGTCGTGGTGATCAACCGGAACGGACGGGTCATCGGACGAGTGCCACGACCCTTCCGGTAACCCCGCGAGGCGGCGCAGACAGAACGCCCGGGCAAGCGCCCGGGCGTTCTGTTTTGAGCTCACCTTTCACTTCTCACCCTTCACTGCAGTTACAGCACTTCCACCTCTTCGATCGCGACCACGGCCGGAACCTGCTCCTCCGGCGGCGCGGGCGGCGGCGGCTCGAAGCCCGCCGGCGGCTGGATCTCGAGATCGACGTAGCGATAGTGACCGGTACCGGCGGGAATCAGGTGCCCGATGATGATGTTCTCCTTGAGTCCGCGCAGGTCGTCCTTCGCGCCGCGGATGGCGGCGTCCGTGAGTACCCGTGTGGTTTCCTGGAACGACGCCGCCGAGATGAAGCTCTGGGTGGTGAGGCTCGCCTTGGTCACGCCGAGCAGCAAGGGCTCGGAGATCGACGGCTTGCCCTTCCGCTTGAGGATCCGCTCGTTCTCTTCGCGGAAGCTGAGCTTGTCGACCGCTTCGGCTTCGAGGAAGCTGGTGTCGCCCGGGTCGGTGACGCGCACCTTCTGCAGCATCTGGCGCACGATCACCCCGATGTGCTTGTCGGCGATCCGCACGCCCTGCAGCCGGTACACCTCCTGCACCTCGTTGAGCAGATACTCCTGCACTGCGCGGGGGCCCTTGATCAGCAGGATCTCGTGCGGATTGACCGGTCCTTCGGTCAGGCGGTCTCCCGCCCGCACGCGGTCGCCCTCGTGCACCCGCAGGTGCTTGCCCGCCGGAACCTCGTAGGTCTGCGCCGCTTCGCCCTCGACGATGGCGCCGTCCTTGGTCATGGGGTACACGAAGATCTCGCGCTTGCCGCGCTTGATCTCGCCGAATTTCACCACGCCGTCGATCTCCGACATCGTGGCCGGATCCTTGGGACGCCGGGCCTCGAACAGCTCCTGGACCCGGGGCAGACCGCCCGTGATGTCGCGCGTCTTGTAGACCTGCCGCGGGATCTTGGTGACCGTGATGCCCTTGGTCACCTTGACCGGCGGCGAGAGGTACACGGTCTTGTCGCGGCTCTCCTTCTTCGACTTCGAAGGCCATGCCTCGATCACCGGGCGCTCGTCGGTCCGGTACTTCTGCGACCAGGGGTTGGACTCGTCGGGCAGCTCGGCAGCGCGGCTCACCTGATCGGTGGGTGACCCGAAGATGATCCGGGAGCCCTCCGCCAGGCTGTACTCCTGGGGGTCCTTCCGGTTGGGCAGGTACACCAGCACCGAGGGGTGCAGTTCCTTATCCGGGTCGGCGGTCACCACCAGGGAGCGCAACCCGGTGCCTTCGTCGAGCTCCTCGCGAAGCGTGACGTCCTTCACCAGGTCCTTCCAGCGCAGTTCGCCGTCGGACTTGATGATGCTGGGATCGTTGTAGGGATCCCAGGTGTACAGGATGGTCGCGCGCTTCTCGGCGTCGCCCTTGGAGACGTGCTCTCCCTCCCTGGCGTGGAGAATCGCGCCTTCGGGTACGGGGTAGCGACTGAGCACGTGGGACGGATCCTTCGGATCGATGATGAGGATGCCTTCCTTGGCCTCCTCGCTGGCCGATTCGTCCTCGCGGGTGAGCACCACCCGGATCTGACCCCGGGTGCCGTCTTCGTACTCGACGGCCAGATCGGAATACTCGAGCCCCTTGGTGTACTTGACCGCGCCGTCCGAACGCGCGCGGCGTTCGGCTTCTTCGGCGATTCGAGAGGCGGTGCCGCCGATGTGGAAGGTCCGCAAGGTCAGCTGGGTGCCCGGCTCGCCGATCGACTGGGCGGCCAGAATGCCCACCGCCTCGCCCATGTCCACCATATCCATGGTGGCCAGGTTGCGGCCGTAGCACATGCGACAGATTCCCCGCTTGGCCTCGCAGGTGAGCACGGAGCGGATCATGACCTTCTCGATGCCGGCGTCCTCGATGGCGTCCGACATTTCCTCGTCGATCAGCTGGCCGGCCTGGACCAGGAGCTTGGGATCGCCGTGCTCGTCCAGCTCGTGGGGATCGAAGACGTCTTCGCCCGCCACGTTGCCGAGGATCCGCTCCTTCAGGGTCTCGATCACGTCCTCGCCTTCCTTCAGCGCGGCCGTATCCAGCCCCTTGACCGTCCCGCAGTCCTCCTCGGTAATGGTGACGTCCTGTGCCACGTCGACCAGCCGGCGCGTCAGGTAGCCCGCGTCCGCGGTCTTGAGCGCAGTATCGGCCAAGCCCTTGCGCGCGCCGTGGGTCGAGATGAAGTACTCGAGCACCGAGAGCCCTTCCCGAAAGTTGGACTTGATCGGGCTCTCGATGATTTCGCCGATGCCGCCGGTGAGCTTCTTCTGCGGCTTGGCCATCAGGCCGCGCATACCGGCCAGCTGGCGGATCTGGTCGCGGCTGCCGCGCGAGCCCGAGTCGAACATCATGAAGACGGGGTTGAAGCCCCCGCGACTGGTGCGCATCGAGCTCACCATCGCCTCGGCCACGTCGTTGTTGGCGTGGGTCCAGGCGTCGATCACCTTGTTATAGCGCTCGCCGAAGGTGATCTGGCCGGTGTTGTAGGCCCGCTGGAAGCGCTCGACGCGCTTCTGCGCTTCGTCGAGCAGCTGCGCCTTCTCGGCGGGGATCTCGAGATCCTCGACCCCGATCGAGATGCCGCCCATGGTGGCGAAATCGAAGCCGAACCGCTTGAGCCGGTCGAGGAACTCGACGGTCTCCTTGAGGCCGGCGCGGCGATAGCTCTGCAGCACCAGCTCGGAGAGGTTCTTCTTCTTCATCAGGTCGTCGCGGAAACCGAGCTCCGCCACGAGCCGCCGGGGCAGGATGTTATTGAAGAGCACCCGCCCGACCGTGGTGCGCACCCAGCGCGGGTCGCGGTCCAGCGCCTCGGCCGGCGGGATGTACCAGAAGTGAATGGCGGTATGGTAGGACGTCTTCCCGCCCAGCAGCGCCATCTCCAGCTCGGCGATGCTGCCGTAGAAGCGGGCGTCCTTCCACAGGCGCGCCTTGGCTTCTTCGACCTTGCCGCCCGCCTGGCGCAGCGTCTCTTCCAGACCCCGCGGCAGCTTGGTGAGCCAATACGAGCCGAGCACCATGTCCTGCGACGGCTCGGCGACGGGGCGCCCGTCGGACGGCTTCAGGATGTTGTTGGAGGACACCATCAGGAGCCGGGCCTCGAGCTGCGCCTCGAACGAGAGCGGCACGTGCACCGCCATCTGGTCGCCGTCGAAGTCGGCGTTGAACGCCGCGCAGACCAGCGGGTGGATCCGGATGGCCTTGCCCTCGACCAGCTTGGGCTCGAACGCCTGGATTCCCAGCCGGTGCAACGTCGGCGCGCGGTTGAGCAACACCGGGTGATCCTGGATGATTTCTTCCAGGATCTCGTACACCTCCGGTCCTTCGCGCTCGACGATCTTCTTGGCGCGCTTGACCGTCTCGGCGATGCCGTTCTCGACCAGCTTATGGATAATGAACGGCTTGAAGAGCTCCACCGCCATGGCCTTGGGCAGGCCGCACTGGTGCAGGCGCAGCTCCGGACCCACCACGATGACCGAGCGGCCCGAATAGTCGACCCGCTTGCCGAGCAGGTTCTGCCGGAAGCGGCCCTGCTTGCCCTTGAGCATGTCGCTCAGGGACTTGAGCGGGCGCTTGCCGCGGCCGCGAATGGCCTTGGAGCGGCGCCCGTTGTCGAACAACGCATCCACCGCCTCCTGCAGCATGCGCTTCTCGTTGCGGAGGATGACTTCCGGCGCGCGGTGCTGGATGAGCTTCTGCAGCCGGTTGTTGCGGTTGATCACCCGGCGGTAGAGATCGTTGAGGTCGCTGGTCGCGAAGCGGCCGCCGTCGAGCGGCACCAGCGGCCGCAAATCGGGGGGCAGCACCGGGACGACGTCCATGATCATCCAGGCGGGGGCGTTGGGCAGATCCTGCGACTCGCCGGAGAAGAGGAACGCGTCCACGATCTTGAGCCGCTTGAGCATCTGCTTCTTGCGGTGCTGGCTGGTCTCGGTGGCCACCGAGGAGCGCAGCTCGTCGGCGAGCTTCTTGACGTCGACGCGCTCCAGCAGGGCGCGCACCGCCGGCGCGCCGATGTCGGCGCGGAAGCCGGTGTCGCCCTCTTCGCGGGCCTTCTGCCGCAGGGCGAGATACTCCTCCTCGTCCAGCAGCTGTTGCGGCTCGACTTCCTGCTTGCCGGTATCGATGACGATGTAGCTCGAATAGTAGATCACCCGCTCGAGCTCCCGCAGCGTCACGTTGAGCAGGTTGCCCATGGGACTGGGCAGGGTCTTGAAGAACCAGATATGCGCCACCGGAACGCTGAGCTCGATGTGGCCCATGCGCTCGCGCCGCACCTTGGAGAGCGTGACCTCGACGCCGCAGCGGTCGCAGATGACGCCGCGATAGCGGATCCGCTTGTACTTGCCGCAGTGGCACTCCCAGTCCTTGACCGGACCGAAGATCCGCTCGCAGAAGAGGCCGTCCCGCTCCGGCTTGAAGGAGCGGTAATTGATGGTCTCGGGCTTGGTGACTTCGCCCCAGGACCACCAGGAGCGGAGCCCTTGCAGCTCCATGCGCTCGCGCTCCTTGGGATCGCGGGGGCCGCGGATTTCTTCCGGGGCCGCGAGCCGGATGGCGATATAGTCGAAACTCGAGTTCTTGGGCTCTCGCCCACTGCGAAAGTCGATCATTTACTCCTCACCCTCGGCGGTGGTACCCAGTGTCACCTTGAGCCCAAGCGCCTGCAGTTCCTTGACCAGCACGTTGAAGGATTCCGGAATCCCCGGCTCGGGGAGGTTCTGGCCCTTGACGATGGCTTCGTAGACCTTGCTCCGGCCGTTGACGTCGTCCGACTTGACCGTGAGCATTTCCTGCAACAGGTGCGCGGCGCCGTAGGCCTCGAGCGCCCACACCTCCATCTCGCCGAACCGCTGCCCGCCGAACTGCGCCTTGCCGGCCAGGGGCTGCTGGGTGACCAGCGAGTAGGGGCCGATGGAGCGCGCGTGGATCTTGTCGTCGACCAGGTGGGACAGCTTGAGCATGTAGATCGCCCCGACCGTCACATCGCTCTCGAAGGGCTGGCCGGTGCGGCCGTCGCGCAGCCGCACCTTGCCGGCCGGCGTCAGGCCGGCCGCGCGGATCAGCTCGTCGGCCGCTGCGCTGACTTCCTCGGGCGTTCCTTTGCCCTTGAGCAGCGCGGCGAGCGCCGGCCGACCGGCCTCCTGCAGCGCGACTGCGGCATCCAGCGCCACCGCCTTCTCCAGCTCCTTCACGGCCGTCTCACGGCCCCTGACCCGGGCAAACGCCTCGGCCTTGTGGAAGTCCAGCTCATGGCCTCGCTGGGCCGTCTGCCGGGCGGCGAGCTCGCGGGCGGCGGCGACCAGGAACGCCTTGGCCGACTCGTACAGCCGCTTGGTCTCCGCTCCGCCCTGGGCGAGCACCGAGATTCCGGCCACGTCGAGCGTAGCGCCCTCGTGGAGCACCCGCTTGGCATCGGCCACGACGGTATCGATCACCGCGGCGTCCGGTGCAGGGGCGGTCACCGCCAGGCGCAGGGAGTCCCCCGCCCAGCGCAGTCCGGCCAGCCGGAGCAGCAGGCCGATTTCACCTTCGTCGGCGCCGCGGAACACCGGGGTCTTGGCCTTGAAGCCGAGGATCTCCGCGCACCAGCCGAGGTGGGTCTCCAAGATCTGGCCCACGTTCATCCGGCTCGGCACGCCGAGCGGATTGAGCACGATGTCGACCGGCGAGCCGTCCGGAAGGAAGGGCATGTCTTCCTCGGGGACGATGCGCGCCACGATTCCCTTGTTGCCGTGGCGGCCGGCCATCTTGTCGCCGACGGAGATCTTGCGCTTCTCGCCGAGGTACACCTTCACCAGCTGGATCACTCCCGGCGGCAGCTCGTCGGGCTGGAGGATCTTGTCGATCTGGTCCTCGGCCTTCTCCTCGACGCGGGCCCGCTCCCGCGCGGCCGCCTCGATGGTGGCGCGGAGGCGCTCGTTGGCGGCGCGGTCCTGCACCCGCAAGGTCTTGAGGTCGACCTCGGTCAGGTCGATGCCCTCCAGGCTGACCGCGGTCAGCGTGGCGCCCGCGGGAAGGAACTCCTCCACGGTGCCCGCCTTGAGCATGAGCGCCACGGTCTGCTGGTCGAGCAGCGCGGCCAGCTCGTTGAGCATGACCTCGTTGATGCGATTCTTCTCGTCGTGCTCGATCCGGCGCACCTCGCCGATCCGTTCGCCGCGATCCTTCTCGACGACCTGGTCTTCGATGCGGCTGAAGATCTTCACGTCGATGACGGTGCCCTTCATGCCGGGCGGCACCTTGAGCGAGCTGTCCTTCACGTCCTTGGCCTTCTCGCCGAAGATCGCGGTGAGCAGCTTCTCTTCGGGCGAGAGCTCGGTCTCTCCCTTGGGCGTGATCTTGCCGACCAGGATGTCGCCCGGCTTGACGTGCGCGCCGATCCGGATGATGCCCCGCTCGTCGAGGTCGACCAGCGCCTCGTCGGACACGTTGGGGATTTCCCGGGTGATCTCTTCCTGGCCGCGCTTGGTATCGCGGACGTGCAGCTCGAGCTCCTGGATGTGGATCGACGAGTAGGTGTCGTCCTTGACCAGCCGCTCGGAAAGCACGATGGCGTCTTCGAAGTTGTGTCCGTACCAGGGCATGAACGCGACGGTGACGTTGCTGCCCAGGGCCAGCTCGCCCGCTTCGGTGGCGGCGCCGTCGGCGATGATCTGCGCGTCGGCGACCCGCTCGCCTTCCTGGATCAGGGGCCGCTGGTTGATGGCGGTGTCCTGATTGGTGCGCCAGTACTTCTTGACGCGATAGCGGTCCACCTGGGCCAGCCGCGTGAGCGGCTGGGGACCGATGGGCGACTGGCCGTCGCCGCTGTCGATGATGATCTCATCGGCCGTCACCCGGGTGACCACGCCGCCGCGCTTGGCGGCGATCACCGCGCCGGAATCCCGCGCCACCTTCTCCTCCAGCCCGGTGCCCACCAGCGGCGCCTCGGGAAACAACAGCGGGACCGACTGGCGCTGCATGTTGCTGCCCATGAGCGCCCGGTTGGCGTCGTCGTGCTCGAGGAACGGAATCAGCGCCGCGGCGATGGACACCAGCTGCTCCGGGCTCACGTCCATGAAGTCGATGCGCGACGGCGGCAGCAGGGGGTAATCGTCGCCCTTGCGGCAGAGCACCAGGTTGTCGCTGAACTTGCCGTCCTTGTCCAGCAGCGCGTTGGCCTGCGCCACCGTGTAGCCCTCCTCCTCGCTCGCGGACAGCCAGCGGATCTCGGTGCCGACCCGGCCGTCCTTGACGATCCGGTAGGGCGTCTCAATGAAGCCGAGGTCGTTGATCCGCGCAAAGGTGGAAAGGCTCGTGATGAGCCCGATGTTCGGCCCTTCCGGCGTCTCGATCGGGCACATGCGCCCGTACTGGGAGTAGTGCACGTCGCGCACTTCGAAGCCGGCGCGCTCGCGGGTCAGGCCGCCCGGGCCAAGCGCGCTCAAGCGGCGCTTGTTGGTCAGCTCCGCGAGCGGGTTGGTCTGGTCCATGAACTGCGACAGCTGCGAAGACCCGAAGAAGGCCTGGATGACTGCCGACACCGTGCGCGCGTTGACCAGGTCGTCGAGCGAGATTTTCTCGGGGTCGGAGTTGATGCTCATCCGCTCCTTGACCAGCCGCGCCATGCGCGAGAGCCCGACGGAGAACTGATTGGCGATCAGCTCGCCCACCGAGCGAATCCGCCGGTTGCCGAGGTGATCGATATCGTCGGTGTGCCCGCGCCCGTCGTTCAGGTCGATCAGGTAACGGATGATCGCGATGAAATCTTCTTCGGTCAGGACCGTGTGGTTCGGATCGGTCCGCAGTCCGAGGCGCTGATTGATCTTGTAGCGCCCGACCCGGCCGAGGTCGTAGCGCTTGGGGTTGAAGAAGAGCCGCTGCAGCTGCTGGCGGGCCGTCTCGAGGTTGGGCGCGTCGCCGGGACGCAGCAGGCCGTAGATCTGATGCAGCGCGTCGGCCTCGCTCTTGGTCGGATCCTTGGCCAGCGTGTTCTTGATCAGGGGCGATTCGGCGCGGCCCGGGGGCAGCAGCACGTCGGCCTTGGTCACCCCGGCCGCGAGCAGCTTCTGGCGCAGATCGTCGCCGAGCTCCACGCCCGCGTCCGCCAGCACTTCGCCGGTCTCGGGCTCGGCCACGGCGAAGGCCAGCACCCAGGTGTGCCGGTCGCGGGTCGTGGTCGGCTGCTCGTCCTCCCGCAGATCGAGCGTCGTATAGCCCGCGAAGGCCTGCACCGTCTTCACACCAACGTGCCGCATGGCATTGACCCGCTCGGCGGTGAGCTCGTCACCGACCAGGCCGAGCGGCGCTTCGTTCGGCGCTTCGGGGTTCGGCACGTCGGCGGCGAGCAGCGCGCCGATCACCTCGCGGCGCTCCTGCCGGCCCTCGAGCTTGCCGGTGATGTTGAGGGTCTTCGTCGCGAAGAAGAGCCGCAGGATGTCGGCGTTGGCACCGTAGCCGAAGGCGCGCAGCAGCGCGGTGGCCGGGAACTTCTTCTTCTTGTCGATGTGGACGTAGATCACGTCGTGGATGTCGATGGTGAACTCCACCCAGGAGCCCCGGAACGGAATGATCCGCGCCGAAAAGAGCCGCTGCCCGTTGGGGTGGGTCTCCTCCTCGAACACCACGCCCGGGGAGCGGTGCAGCTGGCTCACCACCACCCGCTCGGCCCCGTTGATCACGAAGGTGCCCAGCGGCTTCATGATGGGCAGCTCGCCCAGGTAGACCTCTTTCTCGATGATGTTGCGGGGCCGCTTCTGCTCGTTGACCACCTCGTTGATGACGAGCTGCAGCGTCGCTTTCAGCGGCGC
>DATCWE010000075.1:0-4007 GCA_036566495.1 Gemmatimonadales bacterium | reverse complement strand
GCTGCGAGCCAGCTGATCATGAGCGTCACCTCCCCTCTTGGTGTCTCTGTCCTTCGGGAAGTGGCAGGCCCCGCTATGGCCGCCAGACGCTCCGCTCAGTTGTACCCGCTCATCTCCGCTCGTGCTCCGCGAAGAACCGGGGTCCCCTCCCTGTAGTCCTTTCCTTTCTCTTTTGCTCGAGGTTGAGCTACTGCCAACCCATCAACTCCGCTAGAGGCGATTCGGCCGCCTAGGCCATCCGCCTCAATTCACTCCAGCGATTGGTCGCGTCCAGCACCGCCAGCACCGCCGCGCGCTCCGGGCTCTGGCGCACCTCCGCCGTCCCGGTCAGCAGCACCGAGTCTCTCCCGTTCATCGCCTGCACCGTCACGAACACCACTTCGCGGTCGAGCGCCTGAATCACCCTGGCACCCTCCAGCAGCATCGAGCCCTTGTTGAGCAGCCGGTCCAGCACCGCCACCGTGGCCTTGGCCGCGGCTTCCACCCGGCCCCGCATGGTGTCGGCGGCCTCTTCCTCCGCGCCCTCCGACTTGCCCCCGCAGGTCAGCGCCACCTGCACCAGGGAGCGCTGCGGCCGCCGGCCGGGCTGCACGGTCAGTCCCTCGAACAGCACCGCCCGCATCAGCGAGCGCTCCCGCACGGCGTGGCGGTCCAGGGTCTCGATCGGCTTCACGTCGGCGGTCTGCGCGATGCTGATCTTGCGGTGGTCCACCCGCAGGCCCAGCTGCGCCAGCAGCGCCGATTCGATGTTGCGCACCAGCTGCTTGGCCGGCAGCCCCGCCTGCGCCAGGATGTGGACCTCGCTCACTTCGCCGAGTGGCGTGGTCACCACCCGCGCCGAGAGCACCCCCTCCAGCGAGGTGAGCAGGTTTTCCGCCCGCCGGACCCCCCAGGGGTCGGGCATGCTCTCCGCCGCCGGCGGCAGAGGCCGGGTGGGATCGTTGGGGCGCGACGCCGAGGGTCCGCTCACGTGCTCGATCTCCTTAGACGACCGTGTTGCGGCCGGAAGCCTTGGCCCGGTACAGCGCGCGATCCGCATTCACCAGCAGGTCTCCGCTCGCGGGGTGGGCCGGATCGAATTCCGCGATCCCGATGCTCACCGTGACCGCGCCCAATGGATACCCCAGCCGGCGCCCCACGTTCTCGATGCCTTCCCGCAGCGCCTCGGCCACCCGCTCCGCCCCGTCCAGCTGGGTCCGGGTCAGGATGACCACGAACTCGTCGCCGCCATAGCGGGCCGCAAGGTCGGAGGCACGCACCGCTGAACGCACCTCTTGGGCCACCGCCTTCAACACGTCGTTGCCCGCCTCGTGACCGTAGGCGTCGTTGATTTCTTTCAGCCGGTCCAGGTCGAGAAACAGCACCGTGAAGCGCTCGCCGCTCCGCTTGCTGCGCTCGACTTCCTGGGTCAGCCGGTCGCGCAGCACCCGGAAAGTGGCCAGCCCGGTCAGGAGATCGGTGGCCGCCTCGCGCTGCGACTCGTCGGCGCGCCGCTCCTGGTAGGGCGTGCACTGCTTCATCGAGGCCCGCCCCAGCGCCGCCGCCTCCGCGAAGTCGCGGCAGGTGGCGTAGCCGCAGGCCCGGCAATCCCAGGGCCGGCCGTTGGGACCCAGCCCGATCGTCTTCAAAACCTGTTGGACGGCCGCGGCATCGGCGACCTGGCGCCTCGGCTTGATATCGAACACCGCGCCAATGCTTGCAACCACACCGGGTTCCACCACCGGCAACAGGCTGCGCGGCGGCTCGCTGCTTTGCACCACCGAGCGGCGCCAGTAGAGCTCTTCGCGCGGCCCCGAGAGCGGGTGATCCAGCGCACCTTCCGAGGCCAGGATGTCCACGAAGCCCAGCTCCAGCTTGTCCACCGCGACGGCGCGGGCCAGCGCGGGCAGCGAGCTGAGGCCGCGCACCTTCTGGAACCGCTTGCTGGTCTGTCGCAGCTCCTCCAGCAGCGCCAGCGGCATCCCGCCCGCCGCCGAGATGTGCCGCCGCCGCTCCTGCGGCAGCCGGGCGAACACCGTGGGCTGCGCCGCCGCCGTCACCCCCCGCAGCCGCAGCAGCTCGACCAGGTCCTCGAAGGTGACCCAGGCGTCGATCTCCGGCGCCCCGGGCGACGCGGAGACCCCCGCGTACACCACCTTGATGCCTTCGTTGTAGAGCGAGCGCAGGTAGCGGGCTTCGGCTACCGGAGGCGTCGCCACCGGCGCGAGGTACGGCACCAGCTCGGGGTAACCCGCCCGGATCGCATCGACCACCACCGGATCGGTCGAGCGGATCAGGGTGCCGTACTGATTGCTGCGCCAGAGGGCGAGGTACTCCCCCGCCACCAGCTCGTCGCCGATCACCCCGCGCGACACCACCCGGAATCCCGCCGCGTAGCAGGCGTTGACCACCTGCTCGGGGAGCACCGGGTAGAAATGCGCCGCGCTCTCGGTGCCCAGAATCAGCACCCCGGTGCCCTCGGCGGCGATCGCCACCGCGCGCCCCAGCTCACCCGACACCTGGACCGCGTCGTGAGGGCACTCGGGCACGCAGAGACCGCAGCGAATGCAGGTCTCATCGATCACCCGGACCATCGAGGCATCCGGGGTGACCGCAATCGCGTTGGTCGGGCAAACCCGAACGCAAGCCAGGCAGGCGACGCAGGCGTCGCTGTCGATGACGAAATTCACGCGGTCGGTAGCCCCAACATTGCCGTTAGGCCTCGGGTTGTCAAGCGCCTCGGTGACTCAAGTTATGACAGCGCCACAGGTTACGTGAGTTTGAACTCTTTGATCTTTCGATACAGGGTCCGCTCACCGATCCCCAGCCTGGCCGCCGCTTGGCGTCTATTTCCTTGACACTCCCGCAGGACTGCAGAAATGGTGGCCTTTTCTACTTCAGCCATTGTCATGCCAGCCCGGTAGATCACCTCCTGGGGGGGCTCAGGCTCCCCCGCTTCGATGGAAATGGGGGTCAGGGCGCTCTCGGGCACCTCGATGACCTGTACCTTTCCTGGGCGCTCGTCGAGCCGCCGCCGCAGCTCCTCCACCTGCATCCGGAGGTCGAGCAGACCCCGCAGGATGAACTCCAGCTCCTGCCCGGCGCCGGCCCGGCCCAGCCCCCCGAAGGCGGGGACCGGGAGCAGGCTGGGGGCGCCCTCCAGGATGTCGGCGGGGATGTCGGAGGCGCGGATCTCGGTGCCGGGTGCCAGCACCACCATGGACTCGATCAGGTTGCGGAGCTGGCGCACGTTGCCGGGCCAGGGGGCCTCCACCAGGCGCTGCATCGCTTCGGCGGTGATGCCGCGGAAGGGCCGGTCGTGGGTCTTGGCGAACTCGCGGATGAAGCGGCGGACCAGCAGCGGGATGTCGTCGCGGCGCTCCCGCAGCGGCGGGAGGTAGATGTTCAGCACGCTGAGCCGGTAGTAGAGATCTTCGCGGAACTCGCCGACCGCAACACCCTCGCGCAAACCGCGGTTGGTCGCCGCGATCACCCGCACGTCCACCTTGATGGGCTGGGTCCCGCCCACCCGGAAAAAGCTGCGGCTCTCCAGCACGCGCAGCAGCTTGACCTGCACGCTGAGCGGGATGTCGCCGATCTCGTCGAGGAAGATGCTGCCCTGGTCCGCCAGCTCGAAGCGGCCCAGCCGCCGCTCGGCGGCGCCGGTGAAGGCCCCCTTTTCGTGCCCGAACAGCTCCGACTCCAGCAGCGTCTCGGGCAGCGCGGAGCAGTTGACCGCGATGAAGGCCTTGCCGCGGCGGGGCGAGAGGTCGTGCAGCGCCTTGGCGACCAGCTCCTTGCCGGTGCCCGACTCGCCCTGGATCAGCACCGTGCTGGAGACCGGCGCCATCTGCTCGATCTTGACCAGCACCTCGTGGATGGCGGGGCTCTGCCCGGCGATCCCGGTATGCAGCTGCAGCCGGCGCCGCTCGATCAGCCGGCGCGCCGTGGCGACCGCCTCGTCGATCTTGATCGGCTTGGTGAGCAGCGCCGTGGCCCCGATCCGGGCGATTCGTTCGCCCCGCTCC
>DATCWE010000381.1:0-3728 GCA_036566495.1 Gemmatimonadales bacterium | reverse complement strand
CGGGCGGGGAAGGCCAGCAGCCCGGCCCGTGTCGCGACAGCCAGGGCGGCGAGAGTTTCCGGCGCCCGCAGCTCGGGAGTGCCGATCCGGGCGACTGCCTCGCCGCTGTCGACCCACTTCAGCGCACTGGCCCCAAGCTCTCCGTCGCTGCGGAGCCTGCGGACCACCCAGACCTCCAGGGCATCGCGGTCTTCGCTGGCCGGGAGGGAGCCCAGCAGGGAGAGGTTGCCCACCCCGCTGCCCGTCACCGCCTGGAGCAGGTGGCGCGCGGCCTCCGCGCCGCTTCCGGCCGCCACGGGGAGCGATTGGCGCCCCTCCTGCTCCAGAAACCCCACCCGGCCCTCGTCGAGGGCCAGCAGGACGACCGTGGCCTGCGAGGAGAACATGCGCGCGGCCGATTCGGCGACCATCACCTCGGCGAGCTGCGCGGCGCGCTCGTGGCGGGGCAGCAGCAAGGGCCGGAGCCCGTGCTCGCGCTCCAGGGCGCGAGCCACCTGCTCGAGCCGGGGCAATCCGGCGGAGAGCCGGCGCACCTGCAGCTCTTCGAAGCTGCGGGTCAGGCCGCCGTGGCGGACGGTGCAGGCATCATAGAGAAAGGCAAACCGCGGGGCGCGCAGCAAGAATCCCGCGCTGGCCACCTGGCTCCAGCGCTCCACCTCCAGCTCGATGCGCGGCCGCAGCGCGCCCGGGTCGATCAGGCCGCGCAACCGCCGCGCCGGCTCCGAATCCCCCTCCAGCGCCCGCCGGGGATCCATTTCCGGGACCTCAGCCTCGTAACGGTCGACGGCCCCGCCGCCGCCGCCGCGCTCGCTGATGAACAGGGTGATCAGGCGCCGGTCGTCGGCCCGGATCCTCAGCCGGCAGGACACCCCCCGCAAAAGCAGGGTGCGGTCGCTGGTGTCGAGGTAGATATCGCGGTGGAAGCTGCGGGCCGGAGTCGAGCCCCGCAGCCGGAGCGGCAACGGCGCGTCACGCAGGGCGGCGAGCGCCGGAAGGCCGGGGACGTCGCAATGGAATTGCGACTCGGCCGCCATCAGGCATCACGCACTTCGATCGTCACCACCTTGGGCAGGACGCTCCGTCGCATGCCCTCGACGACGAGGGTGCTGGGAATGCTCTTCTTGAACTTCACCTTGTACATCGCCATGGCGCGGCCGCCCTCGCCCGCTCCCACCCGGTCGAATTCCCAGCGCTTGGTCTGACCGCCGAGGACCTGCTCGATGGCCTGGCGCACCGCCACGGCGTCATCCGGCTGCATGTACACCCGCAGCATCGAATCGAACTTGGGCTTCTTTTCCTCGTCGTCGGCCCCTCCGAGCTCGCCGTCCACGTCGAGGTCCACCGCCGCCTTGCGGCCCCGTTCCGCCGCGCGCTGCGAGATGGCCTGCAATTGATCCGGGGTCATCGAGCGCAACAGCTGCTGGTCCACCAGGTTCATGAAATCCTTGGGCACGCCGCCCGCCGCCTTGACCCGGTCCATGCGCTTCTGCGCGATGCCCGCCTCCAGCGTCGCGGGCATCCGGCCGAAATCGAAGCGCCAGGCCCAGAGCACCACCAGGTTGAAGAAGATCGAGACGGCCGCGGCCACCGAGAGCACCTGCACCCCGGCGGCGAGTCCCACCGCGATGGAGACGAAGATGTAGATGGCGTCCTTGGGATCCTCCAGCCGGTTGCGGAAGCTCACCGCCCCGACCACGCCGCCGAGGCCGAAGGCCAGCGCCGTGCTGTGCTGGACCAGCATCATCACCCCCGCTACGACCAGCGGGAGGAAGATGAGCGTCTGCACGGTGGACTGGCTGAATCCCTTGCGGGAGCGGGTCAGGATGAAGACCCAGGCCACCGGGAGCATCAGCAGGACCGCGCTCAGCATCATGATCAGGACGTCCACCGCGACATCGATCGGCGTGAGGTCGAGCGTCCCGACCGCGCCGCCGGCGCCCCCGCCGAGGATGTCACCCTTCTTGATGCCCGCGATGGAGGCCTGGAACTGCTCGGTGGAGAACACGCCCTGCAGGTCGGGTCGGATCTGATAGACCACGGCGAGCAGCGCCCCCAGCAGGGCATAGTAGGCCAGGATCTTGACGACCTGATGCCGGTCGAACCATGCGAGAACGCTGGAGCGCTTCTCCATCACGACCTCAATTTCGGGGGGTGTACGCTAAAGATAATGCGACCTCCCGGCTCAATAGGGGAACCCGAACCCGAGGATGAACCGATTCCCCTCGGCCTTGTCTCTGGTGGGCACGCCTATACCGGCGTAGGCCACGTTATCACGCGTCAGGAAGCTGAACCAGACCCCGCCGCCGAACGAGCTGTGCCACTTGTCGGAGCTTTCGCCTTCGAGAAAGACCCGGCCGCCGTCGGCGAAGCCGAAGATACCCTGCTGCCCGGGCAGCACGAGCTTGATGCGGGTGAGGGGAATGCGGACGTCCGCCGAGCCGTAGGCCGCGGCATCGCCGGCAAAGCGGTCGGGCCGATACCCGCGCAAGGTGTGCAGTCCGCCCAGCGTGGGCGCCAGGAAGAAGGGCAGCTTGCCCCAGGTCTTGACGCCACCCACCATCAGGTTGAGCGATGGCCGCCAGCGGCCCTGGGGGGCCAGCGCGAGGGAGGCCTCTCCGTCGACCCGGGCCACGGCCTCGTCGGCGTCCCACACCTTGGGGTAGCCGGTGGCCCGGAGGAAGAGGGTCGCGCCTTTGCTGGCGAACTTCGGATGATCCCGGCCGTCGATGCGGATCTCGGTGCGCAATCCGACCAGGCCGAACTCGCCGACCCCGTAGGGAGCATCCTGGGCAATGAAACGAACTTTGTTGTGCTCCTCCAGCGTATCGGTCTGCGACCAGCGCACCACGGGCCCGAGGCTGATTTCGTGCCGGCCCCGGCCGAAGGTCCGTCCCAGCTTCAGCTCGGCGGCCAGCTCGTTGCGGTTCACCCGATAAAAGGAAACCGCCTGGTCCTGCACGGACTCGTTCCCGAAGCCGTACCAGCGCAGGGTCTCGATTCCGCTGGCCATGGTCTCGATCCCGAAGAACCCCCCGGAGTTCTCGAAGCGCCGCTTGAATCCGAGGGTGGCACGTCCCGAGGCCTTCCCGGTCGCGAATTCCAGCCGGTAGCTGATCCTGGTGGAGTAAGGAATCCGGCGGAAGGCGTACCAGTCGGTGTGGCCGCCGTAGCCCAGGATGGCCTGCACGTCGTACCCGTAGGCGGCGGTCGGCCACAGCTGCGTCTTCTGGCCCCAGTCCCGGGGCGGCTGCTCGTTGGGCTTGAGGCTGTCCGGCTTCCAGCGATAGGGTTTGCGGTTGATCCCGGCGCCTTGGGCGCGATTCTCGCCCCGGTCATCGTAGAGGTGGATCCCGCCCGCCCGCGTCACCATGAACTCGTCGCTCCCGCCACCGCCGAGCACCCGGACCAGCGGAGAGCCCGCTCCTTCACCGACGACTTCCAGGTGGTCGCCGCCCCCCTGGAGATGAATCCGGATCTCCCTGGTATCATCGCTGCTGAAGCGCCGCCGGTAATACTCCGTGCCATTCGCTGTCAGCGTGACGCTGGTCGTGCCATCGGGCGCGCGCTCCACCCGGGCCTGATCGGCTTTGTCGCTGCCGTAGACCTCCACCTGGGCGGCCAGCATCCGGTAATACTTGTCCACCATCCGCTCGAGGTTGTCCCGGCGGGACCGCAGCGCGCGCTCCATCCGCAGGCCATCGATCGGATAGAACTCCGGCGGCATGGCA
>DATCWE010000331.1:0-5228 GCA_036566495.1 Gemmatimonadales bacterium | reverse complement strand
CCGCTGCCGCGGTGCGCCACCTTCGGGCGCCGCCGTCGCCGGCGCGCCCTCGGCTCCGGCCTCGACGGCACCCGGCTCGGCCACGCGTGCTTCTCGCTCAGCCATGCTTACAGCTCCAATCCGCCCTCGCGGGCTCCCTCGGCGACGGCCTGGACCCGTCCGTGATATCGGTAGCCGCCGCGGTCGAACACGGTTTTGGTGATGCCGGCCGCCTTGGCCTTCTCGGCCAGCAGCTTCCCGGCCGCCTTGGCCTTGGCCACCTTGCCCTTGCCTTCGAGCGTGAGCCCTTCGGTGTTGTCGCTCACTCCCAGCAGGCTCACGCCGCGATCGTCGTCGACCAGCTGGGCGTAGATGTGCTTGATGGACCGGAAGACCACCAGCCGCGGCCGCTCCGCGGTCCCGGAGACCCGCTTGCGCACGCGCAGGTGGCGGCGATAGCGCCGCTCTTCGCGGGTCTTCGGTAAATGGATCGCGCGCATTTACTTCGCTCCTGTCTTGCCGGCCTTGCGGCGTACCCGCTCGCCCTGATAGCGGATGCCCTTGCCCTTGTACGGCTCGGGCTTCCGGATCTGCCGGAGCTCGGCGGCCACCTGGCCCACCAGCTCCTTGTTGGGCCCGCTGATCCGCACGATGGTGTTGTTCTCTACCGCGAAGCTGATCCCCTCGGGCGCCTTGTAGGGCACCGGGTGGGAGTAGCCCACGATCATGGTGATTCCCGTCTTGTTGAGCTCCGCCTTGTAGCCGACGCCCTGGATTTCCAGCGTCTTCTGGTAGCCCTTGGCCACACCCTCGACCATGTTGGCGATCAGCGTGCGAGTGAGCCCGTGCAGCGCCTTGTGGCGGGTCTCCTCGCTGGGCCGGCCGACCAGGATCTGGTTGCCATCCTGCTTGAGCTGCAGGTCCGCGTGGATGGTGCGCGCCAGCTCGCCCTTGGGACCCTTGACCCGGATCACCTGGCCTTCGATCTGGATGCTCACCCCCGCGGGGACCTCGATGGGCTTCTTGCCGATTCGCGACATGGCGTCTCCTACCAGACCAGGGCGAGGAGCTCGCCGCCCAGGTTGGCCGCGCGGGCGTCCCGGTCCGACATGAGTCCCTTCGGAGTCGAAACGATGGCCATGCCGAGCCCGTTGCGCACCCGGGGGATCTCGCGCGACTTCACGTAGCGCCGCAGACCGGGGCTGGAAACCCGCCGCAGCTCACGAATCACCGGCTGCTCCTGGTGATACTTGAGGTAGAGGCGGAGGATGCCGCGTCCCCCGTCGTCGAGCACTTTGAAGTCGGCGACGAAGTGGTTCTCCGTCAGGATCCGCGCCAGCTCGGCCTTGAGCTTGGAACGGGGGATGTCGACCCGCCGGTGGCCCGCGGTGCAGGCGTTCCGGATCCGGGTCAGCATGTCCGCTACAGGATCAGTCATGCTCATGCGTGATTCCCTCTCACCAGCTGGCTTTGCGCACGCCGGGGATATGCCCCTTCAGCGCGAGCTCGCGGAAACAGATCCGGCACAACCCGAATTTCCTGAGCACCGCCCGCACCCGCCCGCAGCGCTGACAGCGGCGCACGCGCCGCGTCGAGAACTTCGGGGTGCGCTTGGCGCGCTCGATCCAACACGTCTTCGCCATCCTCTAGGCTCCTTGTCCCGCCATCGGTGTCGGGGTCTCTCCCCGGAACGGCCAGCCAAACTCCCTCAGCAGCCCCATCGCCAGGTCGTCCCGCTCGGCGGTGGTGACCAGCGTGATGTCCATCCCGTGGATCTTCTCCACCTTGTCGTAGTCGATCTCCGGAAAGATCAGCTGTTCCTTGATCCCGAAGGTGTAATTGCCGCGCCCGTCGAAGCTCCGGTTGGGCAGCCCGCGGAAGTCGCGGATCCGCGGCACTGCAAGCGCAATGAACCGGTCGAGAAACTCGTACATCCGGGGGCCGCGCAGGGTGACCCGGACACCGACGGGCACCCCGGCGCGCAGGCCGAAGTTCGCGATGGCCTTCTTGGCCCGGGTGATCACCGCGCGCTGTCCGCTGATGAGCCCGACCTCTTCCACCACGGCCTCGAGCTGCTTCGGGTTCTTGGACGCGTCGCCCAGGCCCACATTCAGCACGATCTTCACGAGCTGGGGGATCTGGTGCGGGTTGCTCAGCCCGAATTGCTTGGCCAGGCGCGGCCGGATGGTGCTCACGTAATACGCCTGCAGCCGGGGGGTCCCCTCCCGGACTTTGGGCGCGGCCTCCGTGGCCGTCGCCGCGCCGCCCTTGTCCTTGCCCTTGCCGCCTTTCGGCGCGCCCTTGGGGGGGCCCTTGGGCGCGGCCTTGGGCGCCGCTGGCTTGGCGTCTTTGGTCTGCTCTGCCATAGTTACCGGTTCCTCGGAATCGGCTGTCCCGACCGCACCGCGATCCGCTCCACGGTGCCGTCCTTGTCGATGCGGCGGCGAACCCGCGTGGGGGCGCCGCTCTTGGGGTCGACCAGCATCACCTTGGAATGATGGATCGGCGCGGGGAACTGCACGATGCCCGCCTCGGTCGTCTGGGTCGCCTTCTTGTGGCGCTTGACCACGTTCACGCCTTCCAGGGTCACCCGGCCGGTCTTCGGGTTGACCCGCAGGACGCGCGCGCGCTTGCCCTTGTCGTCGCCCGACACCACCTGCACCATGTCACCCTTGGTGACGTGCAGCTTGAGGCGCGGCTTGGGCTGACTGCGCAGCCGCCGGCGCTTCTTGAATACGAGCGGCTTCATCTCAGATGACCTCCGGCGCCAGCGACACGATCTTCATGTATTTCTTGTCCCGGAGCTCGCGCGCCACCGGCCCGAAAATGCGGGTCGCGCGCGGCTCGCCCTGGTCGTTGATCAGCACCGCCGCGTTCTCGTCGAACCGGATGTAGGTGCCGTCCTTCCGGCGGGTCTCCTTCGCGGTCCGCACGATCACCGCCTTGGCCACGTCGCCCTTCTTGACCTGGCCGGTGGGGATCGCATCCTTGACCGTGACCACGACGACGTCGCCCAGGCCGGCGTACCGCCGCTTGGACCCGCCGAGGACGCGGATCACCAGCGCCCGCCGGGCGCCGGAATTGTCCGCGATTCTGAGTATTGTCTCCTGCTGCACCATGGCCGTGCTCCCTTACTTGGCTCGCTCGACAATCTCGGCGACGCGCCAGTTGACCGTCTTGGCGATCGGGCGAGTCTCCACGATGCGGACCGTGTCTCCGGCCCGCGCTCCGACCTCGTTGCGCGCCTTCACCGACTTGCTGCGGGTGACCTGCTTCCCGTAGACCGGGTGGGCAAAGCGACGCTGCAGCAGCACCGTCACCGTCTTGGTCATCTTGTCGCTGGCGACAACACCCGTACGGGTCTTGCGCTGGCGGCGCGTCTCGGTGCTCGGCTCGCTCATGATTTGGCTCCCTGCTTTTCCCGCAACATGGTCAGAATCCGCGCGATGTCGCGCCGAATGGCCCGGAACCGCATCGGATTGTCGATCGCCTCGGTCGCGGAGCGGAAGCGCAAGCGGAATGCTTCCTCGCGCGCCTCGCTCAGCTTCCCTTCCAACTGCTCCTGGGACAGCTCGCGCAGCTCGCTGGCCTTGGTCTTCGGCATGGCTACACCTCCGTGCGGCGAACGACGCGGGTCCGGAGCGGGAGCTTGGCCGAGGCCAGCGCGAACGCCTTCTTGGCCAGCTCCTCCGTTACCCCGTCCACCTCGAAGAGGATCCGGGCCGGCTTGACCACCGCGACCCAGCCCTCGGGATTCCCCTTGCCCTTTCCCATCCGGGTCTCGGCCGGCTTCTTGGTGATGGGCTTGTCGGGAAAAATGCGGATCCAGACCTTTCCCCCCCGCTTCATCTCGCGCGTCATCGCCACCCGTGAGGCTTCGATCTGCCGGTTGGTGATCCAGCCCGGCTCGAGGCACATCAGCCCGTACTCGCCGAACGCGATGGTGTTGCCGCGGGTCGCGATGCCGCGGGTCTTGCCCTTGAAGGTCTTGCGGAACTTGATCCGCTTCGGCGCCAGCATCGCTCAGTTCCCCGTGCTGTAGGTCCGGCCGGTCAGGTCTTCGACCACCTCGCCCTTGAAGATCCAGACCTTGATGCCGATGGTGCCGTAGGTCGTCTTCGCGGTGCTGGTGGCGTAGTCGATGTCGGCCCGCAGGGTGTGCAGCGGCACCCGGCCCTCGTGGTAGCCCTCGGTCCGCGCGATCTCCGCGCCGCCGAGCCGCCCCGACGCCCGCACCTTGATGCCCTGTGCGCCCATCCGCATGGCGCTCTGCAGCGCCCGCTTCATGGCGCGGCGGAAGGAAATCCGCTGCTGCAGCTGGTGGGCGATGTTGTCGGCCACCAGCTGGGCGGAGGTTTCCGGGCGCTTGATCTCCTCGACGTTGATCGCGGCTTCCTTGCCGGTGAGCTGCGCCAGCTCGTCGCGAAGCTTGTCGACCTCGGTGCCCTTCTTGCCGATCACGACGCCGGGCCGCCCGGTATGGATGGTGACCGTGACCTTGCCCGGCCGCCGCTCCACGTGGATCTCCGCGATGGCCGCGTGCCCCAGCCGGGTGAGCAGGTATTTGCGGATCAGCTCGTCTTCCTTGAGCAGCGCGGGCATGTCCTTGGTGGCGAACCACCGGGACACCCACGGCTTCACGATGCCGAGCCGGAACCCTATCGGATTGGTCTTCTGGCCCATCAGGCCTTCTCCTTCTTGCTCTGCACGTGGATCTCCACGTGGCTGGTGCGCTTCATGATCGGCGTGCCGCGCCCCTGGGCCGCGGCATGCATCCGCTTGAGCGGCTGCCCCCCATTGACGATCGCCTTGCTCACGATGAGCTCGTCGACGTCGAACCGCTCCTTGGCGGCCAGGGCCTTCTGTTCCGCGTTGGCCACCGCGCTCTTGAGCGTCTTGGCGATCTGCTTCGCGGCGTGCTTCTTGTTGAACTTCAGGATCGCGTACGCCTCGTTCACGTCCTGGTGGCGGATCAGGTCGATCACCAGCCGCATCTTGCGCGGCGACTGGCGGACGCTCCGCTGAATCGCATGTCCGTTGGCCATGGTCACTCCGGCTTTGCCTTCTTGTCCGCCACCAGCCTGCCGCTGTGCCCCTTGAAGAGCCGTGTCGGCGAGAACTCGCCCAGCTTGTGCCCCACCATGTTCTCGGTCACATAGACCGGCACGAACTTGTTCCCGTTGTGCACCGCGAAGGTGTGGCCCACGAACTCGGGGATGATGGTGCTCGCCCGGCTCCAGGTCTTCACC
>DATCWE010000311.1:0-18226 GCA_036566495.1 Gemmatimonadales bacterium | reverse complement strand
GTTACGGCCGCCGCTACCGTGGCGACCGACGCCACGGCCGCCCCTCTGAGGAAGGCCCTGCGGTTCAGCTCCGGCATGACGGCGCGGCGGCTCGTGATGACAAGCGCGGGACTCCACGGCAAGGGCTCGAGAGACCGCCTTGGGCGAGTCTCCGCTAGGCGGGAGGCGGCAGGCTACGAAGCCAGTCTGGCGGGCGGGCGGTTAACCGATGCGGAATGGCACGTGAAGGGTACTTCAGAAATCGTCAGGGCAATCCCGGAATGGCCCGGCCGTGGCACGCGATGCACATCTCGGGATTGCGCCGGCGCAGCCTGACGGGGTCGAAGCCGGGACCGTGCGGGTTGAACCGGAAGCCGCGTCCCACCGACGAGTGACAGGCCGTGCAATCCCGCTCCACGTGGCAGGAGACACACGACTCGAGCGACTGCCGCGCCGCCTGGCCGTGCCCGAGGATGAACGCCGCGCGGCCGTCGTGAAAGGTGGAGCTGCCAAGGGACCGTCGCGCATTCAATCCGGCCTGGGCGTGGCAGCTGACGCAGAACTGCTGGGCGTTGTGGCAATCGCCGCAGGTGGACTGGCGCGCGTACGCCGAAGCGGGATGCCGGACCAGGAAGCCGGTGGGATGGTAATCCCCGCCCCCGGCCGGCTGCGCGGGATTCGGGCGGTGACAGGAGAGGCAGTCGGCCTGCATGTGGCACATGGCGCAGGTTCTGGGCGCCGCGCTCGCCTCGCGGGAGTGCCCCTCCCGGAATGAGGCCACGTGGGAACGGGGAGGATGGCGTACCAGCTGCGCGCCCGGGGCGCGGCCGGGGCCCGGCTGGTGCATCAGAGTCACTGGTTTCGGAAGCGTGGTTCCGACGTGACAAGTGGCACAACTCGGCTGGGTATGACAGGTGGCACAACTTGCTGCACTGCGCTTGGCCTGGCGACCGTGGAGCGCCAGGAAATTCGGCGCCGCGTGCGTGGGAGGCGCCGCGAAGGTAAAGCGATGGACCAGGGAGCGGTCGTCGCTCGCCAGGGCCCTGATGGCCGGGACTTCCGGGGCATTGACGTGGCAGTTGATGCAGAAGTTCTGCGCGTGGCAGGTGGCGCAGCTCGCCGCCACGGTGGGCCGCCCATCCGGTCCCTTGACCGCCGCGCGCTCGCCATGGCCACCCAGTCCGAATCCCTCCACCTGGTGCCAGGCGGGCCGCGGGAAACGGGCGACAGCCGCACTGGGTAAGCCTTTCGCTTCAGCGAGGGGAAAGTGACAAGTGGCGCACTGGGCGTTCGCCACCGACAGATGCTCGGCCCCCGGCTGATGGCAGCCAATGCACTGGTTGACCAGCCGGCGGAACACCGATCGGCCGCTGTCAGCGAGGGTATGGCACCGCCCACAACCCACGGAATCCGCTGTCGCCGCCCGGTGTCGATCGTGGGTGAAGCGGAGGTTGGAGGGCGCAGCCGGGCCAGGGGCAGCCCAGGAGATCCTGGGCTTGACCACGCCGTCGTGGCAGGCTGCGCAGCTCGCCGCGGCGGGCCAGAAGGACGCGCCGGGCTCGGCCGCACCCACGTGGCAGGTAGTGCAGCCGCCCGGAAAGAGCGGGAGGTGGACGGCGTGATCGAACGCGGGCGCCTGCGGTCGAGGGTTGCCGAGCCAGGCGCCGAGCCCCGCCAGCAAGACGGGAAAGCTCAGTCCCAGCAGGCGAATCCGCCGCTGCGGCATCAGCGATACCCCCGGCTGCGCGTCGCGGGTGGCAGGCGCACCCGATCGGCATTGGTCCCAAAAAGAAGGCTGATCCGACCCGCCACGCGGAATTGATCCCAGTCGATGGCCGTGGCATCGGGTCGATCACGAGACTCGTCGTAGCGAACGGCCTGCACCCCTACTCGCCACCGGGGATGGGGCTGATACTCCGCGTCCACTCCCAGCGTCGTAAGCTCCGCATCATTGAAACGGAGCTCGAGCGGACGCTGGAGCCGGGCGCCGTGGGCGGTCAAACTGAGCTTGGACGTGGGCAACCAGGTCAGCCGCCCGGTGAAGCCGCGCGAGGAGGCGCCCGGCCCGAATTCGGCCTGGTAGCTGCCATCCAGGACCCATTGCGCCGCCGGGGTCCAGGTCACGCCGGACTCGAAGCGCCAACCGCGATCCTCAACCGATACCCCGGGGGTGAATACCTCGGCATCCTCGAACCGGTAACGCTCGCCGCGCGCGCGGATGGTGAGGCTGGCCAGCGGGGTGACCGAGGCCGACGCGTGCACCGTGTTATGCGGGACCGGACTGAAGGCTCCCCAGATCGTCCACAGATCGAAGAACGGCCGATAACGCCGCGCGCCCCCGCTCAGGGTGTACCCTCTCCCGATCCAGGTTATGCTGGCGTCCGCGCTTCCCACGGTACCGAACGCCAGGTCATACTCGCCACCGGCGGCTACGGTCAGGCGCCGGAGGGGATGCAGCGCCAGCGAGGCGGCAGCGCGCTCCGAGACGAAATAGTCCACCGAGGGGTCCACTTCGCGCCGGTACTCCGCCCGCAGATCCAGCCCTCCAGTGGTGAGCGCGGCTTCGATCCCGGCGACGATCTGGCGGTCGCGCGGCTGAAAGTCATCGAGCGGGTTGAGAGCAGGATCGGTCACCGGAAGGACGGCGCCGCGAGCCAGTCCCTACCCCAAGTAGCCCACCAGCTCGACGCCACGCTTGGCGTCGCGCAGCGACGCCCGTGCTCCATCGAGACCGTAGGCACCCAGACGGCCGGTGAGGAACTGCCTGCCGGCCCGGGCGGTCAGTCCGGACCTGGCGTACTCCAGGTATCCCTCGATGAGCTGGAGCGCGGGCTCGGAGCCGGGCCAGGTGGCTGTATCACCGAGGTCGGTCGCCCAGCGGGCGTTGGCGCGCAAGCTCAGTCCTTGCAGGCCAATTCCCCAGACCGAGATATCGGCCTGGGTCACCCAGGGAACTCCGCGCAGCACCGGCCCGGCCGCGAAGAAAGTGCACTGGGTCTCCCCACAAAGCGCGGCGTGACCGTCAGGAGTCAGAAAGCCGCCGTTGGGTTGTTGAATAGCGTCCGAGCGGGAAATGATTCCGGTGCTAAGCCCTCGCCAGGACACGCCCTGGATACGAGTGTCGAGTCGGACCCGGTAACCCTGCGCCGGAGCGAAGGACGCTACCAGGAAGAGCAGTGCGCTGCTCCCCAAGACACCGCGCCTGGCGATGCTCACATTCCTCTACTGCCGATCAGGTGGGAGCGGTATTCGGCGGGCGGCTTCAGGAAGTGGCAGGTGGTGCACTGCCCCTGGATGTAGTGATCCCTCCTACGCAAGTGGCAGGTCAGGCAGAACGACCGGTCTGGCGTCAACAGGGCAACGGTAGCGGCGGTGTGACACGCATCGCAGGCGCGGTGCGAGGCTGCCGGGTTCTTCGCGTGGGCGGAGCGGAGCTGTTCTCCGCTATGACAGTTAGCGCAGGTTCGGCCGGCGGTGTGGTGGTCGGCATGGCAATCCCGGCAACCCCGCGCGGTTGGAGCCGGGGCCAGAGTCACCGGCTCGGTGTGGCATTGGGTACAGCGGAGGGCGCCGTGCGTCTGGTGAGCGAAGTTCACCGGGCGGCTGCGCGCGGTACTGTCCCGGATCGCGATGGCGATCGTGAGCTCAACGGGTTGCCGGCGCTCCTCGGAGGTGTGACACCTGGTGCAGTCGGCTTGCTGCGGCCGCTGGTGATGACAGATCTGGCAGCCTCGCGGTGGCTCGAACGTCAGGCGGCCATGCTGGACTCCGGAAGCGTGACAGGTGATGCAGGCCAGGCGGCGATGCCGCAGGTGGGGGAAGGAATCGGGCGGGGCTGGAGAAAGATCCGGCCGCCGAGGATCCGGCGGCCGCGGATCCGGCGGCAGCGGAGCGTCCTCTTCCGCGGCCGGCCCTCCGGGTCGTCCTCCAACCGGCGTTTCCAACCGACTATCGTCCGTTTCGGCAGGGCGCAGCGCACGGGAGGTGTCGAAAGGAAGCGGAGGTCGAAGCCGGAGCTTCCCGAAACGACTGGTGACCTTGGTGTGGCAGGCGACACAGTCGCTGGCATCCAGCCTCGCGGCGTGCGCCTCATGGCAGGCAAGACACTGGGTTCCCACCCGGCGGTGCGCGGTGCCGACATGAAACGGCGTACTCTGCCAGTTGCTATGGCACTTGGCGTCCGTGCAGGTCTTTCCCGCAGCCTGGGGAGTTTCCTGGGTGTGCGGATTGTGGCAGGTGCCACAGACCCCGTTGTGCGGATCCCGGGCCGGGTCGAAACTGGCCAGGACCTTCTGCATCTCGTGACACGCCAGGCACTGCTTGTTCCCGGGCCGCAAGGTGCCGGCTGCCGAGTCGCGCGTCGCCAGCCGCGGCACCTCGGCGGTGAACTGGTGACACTGGTTGCAATGCAGCGTCGTCTGCTGCGCCATCTTGCCGAGGCGGATCTCGAGCTTCTCGTGACAGCCCGACTTGCCGCAGGTCTCCTTGGCGGGGATGAAGGCGTGGACCGCAACGCCATGGCAGGTGACGCACTGGACCTTGGCGAGCGCCGAAGAGTCGGATTCCAGATGAGTCCGATGCCCCGCGGTTTCCTTGATTCGGGTCCACTTCTCGGCCTCGGCCTTATTCCCGGATTCACCCTTGGCGTGGCATGCCTCGCAGCGCCCGTTCGGGACGGGCGAGTGCGGCGGAATCTTCTCCGGCCGGTTAGCCACCCAGAGCACCAGCTGCCGGGTGCTGGCGTAGAGCGACTGTTGATGGCAATTGTGGCACTGTAGCTCGCTGTGCTTGCCGGCGCCGAGCGCGAACTTGTTCCAGGGGCCTTCCATAATATGGCACCCGACGCAGAACGCGTTCTCGTGCTGCATGTAGTTCCAGCTGGTCACCCCACCCCAGCCTACCACGAACAGGATCAGGGCGAGGCCCCCGGCCAGAACCAGCTTGATGCCCTGGTCCCTGGTGACCAGCCAGTCCAGGATGGCGCGACGCCCGGTCCACAGCCGTTGCAGGATGAGCACCACCGAAGCCACGATGACCAGCGTGGCGACGAGCCACATCCAGAGCGGGGCGTTGAACACGGTCCGCAGGACCGTGGTGATTCCTCCCGGAATGGGAGGGGGTACGGCAGGAACGCCCTCCTTGAATCGCTGAAACAAGGAGGTGTCCTGCACCGGCAAGAGAAGGAAGTTCATCCTCCCAAGTATACAAAAAAACGGTGCCGCTGCACCGGATCGAACCTCCGGGCAGCGGCACCCAACTGGCCGTGCAGGCGGGTCACTTCTTAGCGCCGGCTGGCCTGATTTCGTACCCGGGAATCTGGGTATAGGACACCTTCATGTTCTTGGCGAAGCTGCCGCCGACCGGCCCGTCCATGATGGCCTGGACCGCCGGCGGGGGCGCCGGCAACCCGTAGAAGGTGTGCACCTCGGCGATCGTCGCGATGAGCAGCGCTTCGCAGAGGAACGGGTTGTGGATCCCCTTGGAGTTGTCCGAGTTCGACTGTCCGGTTTCGCCACAGAGCCGGGCGTTGAACTCCGCGCCCTCGGCCGGGGTGATCCTGCCATCGGTGGTGGACCACTCGGTGGCTCTGGTCTGCTTGAGCGTCGCGAGCATCCCGGCATCGGTGGGGGCGGCATCCAGCGTGTTGTCGCCGTCCGTGTTGATCCAGAGCTGATCCACCAGGGACTTCATGCGCGCCCGGACGGTGCCAAAGGCCGAGGCGGCCACGTCCGCACTGGCATGGCAGCCGCTCTTGGCGCAACTCGCCCAGGTGCGCGCAGCGGAGGTGTACGCGCAGGTCTTGTCCCCCGTGGGGATACCCTGGGGATCCAGGCACGGAATGGGGCGGAACAGATGCCCCGTCGCCTGGGACAGGAAGCCGCCTTGCGGGTCGGTGATCGTGAGGCGGTTGACATGGCATCCGGCGCACAGTCTGGGGTTCGCATCGGTGGCGTGCGAGCTGAAGATCCTGCCCTCGGCGTACACGAAGCCAGCGGGCCGGTAGCCTGCCGTACCGAGCAGCAGGGCGCCTTGCGGTGCGTGCGGCGAGGCGGAGGCGTCCACCTGAGGCTCGACGCGCCGCATGTGGCACTTCATGCAGAGGTTCTGCTCGGGATCGGACGAGGAGATCGAGAACCGCAGCTGCTTGGTATTCGGCGATCCGTGGGGATCGTGACAGACCGAGCAGGTGGTCGGCTGGTACGCGGTGGCGACATCGCGCTCGATGTAATTGCTGCTCACGCCCCAGGCGACGAGCGCCCCCCGGCCGTCGTGACAGCTCTTGCATTCGGCGTTGCCCGCGCGAGACGCCGAAACCTTCGAATGGCCGGATTGAGCCCATTCCTCGGCGAACGGCGTGTGGGAGCCGCTGTGGCAGTCGGCACAGGTACCCTTTCCGGGCACGGTGACCCTTGCCAGCGGCCGGATGATGGTCCCCTGGCCGACGCCGCGCACGTGGGTCAGCCCGGGCCCATGGCAGCTTTCACACTGAACGTCGTGATAGATGGAATCCTGGGTCGACTCGTATCCGGCGGCCACGGTGATGTCGTTGCCATTCCCGTTTACGGAGTGGCACTTCTTGCAGGCCGCGGTGGCGGTCGGGGGGAGGGCGGCGTAGGCACCGGCATGGGCCGTCTGCCGCCACGACGCCTGATGGCCGGCGTGACAGTTGCCGCAGGTCGTCTGCTTCTCCTCGGTGGAGAAGTACCCCAAGAAACCCGCCGCCGCGGCGACCGGCTCATTGAAGGGGTCACGATCCCGAAAGACCACTTTGTCGGATGTGCATCCGGCCAGGAGCGCTGCCAGCGGCACCGTCAGCAGCAGGGTTGACCAGCGCAGCTTCGGGATCTCGGTATGTGAAGAAGCACTCCGCATAAGACTCCACTCCCCGGCGCCCCTGGCGCCGACTGTGGCGGTTGGATCCTTCGCTACCACAGTATCAGCCGAGGCTCATTCGCGCAAGTGATTACGTAGCAATAGTTTAGGCTAAGAGGGGTTTCACAGCGACTTCATGGTATCCTCATGAACGGAGGGCACTCTCCTCCTCATATGATCGGCTATTAGGGCAGAGACCTCAAGCGGGAGGAAATATGGACAGTGGGAATTGCAGCGCGTGTGGCTCTCGAACGACCGGGCGGTTCTGCAGCCAATGCGGCGCGCCGGTCGGCAACGTGCCCGCGAGTCCACGCCACCGCCGAGCCATCTGGACGGCCGCCGGGTTCGCCGTCCTCAGCGTCGCGGCCGTGGTGCTGATCGCGGTGCGGCAACCGTCGGCGCAATCTCCTGAACCCCAGGCTGCCGATGCGCCAGGAGGGACCGGCGGTGGGGGAACTCCGCCGGATATCAGCGGACTGAGCCCGCGGCAGCGCTTCGATACGCTCTACAATGTCGTGATGCGGGCTTCGGAAAGCGGCGACGCGACGCGCGCGGCACAGTTTCTCCCGATGGCCCTGATGGCATATGGTCAACTCGACGACGTCGATGCGGATAGCAGGTACCACCTGGCCGTCCTCCGCCTCCACGTAGAGGGCGACAGCAAACCCGCCCTGCTGCTCGCCGACACCATTCAGGCAACCTCCCCCCATCACCTGCTCGCCCTCATGATCCGCGGTTCGGCGGGACAGATTGCCGGCGACCCAGCCATGATCCGGAGTGCCGCCAAAGATTTCCTGTCGGCCTGGGAGGTGGAGATCGCCTCGGGAAAACCGGAATACCGCGACCATCGGGGCATGCTGGATCAATTTCGGGAACGGGCGCTCAAGACGACCTCGTCCGGGAAGACTTGAGGTAATTGCCCGGGGGAGGGTGGTCTGACGGAAGCGGGGACCGAGCCTGGGTGTCTGTCTCAAGAACCTGGTGTGTGAGGGGGAGGGGCTGGTATGGATGTAAGGCGCGCGTAGCGGCGCGGGGAGGATACAGCAGTTCCGGATTAGGCTGACGGTGGTGCGCGCTTTGGGGTATTCTGGGCTAGTGGAAGCAGTAGAATTAGAAGTTAGGCGCACGCGATGACACTTGGTACAAACAACCCACGACCCTTGCGACCAGCCCTCGTCTCAGTTCTCAAGCTGGCCAGCCTTTCACTAGCGCTGGTCTCACTCCTCGCTCTCCTCTTCGGCATCGCGACCTTGGTTCAGGCGGGCCTCCCAGCAGTGGCGGAGATCGGCATCCGATCGCTAGGCACTACATGGCCAACGGCAGGCGCACTCGCCCTAGTTCTCTTCGGTCCCGCAATCTGGCACCGCCTCGGAACACCCCCAACGGCGGGGCTCGCCCTCATGGGAGCATGGCTCGTTTCCGCTGCCTTGTACCTCTCGTTTAGTGGAATCGCCTGGAATCCGCGGCTTGTGCTCGCGACGTTGATTTGGACCGAGGCGCCATTGATTCCCGCATTTACCCTTCGATTCATCATTGCTTTGCGCAGCTCTCTTCGGCCGTCGACTCAAGCGGTCACAGTCGCTGCTATCGGTCTCGCTCTTTGGTGGCTAACTGCGCCGACGGCCATTGCGATCAACTGTACCGTCGCCGGGAACTGCCCGTAATCATTGCTGTCCTGGATGCGCGCGGCGCCTAACAAGCGCTTGCTGCTGTCGGCGCGGTCGAGTTCTGGCAATTGGGGTTAGGTTTCGAACAGCGCGCCGCAGCAGAAGCGCGTGCCGTTAGGCCGCGTGCTGGAGTTCGACATGGGTCTCAGACTCAGATCAGGGTTGGTGTGCCTCTCATTGCTGGCCTGGGGACGCTCTGCGAGGTCACAGGACACGCTGCCTTTTACCGGCAAAGTCAATCTCATTCTTACGCCGACCGGACCGTCGTCACCGCCGGGCTACATCGATTCGATGCAACTGGAGATCGTCGCGCGCGATGGGTTCCCACCGCCGATGGCGTGCTTTGCATGGAGATCAACCTGGCCGTTGCCGCGAGCCGTCGTGGTGCAGATCTATGGTCGCCGGAGGTGTCGAGGCCCACTCTTCGACGGCTCCTACAGTCCAATCGCTGAGTTGCGGGTTCCTGTCCCGTTGACAGTTCATCTTCTTCTGCCAGGTGACTCAGCGATCTTCAAGATTGTCTCGAAGAGCGTTGTGGGGGGGGCGTATGAAGTGGTCTTCGACCGGGCTTCCAATCGAGTGGTCCCGCCGCCGTACCCGATTGCAAAGATCCCGCCTGAGACTGGTCTCGTAACCTGCTCCGGAGGGGCTTACCCTGCAGACCCCTGTGAAGCCTTCGTAGAGGCACTCCCCTGGCTCGCGCAGTTCGCGCGCATTCGACCAATCGAATACTGGCAAGAGCGGGTAATTCCACCATTCCATACCCAGTACGAGACCCCTGACTCGGTGGCGTTCACACGTGAGGTCTTGGTTGACCTCCGAGGAGTGCCAAAGGTTCTCGATCGACTCCTCGCAGTCTGTAAGGCCTTCACGGCGCTATTCCACGACACCGTGCTCGGCCACGCGGTAGTGACCATCACCATTCCTGACACTCGAGGATACACTTGCGCCAATGGTGACTGTACGCTGAACCCAACGTAAACTCTGCCCATACGCGGCCTAACCAGCGCTTGCTGCTGGCGGGGCGTGAGCGCCTCCGCCGCCGCGAGGTATGTTTCATGGCCATGAAATCTTCGGAGATGGAGCGTCGCTCCGGCCGGCTCCGAATATCATTGCTTGCCATCGACGCCGGCGCGGCCTGACCCCCCCGCCACCCGCGCAGCAGACAGGAGACCGGGAATGGAAACCGTTTGGCAGGACATCCGGGTGACGCTCCGCGCCTTCCGCCGCTCGCCGGGCTTCCCCCTCGCCGCCATCGCGACGCTCGCCCTCGGCATCGGCGCCACGACCGCGATCTTCACCACGCTGAGCGCGGTCCTGCTCAAGCCCCTGCCCTATCCCGACCCGCAGGATCTCTACAGCGTGCGCACCGCCCTCACGGACGGGCGGGTCACCACGGGACTCCTGTCGGGAGGAGAGATCTACCGGCTGAACGATCCGAAGCTCTCCATCCAGCGTGCGGCGGGTTTCGTGCCGGGCGACCTCACCCTCCTCGCCCAGGATGACACGCCGACGCACGTGAAGGTGTACGCGGTGACCGAAGGGTTCTTCGAGCTCTTCGGTCTCCCGATGACCAAAGGCGGCTTTGCGCACGAGGACTTCGTGCCCTTCCAGCCCCCGCAGCCAGTCCCGGGCGCGCCGCCTGCTCCCCCCCAGCAGGGACCGCTGCCCACGGTGGTGATCTCGACCCGGTTGTGGAAGCAGCTCTACAACAGCGACCCCGCAGTGGTCGGCAAGCCGATCCGCTTCGCCGAATTCAGCTCGACCGTGTCCGGTGTCGCGCCGCGCGACTTCGACATCCCGCACGCCGCCGACATCTGGCTGGCGCAACGCACGCCCGCCACCGACGTCAACCACGGGCAGGAGGGGTTCATGCGCGTGCGGCGGGGGACGTCGCTCGAGCGCGCGAAAGGCGAGATGACCCAGGTGATGGGCGGACTGGCCCGTGACTTTCCCGCGTCGGACAAGAGTCGCATCTACGTGCCGCGGCCGCTGGTGGACTCGATCGTCGGCGATCTGGGTCCGATCCTGATCATCGTCATGTCGGCCACCGGGGTGCTGCTGCTGCTCGCCTGCGTCAACGTGGCCAGCCTGTTGCTCGCGCGGGGCGCGGCGCAGGCGCGTGAGATGGCGGTGCGCGCGGCGCTGGGCGCGGGATGGGGCCGGCTGGTGCGCCAGTTGGTCACGGAGTCGCTGGTGCTGGCGACCGCGGGCACGCTCGTCGGCGTCGCGGTCGGGGCACTGGGGCTCCGCGCGCTGCTCTCGATCGGCGCGTCGAAGCTGCCCCGGCTCGACGCCGTGCCGTTCGATGCGCGCGTCCTGGTCTTTGCGCTCGTCATCCTCGTCATCACCGGGGCCATCATCGGGCTCGCGCCGGCGCTCCGGCTGCGCCGCAGCGACATGAAAACCCTCATGAACGACAGCTCCCGCTCGGCGAGCGTCGGCCGGGGCACGGTGCGCTGGCTCAGCGCGATGACGGTGGCCGAAGTCGCGCTGGCGATCATGCTGCTGGCCGGCGCGGGCTGGCTGGTTCGCGGCTTCGCGAATCTCCGCAACACCGAGGCCGGATTCATCACGGATCAGCGCCTGCTCTTCGACGTGAGCTTTCTAGGACCGAAGTATCCGAACCAGGACGCCGTGCGGCAGGCCCACCTCGACTTGCTGACTGCCGTGAAGGGGATCCGCGGCGTGACGGACGCCGGGCTGGTCTCGGCGTACCCGCTGAAGGGCACGCTCGAGGGCTCGCTGCTGGCCCAGTTTCACGGTGAGCCGTTCGACCAAGCCAATCCGCCGGGCACGCGCCAGCGCTTCGCCAGCCCGGGACTCTTCGCCGCGATGGGCACGCATCTCGTCAAGGGCCGCGATTTCGGAACGGGAGACCTCCCGACCACGGTCCCGGTGGCGATCGTCAACCAGGTCTTCGTCGACCGCTACCTCAAGGGCCGCGATCCGATCGACGTGCAGTTCTCGGCGGGGTATCCGGCGCCGGATCCGAGGAACGAAGTGACGATCGTCGGCGTGATCGACAACGTGAGGCAGAAGACCCTCGCCGACGCCGCGGAGCCCGCGTTCTACCTGTCGATGACGCAGTTCCCGCTCAGGCGGGCGACCACCGTGGTGTCCCTGTCTCCCCAAGCGGACCTCGGCGACATCGAGCGCGCGATCCGCACGGAGGTGCGGAAGCTCAACCCAAGCATGGCGCTCGATTTCCAGCTCGCGTCGGACGTCGTGGGAGACACCCTCAGTAGGCAGCAGCTTGGGATGACGCTGATGCTCATCTTCGGAGCCATCGCTATCGTGCTCGCGTCGGTGGGCATCTACGGGGTCGTGTCGTATGCCGGCACGCTCCGCAGCGCCGAAATGGCGACCCGCCTCGCCCTCGGCGGGTCGGCCCGCTCCGTCTTCATGCTGGTCATGAAGCAGGGCGCGACGCTCGGCCTGGTCGGAGCCGGGATCGGCCTGGGGCTGGCCTATTTCTCCGGCCGGGTCATTTCCAATCGCGTGTATGCGATCCGGGCGTCCGATCCCCTGATTCTGGCGAGCGCCACCCTGCTGATCACCGCCATCACCCTTCTGGCGACCACGATTCCCGCGGCCCGCGCGTCGCGGTTGAATCCGGCCAACGTGTTGAAGTCGGAATAGGGCGAGGGCGGAAAGGCCTGGCTCATCCCTACTTTGGCCCAATGTCGCTCCCAGACTTGGTCGCCTCCTCACTGAGCATGCCAACCACCATGCCGGGTTTCTGGCGCCCACCGGGGATGACTAACCCGCGGTTGTTGCCGACAGGGCCAAAGCGCATCGGCCTTCATGAGGAGACTGCAGCATGGCCATTCAGCGCTGCGCGTGGCCCAAGAGCGACCTGGACATCGCATATCACGATGTCGAGTGGGGCACACCAGTCCATGACGAACGTACGCTCTTCGAGTTCTTGATCCTCGAGGGTGCCCAGGCCGGGCTGAGCTGGTCAACGATTCTCAAGAAGCGACCGCACTACAGACGTGCATTCTCGGGCTTTGATCCCGCCAAAGTGGCCAAGTTCACCCCCAGTACTCTTGCCCGCCTCCTGAAGGACCCAGGTCTGGTACGCAATCGTCTCAAGATCGGCAGCACCGTGTCGAACGCCCGGGCCTTCCTGGCCGTCCAGGCAGAATTTGGGTCCTTCGATGCCTATGTCTGGCGCTTCGTCGGTGGCCAGCCACGACAGAACGCACGACGTTCATCGGGTCAGATCCCTGCGCGTACGCCGGAGTCTGATCACCTCAGCGAGAACTTGAAGCAGCGAGGCTTTCGTTTCGTCGGGTCAACGATCTGTTATGCGTTCATGCAGGCCGTGGGGATGGTGAACGATCATGTCACCACCTGTTTTCGCTACCGAGAACTTGCACCCAGGCCGGAGAAGAAACCTCTCGTCGCTCGAGCAGTTACGGACCCCGACGGGAACCCGATCCTGATCGATCAGCACGTGGCCAAGCCTCGGAGGTAGCAAGCTCAAGGACATGCGGGCTCCCCGCGAGGTGCTCTGTGGTCAGCAGATCCCGCAGCTCGGTAAAGCCGATGATTCCCCGCTGCACCAGGGCAAGGGCCTCCTCCCGCAGCGGGCGGAGACCATCCGCACGGGCCAGCTCCCGCAGCTCGTCCACCGTCAGATGGTGCGCAATCCCCACCCGGAATCTGGGGGACACGGTGAGGTACTCGCCGACCGCGATCCTCCCGTGCGTGCCGTGCCCGTCGCAGCGCTCGCAGCCGGCGCCTTTCCAGGTACGAAAGCCGGTGGGGAGGCCGGCCGGAAACACTTCCGCCACCATCTCCGCATCCGGAGCCACCTCCGTGCGGCACGCGGTGCAGATGCGCTTGGCCAGGCGTTGCGCAATCACCGCCAGCAGCTCACTGCCGATCGAATTGGGATGCATGCCCAGGTCGATCAGCCGCTGTACCGCGTCCACGCTGTCGTAGCAGTGGAGGGTCGAGAGGACCAGGTGACCGGTCTGGGAGGCCCGCATCGCTTCCAGCGCGGTCTCGCCGTCGCGGATTTCTCCCACCAGGATCACGTCGGGGTCTTCGCGCACGAAGGCCCGCATGGCGTTCGCGAAGTTGAAGCCGACCTCGGGAAGGACCTGGCACTGCTGCACCCCGTTCAGCGCGTATTCGATGGGGTCTTCGACGCTGATCACCTTGCGGGTGGGGTCGGCCGCCAGCAGCTGGAGCCCGGCGTACAGCGTGGTGGACTTCCCCGAGCCGGTTGGCCCGACGACCAGCAGTAACCCGCCGGGATTCCGCAACAACCGGCGGTACTGGGTCGCCACCTGGTCCGAGAAGCCGAGCGACTCGACGCCCAGCGGCTTGCTGTTCTGGGGCAGCAGCCGGAGCACCAGGTGCTCGCCGTAGAGCGCCGGCTGGGTCTGGGCCCTGACGTCGAACGACTGGCCCCGCACCTCGATGCTGAAGCGGCCGCCCTGCGGTGCGCGGCGCTCCGCGATGTCGAGCCGAGCCCGTACCTTCCCGACATTGACGAGAGCGATGAACTGGAAGGGCGAGATGTGGAACTGCTCGACGTCACGCAGCTCGCCGTCCACCCGGACCCGGACCCGGGGCCGCTCCTCGTAGATCTCGAGGTGAATATCGCTGGCCCGGCGCGCCACCGCGTCGAGAATAATCGCCTCGAACAGCGCGACGGTGCCCGAATCCAGGGCGGGGGCCCGGCGCTCGAGGAGGACCGGTCCAACGGCCGGCTGCTCCTTGTCCTCTTGCACCAGCTCCAGCATCGCGTTGAGCCGCTCGTAGCTGGTCGGTGTGATCAGGCAGAAGTCGAGCGAGTCCACGCCGAGCGCGGTGGCCAGCTCGGGAAAACGGGCAAAGGGATCGCAGGTCGCGACCAGCGCGTGCGTCCCCTCGATGCGGAGCGGGACGACGCGATGAAAGGCGCGGAAGCGGAGCGGGATGCGATGGGCGACGGCCGGATCCAGCTTCTCGAAGAGCGCGTCACCATCCACAAACGGAATGGCGTATTTCTCACCGAGCCCGCGATAGACCGCGGTCTCCTCGACGCCGAAGCGCTCGTGGAGCACCTGCGCCATCGGGCGGCCCTCGAGCTTGCCTTGCGCTGCGGCGGCCTCGACATCGGCGCGTTCCGCGGCGCCGGCCTCCACCAGGAGATCTCCCAGTCGCTTCCCCGAATTCAACGGCATGGTTTCCTCCCTTTGTTGCCAACCTATGGATGGCGGCGCAAGGGACCGTGAAGGCCGGCTGAACCGTCGTCTAAAGATCCCTTCAGAGCATCCTCGGGTGAGTTTCATCCCCCCGCTTCCAAGTTGACGGTGGGCCGGCATCGGGCCGGCCAGCGTGGAGTGCTCCATGGCACGGAGTGCGGCACCAGGCCTTCACCCTCCCAGCTCCCTCGCGCGGCTGCTGGAAACGGAAGCGCGCCTCGAAGCGAGGCTGGCCGAGGCGCGCGAGCAGGCCAAGGCACTGCTCCTCGATGCGGAGCGTGAGGCGCGCTCGCGCGCGGTGGCGCTGGACGCCGAGCTCGCGGAGGCCACCACGCGTGCCACCGCTCGGCACTCGGCCGAGTGCACCGCCCGACTCGCGACCCTGGCCCGGGAACACGAGCGGGCGCTGGGCCGGTTGCGCAGCATCGGTCCCGAACGCATCGGCGAGCTGGCGCGCTGGGTAGCGAAGCAGGTGCTCGAACGGGCGCTGGTTGCGGGGAACGCATGATCATCCCGATGAGCCGGGTCCGGGTCCTGGGACCGCGGGGCCAGCTCGACCCCGTGCTCACCGCGCTGCAGGATACCGGCCTGGTCCACCTGACCGAGCCGAGGTCCGTGGAGCTGCTGCAGCCGGTCACACCGAGCGAGGCGGAAGCCCGCCGGGCGCGCCAGCTCCGCGCCCTGGTCCGGGAGGTCGACGGCCTTCCGTTCGCGAGCAAGCCGGACGCGGCCCGCGGCTCCAGCGCCCTCGGCGATGCCCGGTCCGAAACCCGGGAATTTGCCCGCTGGGCGCGGAGCGCCGGCAGAGCGCGGCGCGCCCTGGCCCGGCTGGACCGCAGCATCCACGAGCGCGAGCTGGAGCGTGCCGAGCTGGCGCGTTACGAGCAATTCGTGGCGGCGTTCCGCGGGCTGCTGCCGAACGGCGGCGGGCGGATGCAGAGCTACCACCTCATTCTGCGCGGCGATGACGCCCAGGCGCCGGCTCGCCTGCGCACGGCGCTCGCGGGGGTGCTCGGCGAGCACTTTGCGCTCGAAACCGCCGACCTTCCCAGCGGCGAGCGGGCGGCGCTCCTGCTGGTCCCGAGCACCGAGGCAGCCAGGATCGAGCGGTTGCTGGCGCAAAGCGGCGTGCACGAGCTCCCGCTGCCCGCCGGAGTGGAATCCGGCACGCTTCGCACGGCCCTGCCCGCACTGGCGCAACGGCGCGACGCGCTGGACCACGAGCTTGCCGGCCTGGCGCAGCAGCGCCACGAGCTGCTCGCGGCGGAGGAACCCGAGCTGGTGCGGGCACGCGCCGCTGCCCAAGACCGGCTGCTCGAGCTCGGCGCGCGCGAACAGGCCGGGATCACCCCGCGCAGCTTCGTGGTCGAAGGCTGGGTCCCCACCGCGGCCAAAGATCGCTTGACGCGGGCGCTGGCCAAGCAGTTCGGAGCGGAGATCGTCGCGGAGGAGGTGAGCCAGGAAGAATGGCGGGGCGAAGAGGCGCCGGTGGTGCTGACCAACCCCAGACTCTTCCGGCCCTTCGAGACGCTCACCCGCATGCTGCCGCTGCCCCGTTACGGCAGCATCGATCCGACGCCGTTCATGGCGGTGTTCTTTCCGATGTTCTTCGGCCTGATCATGGGTGACGCCGGGTACGGGCTCGCCCTTGCCGTGCTCGCTGGCGTGCTGCATGCACGCAGCCGCAGTGGCAGCCCGGTGCGGGCGGTGGCCGAGATCCTGGGCCCCTGCGCGGCTTTCGCGATCGCCTTCGGGATCGGCTTCGGCGAGCTGTTCGGAGACCTGGGCCGGCGCTGGTTCGGCATGCGGCCCCTGGTGCTCGACCGCGAGAAGGCCCTGCTGCCCTTTCTCGGTCTCGCCGTCGCGATCGGGTTCGTCCACGTCGTGCTGGGACTGGTGCTGGGCGTCATCAACGCCAGTCGCCGGCATCCGCGGCAAGCGGTCGGGCGCGGCGCCGCGCTCGCCATGGTGCTGTTCGTGGCCGTCGCCCTGCTGGCGGGACTCCAGGTGCTGCCGCGGAGCTTCTTCACTCCCGCGGTGATCGCCCTGCTGCTGGCGTTCCCCGTCATGGTCATCGCCGAGGGCATCATCGCGCCGATCGAGTTTCTCTCGACCCTGAGCAATATGCTGTCGTACGCCCGTATCATGGCGCTGGGCACCGCCTCGGTGATGATGGCGGTCGTGGCCAATCGTCTGGCGGGGAGCTTCGGCGGCGTGGTGGTCGGCGTACTGTTCGGCCTGCTCTTCCACCTGGTCAACTTCGCCCTCGGCATCTTCGCACCGGCCATCCACGGGCTGCGGCTGCACTACGTCGAGTTCTTCGGGAAATTCTACAGCCCCGGAGGACAGCAATACCATCCGCTCGGTCACTGGCGGCCCAGCCAGTCCGAGCAATCACTTTCCGCCAAGGGCACCCCATGAACGCCTTCTGGATCGTCCTGGCCGCGGCCGCGGCCATCAGCATCCCTGCCCTGGCCACCGGCTGGGCACAATCGCGCATCGGACCGGCGGTCGCCGCCAGTCTGGCGGAGAAGCCGGAGCTCAGCACCACGGCCATTCTCCTGGTGGCCATTCCCGAGACCATGGCCATTCTCGGATTCGTGGTGGCCGTGCTGATCCTGTACCGGGGCACCTGATCCGTGAGCATCGACGCGCTGCTCGAGCGACTCGCGCGCGAGGGAGACGCCGAGGCGGCAGAGCTGATCTCGGCGGCGCAGCAGCAAGCGCACGAGCTGCTCGGGCGGGCCGATTCGGAAACCGAGCGACGCCGCGCCGAGGCCCTGGACCGCCTGCAGCAGGCAGAACGCCGTGCGGTCGAGGCGGAGACCGCGGCGGCGGCCCGGCGCTATCGCGAGGCGCAGATGGTGGAGCGGGCCCAGCTGCTGGACCGGATCTTCGCGGAGGCCGAACGAGAGCTGCGCTCCGTCGGCAGCGATGCCTACCAGCCGCAGCTCCCCGCTCTGCTGCGCGCGACGCTGCGCTTTCTGGAAGCGACCCCCGCCGTGATGCTTTGCCGCCCGGAGCTGGCCGCTCCATTGGAGCGACTCTGCGCCGAGCATGCCGGCGTGACGGTGCGCGCCGTGGCCGATGCGGCGCCCGGCGTGCTGGGCGAGTCGGCCGACGGAGCAGTGCTGGTGGACAACACGCTCCCGGCCCTGCTGCAGCGCTGCCGTGCCGACCTGGCGATCGCCGTCGCGGCCCAGCTCGAGGCATGAACATGCCGTGGGGCGCCGCCAATGCCAGGGCCCGCGGCCTCGCGACCCATCTGCTGGAGCGCGACTCCCTGGTCCTCGCCGCGGAAGCGGGCTCCTGGCAGGCCGCTGTCCGGACGCTGGCGGAGCGCGGCTACCCGGTTTCCGATCCTGGTGTCCGGCTCTCGCCGCAGGAGTTCGATCGCGCCACCGGGCGGGTGCTCGCCGACCGATTCGCGCTGCTCGATCGCTGGCTCGGTCCGCAACGGGCCGCCCTCGCCGTTCTCGGCGAGGAAGCCGAGTACCGAAC
>DATCWE010000284.1:0-6811 GCA_036566495.1 Gemmatimonadales bacterium | reverse complement strand
GGGTGGCCGATGAAATCCTGCGCACCGGAAGCATGCGCCGCGCCTGGACCGGGCTCGAGGTGGCGGGTCCCGGAGCCATGCAGGATTGGAAGAGCCAGGGCGGCGTGACCGTGACGCGCGTGGCCGCGGACGGACCCGCCGCACGGGGCGGGATTACCGAAGGCGTGGTGCTCACCCGGGCCAACGGTCGCGTGCTGCGCAACTATCTCGACTGGGAGGCCGTCAAGCTCGACCTCCGGGTGGGAGATGAGGTGCGGGTGACCCTCAAACGCGGCGGCAAGGAGGAGAGTCACCGCCTCACCACCGGCGACCTCCCCACCAGCACGGCCACCAAGGTAACGGTGCTCAAAGGGCTCGAGGTGGTCACGGTCACGCCCGCCATCCAGGGCGAGCGCGGGCTGCGCAGCTCGAAGGGCGCGCTGATCGTGCGGGTGACCGATGAGGTGCGGCGGGGAACGGCCCTGCAGGAAGGCGACGTCATCCTGGCGATCAACCGCTCGCTGGTCACCACGGCGCGTCAGTTTGCCGACCTGATCGAAGCGTCCCGCAACGAGCAGGCCTTCCGGATCTACTTCGAGCGCGCCGGACAAATCATCTTCACCGATTTGATGTTCCGATGAGCGAACCCCGCTGGCAATCGCCGCTGGGCGGCCGCTACGCTTCCCCCGCGATGCAGGGTCTCTGGAGCGAGCCGCACCGGACCGGGCTCTGGCGCCGCATCTGGCTGGCGCTGCTGGAGTCCCAGCGGGAGCTGGGGCTGGCCATTCCCGAGCGCGCGATCGACGACCTGCGCGCGCACCTCGACGACGCCGACCCGGCCGTCGCGGCGCAATACGAGCGGCGCTTCCGCCACGACGTCATGGCGCAGATCCATGCGCTGGGAGACCAGGCGCCCGCCGCACGCCCGTTCGTGCACCTCGGCGCCACCAGTGCGTTCGTCACCGACAATGCCGACCTGATCGTGATCCGCGACGGCCTGCGTTTGCTGCTCGGCCGCCTGGCGGCGCTGCTCCGGGCTCTGGGCGCCTTCGCCGAGCGGCACGCGGCGCTTCCCTGCCTCGCCTACACGCACTTTCAGCCGGCCCAGCTCACAACGGTCGGCAAGCGCGCCACGCTGTGGGCTCAGGATTTCGCCCACGACGCCGAGGAGCTCTGCCACCGCATCGAGTCGCTGCGGCTGCTCGGCTGCAAGGGCACGACCGGCACCCAGGCCTCCTTCCTGGAGCTTTTCGAGGGAGATCACGCCAAGGTGCGGGAGCTCGACCGCCGGATCGCGGCCCGGCTCGGCTTTGCCCAGGTGTTCCCGGTGACGGGGCAGACCTATCCCCGCAAGGCCGACAGCGTCGTGCTGGATGCGCTGTCGGGCATCGCCCAGTCGGCCGCCAAGCTCGCCGGCGATTTGCGGCTCCTGCAGCACGAAGGCGAGCTGCTGGAGCCCTTCGAATCGGAGCAGATCGGCTCCAGCGCGATGGCCTACAAGCGCAACCCGATGCGGGCCGAACGGATCAACGGGCTGGCCCGCTTCGTCATCTCCCTGCAACAGAACGGCGCGCAGACCGCCGCCTCGCAGTGGCTCGAGCGCACCCTCGACGACAGCGCCAACCGCCGCCTGGTGCTGCCCGAAGCGTTCCTCGCCACCGACGCCATCCTGATTCTGGCCACCAACATCGTGGCCGGGCTCGAGGTGCGCGAAGCCGTCATCTCCGCGCACGTCGCCGCCCAGATGCCCTTCATGGCCACCGAGCGGTGGATGCTGCTGGGCGTGGCGGCCGGGGGCGATCGCCAGGCCCTGCACGAAGTGATTCGCACGGCGAGCCAGACGGTCGCCGCCGCGGTGGCCGCCGGCGGGCCGAACGATCTGCTCGAGCGGCTCTCCGCGCACCCCGGCTTTGCCCGGGTGCCGGGCGCGGCGTTGCGTGCCGAGCTGGAGCCTTCACGCTATACCGGACGCTCGGCCACGCAGGTCGGCGAGTTCCTGAGCGACCACCTGGAGCCCGTTCTGGCTCGGGCCGCGGCCCACGCGGCGCCAGCCGCCACTGAGGAGGTGCGGGTATGACCGTGATGGCCGCAAGCCGATTGCCCCTGCCGCTCTGGCGGACCGGGAAGGTGCGCGAAGTCTACGAATTCGACGCCGACCGCCTGCTCCTGGTCGCCAGCGACCGGGTCAGCGCCTTCGATGTCGTGATGCGCGAGCCGGTGCCCTGGAAAGGCGCGGTGCTCACTCAACTCAGCGCGTTCTGGTTCCGGCTGCTGGACGGTCTGGGCCCGCACCATTTCCTCACCGCGGACGCCGACGAGATCATCCGCGAGCGACCGGCGCTGGCCGGGCATCGGGACGAGCTGTTCGGCCGCGCGATGCTGGTCCGCCGCACCGCCCCCGTCGCGTTCGAGTGCGTGGTGCGCGGCTACCTCGCCGGCTCGGCTTGGCAGGAATACCGCAAGAGCGGCACCCTCGCCGGCGAGACGCTTCCCCCTGGGCTGAGCGAGAGCGCGCGCTTCCCCGCCCCGCTCTTCTCTCCCGCTACCAAAGCCGAGAGCGGCCACGACGAGAACGTCACCGAGGCAACCCTGCGGACCGCCCTGGGTGCGGAGCGGGCCGGCCAGCTGCGTGAACGGAGCATCGCCCTGTTCGCGGCCGGCAATGCGCACGCCGAGCAGCGGGGCATCATCATCGCCGACACCAAGTTCGAGTTCGGCCTGGATCCCGCGGGGGAGCTGCGCCTGATCGACGAGGTGCTCACGCCGGATTCTTCGCGCTTCTGGCCGGCCGATCGCTACGCGCCGGGACGCAGTCAGCCCAGCTTCGACAAGCAGCCGCTGCGGGATTACCTGGCCGGAGTGCGGACGGCCGGAGGGTGGAACGGCGATGCACCGCCTCCCCCGCTTCCGGCCGAGGTCGTTGCCGCGACCAGCGAGCGCTACCTCGAGGCCTATCGCCTCCTCACGGGGCATGCGCTGCCGGGGACCGGCTGATGCTGGTGGCGCCCGAGGGCCGCTTCTACATCGGTGTGGCGTGGCTGATCGTCACGGTGCTGGCCCTGCTGCACTGGTGGATTCCGTTGGCGCTCTGGCTGCCGCTCGCGGTGTGGGTCATCGCGTTCTTCCGGGACCCCGCACGCGACGGACCGCGGGGCGCCGAGCTCCTCCTCGCTCCCGCCGACGGCAAGATCGTAAGCGTGATCAGCATCGACGAGCCGACCTTCCTGCAGGGGCCGGCCACCCGGATCTCGATTTTCATGAACGTGTTCGACGTCCATGTCAATCGTTATCCGGCCTCCGGGCGGGTCGCCTACCGGCTTTATTCCCGCGGCAAGTTCGGACACGCGATGCCGGAAAAGGCCTCGAGCGAGAACGAGCAGTGCTCCCTCGGGCTCGATACGTCGCGTGGACGGGTCCTGGTCCGCCAGATTGCGGGGTCGATTGCACGACGGATCGTCACCGATGACCAGCCCGGCGTCGAGGTGCGTCAGGCCGAGCGCATGGGCTTGATCCGCTTCGGCTCGCGGGTCGATGTATTCCTTCCGCGCGGGGCGGAGATCCTGGTCCATGCCGGCCAGAAGACCCGCGCCGGACAAACCGTGGTGGCGCGATGGAAATGAGCGAGCCGGACCGGCGCCGGGGCGGTCTCCGCCGGGTCGTGGTGGTGATTCCGAGCGCGTTTACGCTGGGGAACCTGTTTTTCGGGTTCTGGTCGATCATCATGGCCTTCAACGGGAATTTTCGGCAGGCGGGCTGGTTCATCCTCTATGCCGGAATCCTCGATTCGCTGGACGGACGCGTCGCTCGAAAGATGGGCACCGGAAGCCGCTTCGGCGCCGAGCTGGACTCCGTCGTGGACATGGTGTCGTTCGGGGTGGCGCCCGCGCTGCTGATCTATTTCCTCGAGTTCACCACCGCCGGGCGCTTCGGGTGGATCGTCTGCTTCCTTTACGCCGCGGCGGCCGCGCTCCGGCTGGCGCGCTTTAACGTGCTGGCCCATGGCAAGCCGACGCCCGGCTGGTTCGTCGGATTGCCCTCACCGGCCGCGGGGACGACGCTGGCGACCTACTACGCCTTCAGCCAGACCGAGCTGTATCGCCGCTCGCTCGCCTACCTCGACCTGTCCCACCAGGGCCTGACGTACCTCGTGCTCATCGTGGCGGCCCTGATGTACAGCAAGGTTATGTATCCCCGCGCCTGGCCGGTCAATACCCGGACCTTGGGCGGCATTCTCGGGCTGCTGCTGGTGATCGTGATGCTGGCGGGAATGATCCTCATTCCTTCGACTTTCATTTTCCCGTTCTGCCTGGCGTACCTGACGTTCGGCGTCGTGCGCCATCTCGTCCTGATTTTCATCGACCGGGGGAGCTCCGTATGACCTGGCGTGTCCACGTGCGTATCCTGCCGCGCGCCGGCCTGCTCGACCCGCAGGGGCAGGCGGTCGAGCACGCCCTGGCCGCACTGCGCTTTCCCGAAGCGAGCAACGTCCACGTCGGCAAGGCGATCGCGCTCGACGTGGCGGCACCCAGCGCGGCCGAGGCCGAGGCGCGCGTGCGGACGATGTGCGACCGCCTGCTCGCCAATCCCGTCACCGAGGATTTCGAGATCGCGGTGGAAGCGGGGAACGCCGGATGATGCGGGTGGCGGTAGTGCGCTTCCCCGGCAGCAACTGCGAGCCGGAAGCCTGCCGGGCGATCGAGCGCGCCGGGGGCGAAGCGTTCTACGTGTGGCACCGGGACAGCTCGCTCCAGGGTGCGGAGGCCGTGCTGCTGCCCGGTGGCTTCAGCTATGGCGACTACCTGCGCAGCGGTGCCATCGCCCGCTTCAGTCCGATCATGGATGCCATCCGGCAACATGCCGCGGCCGGCGGTCCGGTCCTGGGCATCTGCAATGGATTCCAGATCCTCTGCGAAGCCGGACTGCTCCCGGGAGCGTTGGTGCGTAATGCCGCACTCAAGTACCTCTCCCGGCCCGTGGATGTGCGGATCGAGCGGACCGACACGCCGTTCACCAGCGCGTATGCGGCCGACGAGCTGATCCGCATCCCGATCGGCCATGGCGACGGACGCTACGTCGCCTCGGAAGCCGTGCTGGACGAGCTCGAGCGGAACCGCCGGGTGGTGCTCCGCTACGCCGGATCGCCCGGGACCGATTTTCCGGCCAATCCGAACGGCTCGCTGCGGGACATTGCCGGAGTGTGCAGCGCCGAGGGCAACGTCGTCGGCATGATGCCGCACCCCGAGCGCCTGGCCGATCCGGTGCTCGGCTCGGACGCAGGCCACCGCGTCTTCGTCTCGCTCGTATCGAGCGGCTCTTTGACCCCTGACTCCTGACTCTATATGTCCACCGACAAGCCCAGCAAGAACGAAGACGAATACTTCGCCCGGGCCGAAGCCGAGCGCCTCAAGCTGTTGCGGGAACAGGAGGCCGCCAGCCGCGTGGCGCGGGAACGGCATTCCCATTTCATGAAATGCCCCAAGTGCGGGGCGACCCTGCATACCGAGACGCTGCAGGGCATTCAAGTGGACCGCTGCCCGGATTGTCATGGCATCTGGCTCGACCATGACGAGATCGCGATGCTGATGAAGCACCAGGATCACGGCACCCTCGGCCGGGTGATGAGCGATCTCTGGAGCTCCCTGCGAGGGCGGCGCACCTCGTGACCCACAGCGCGCTCGGGACCGAGGCCCAGCCCTTCCCCGGGGAACGAAGCGTCACGCCCGAGCTGGTCCGCGAGCACAATCTCAACCCGACGGAATACGCCGAGATCCTGGCGCTGCTGGGGCGCACGCCCACGCTCACCGAGCTGGGCATCTTTTCGGCGCTCTGGTCGGAGCATTGCTCCTACAAGCACACCAAGCCGGTGCTGCGCGGCTTCCCCACCACCGGCCCAGCCGTGGTGCAGGGCCCGGGCGAAAACGCCGGCGTGCTCCGGCTGCCCGAGGGCTGGGCCGTCGCGTTCAAGATCGAATCCCATAATCACCCCAGCGCGGTGGAGCCCTATCAGGGGGCGGCCACCGGAGTGGGCGGGATCCTGCGCGACGTGTTCACCATGGGAGCCCGGCCGGTGGCGCTGCTCAATTCACTCCGGCTCGGGCCCCTCGATGACGCGCGCAACCGCTACCTCTTTGCCGGGATCGTGAAGGGCGTGGGCGACTACGGCAATTGTGTCGGCGTGCCGACCCTCGGCGGGGAGGTGGCGTTCGCGCCGGGCTACTCGGGCAACCCCCTGGTCAACGCCATGTGCGTCGGACTGCTCCGCGAGAAGGACCTGATGCGCGCCCGCGCGCACGGCGTGGGCAACCTGCTCCTGGCCATGGGCGCGCGGACCGGGCGCGACGGCATCCACGGCGCCAGCTTCGCGTCCGAAGAGCTTTCCGAGCAGAGCGAGGCTCGCCGTCCGCAGGTACAGGTCGGCGACCCGTTCACCGAGAAGCTGCTGCTCGAGGCGACGCTCGAGCTGATCGAGGCCGGGCTCACCGTCGGCATTCAGGACATGGGAGCCGCGGGACTCACCAGCTCCTCGGCCGAAATGGCGGCGCGCGGCGGAGTCGGCATCGAGCTCGACACCAGCCTGGTGCCGACCCGGGAGCCGAACATGACTCCGTACGAGATCATGCTGTCGGAATCGCAGGAACGGATGCTGGTGGTCGCGGAACCCGACCGGGTGGCCGCCATCCAGGCGGTCTGCGCCAAGTGGGAGCTCAGCGCGATCCCGGTGGGCCGGGTTACCGATGACGGCCTCTTCCGCGTGGTGCACGATGGCCTTACCGTCGCGGCCATTCCGGGCGAGCGGCTGGTCGAGGGATGCCCGCTCTATCACCCCGAGGCC
>DATCWE010000169.1:0-3946 GCA_036566495.1 Gemmatimonadales bacterium | reverse complement strand
ACCGTGTCGGTGCGCCGCCGCCGCGGGCGGCCGCCCCAGCCGAGCGGCGTCCCCGCCGCCTGGGCGGTTCGCCGCGAGTATCGCAGCACCTATCGTGATTCGCTGACCGGGACGGAGAAGCTGGTCGCCGGACGCTGGTGGGCTCGCGACGCCGCGCGGGATTCGATCGCCCTGATTTCAGTCGAGCAAGGCCTCGCTGACGAGCTGGCCGTCAAGGTGGGAGACGAGATCGTGTGGGACGTCCAGGGCAGCGAGATCAGGACCCGGATCGCGAGCCTGCGTGAAGTCGAGTGGCGGCGTTTCGAGCCCAATTTCTTCATCGTCTTCCAGCCCGGGGTGCTGGAGAGCGCTCCGCAGATGCTGGTCATGCTGGTACGCGCCGATAGCGCCGCCACGCGGGGACTGCTGCAGCGCCGCATCGCGGAGCGGTTTCCCAACGTCACCATTCTGGATCTCTCGCAGATTCAGCAGGCGCTCGAGGGGATCCTGGACCGCGGCGCCTTGATCGTGCGATTCCTGGCGCTGTTCAGCCTCGTCACCGGCGCCATCGTCCTGGTGGGCTCGGTCTCGGCTTCGCGGCTGCAAAGAATTCGCGAGGCGGTGCTGCTCAAGACGCTTGGCGCAACCCGCCGACAGGTTCTGCACATTCTGGTCGCGGAATACACGGCCCTCGGAATTCTGGCCGCCATCGCCTCGGTCCTGCTGGCGAGCCTGGCGGGCTGGGCACTGACCAGGTGGGTCTTCCAGACGCCTTTCCACCTGCCGGCACTACAGCTGGCGGGACTCACGCTGCTACTGATCGGGCTCACCCTCGGCGTGGGGCTGTGGAACAGCGCCGAGATTCTCAAGCGCGCGCCGCTGGCGGTTCTCAGGGAAGAGTGATTTCTTTGGCGCTCGAGCGCCGACCTCCACAAGGATAGCTCCGGCATGCTGGCCATCGACCTCACGGGCAAGCGCGCGTTCATTGCCGGCGTCGCGGATGACGGCGGTTTCGGCTTTGCCATCGCCAAGGCACTCGCCCAGGCGGGCGCGAGCATCTGCGTGGGCACCTGGCCGCCCGCCCTCAACATCTTTCAGAACCTGCTGGAGCGCGGCAAGCTGGCGGAATCCCTGCGCCTGGCCGACGGTCGCACGATGGACTTCGAGCGGATCTATCCGCTCGATGCCGCCTTCGATACCCTGGAAGACGCTCCCGCGGAGATTCGTGAGAACAAGCGCTACAAGGACCGCGGGGATTTCTCGATTCGGGGGGTGGCGCAGCGCCTCCGCGAGGACTTCGGGGAGCAGGCACTCGATATCGTCGTGCACAGCCTCGCCAACGGCCCCGAGGTCAAGAATGCCCTGCTGGATACCAGCCGGCGCGGCTACCTCGAGGCGGTCAGCGTCAGCGCCTACAGCAACATTGCCCTGGTGCGCCAGCTCAGCCCCCTGCTCCGCGAGGGAGGCTCGTTCCTGTCGCTGACGTACATGGCGGGCGAGCGCGTGATCCCGGGCTACGGGGGAGGCATGTCGTCGGCCAAGGCCGCCCTGGAGTCGGACACCCGCACGCTCGCCTTCGAGGCCGGTCGGCGCTTCGGTGTCCGGGTCAACACGATCTCCGCCGGCCCGCTGGCGTCCCGAGCCGCGAGTGCCATCGGGCTGATCGAGCGGATGATCAGCTACACGCGAGCCAACGCCCCGCTCACTCGCGAGCTCGCGGCGAGCGACGTCGGCCATGCCGCCGCATTTCTGGCGAGCCCGCTCGCCGCCGGCATCACCGGCAGCGTCGTATACGTGGACAATGGCTACCATGCCATGGGGATGGGCGTGGAGGGGGCCGGGACTGTCGGTGAAGCGAGTGAGAAGTGAAGGGTGAAAAGTGAAGGGTGAAGCGTGGGGCCGCGGTGACCGGTGAGCGGTGGGAGCGCGCGGCGCTGGTCACCGGCGCGCTGCTGGGCGGGCTGGCCGTGGCCGCCGGAGCCTTCGGAGCCCACGCATTGCGGCAGCGCATGACGCCGGCCGATCAGGCCGTGTGGGAAACTGCGGCACGCTACCAGATGTACCACGCGCTGGCACTGTTGCTCACCGCGCGACTGCTGGCCAGCCGAACGACTTTCCTCCTCAAGGCTGCCGGGTGGCTTTTCTCGGCGGGCATCGTGCTCTTCTCCGGCAGCCTGTACGTCCTTGCATTGACAGGCCAGCGTTGGATCGGCGCACTCACTCCGCTCGGAGGAGTGGCGCTGCTGGCGGGATGGGCCTGTCTCGCTGCGGGGTCCCTGCGTTCCGCGACGACCTGAGCCAGGCGGGGCACACCAGAGGACGCGGCGATGCGGTGGTTACCTGGAAGGAACAGCCCGGACCTCGAGGACCGCCGCGGGCAAAGCGGTGGAAGATTCGGCTTCACGGGCGGACGCATGGGACTGGGCGGGCTGGTCGTGCTGCTCATCCTGAGTGTGGTGTTCAAGCAGAACTTCTTCTCCCTCGTGGGCATCGGCGGCGATGCCGAGCCTGCGCCCGCGGGTCCGGTGCAATCCACTCCCGAGGAAGAGAAGCTGAAGCAGTTCATCGGCTTCGTGCTGGACGACGCCCAGGCAACCTGGGATCAGCAGCTCCCCCAGCAGGCCGGTACCGCCTATCAGCACGCGCATCTGGTGCTGTTCCGCGACGCGATCGAATCGGCCTGCGGCTTCGCGGAGTCCGCCAGCGGACCGTTCTACTGTCCCGGAGACCACAAGGTCTACATCGACCTCGGGTTCTTTCAGGAGCTAGCCGACCGGTTCGGTGCGCCCGGAGACTTTGCCCAGGCCTACGTGCTGGCGCACGAGATCGGGCATCATGTCCAGTGGTTGCTGGGCACCGAAGCCAAGCTGCGGCAGCTGCAGGGCAACCATCCCGACCAGGCTAACGAGCTCTCGGTCCGGTTCGAGCTCCAGGCGGACTGCTACGCCGGCGTGTGGGGAAGCTCGGCCGCGCAGGGCGGCAAGCTGGATCCCGGCGATACGGAGGAGGGGCTCAACGCCGCCGCCGCGGTAGGTGACGACCGGATCCAGCGGAGCACGACCGGCCGGGTGAGCCCCGAGGTATTCACCCACGGCTCCGCCCAGCAGCGCAGCCAGTGGTTCCGGCAGGGCCTCAGCAGCGGCCGGATCTCCGCCTGCGATACCTTCGGCTCGCCCTAAGCCGAGCTCGCTCTTGACGCCGGAGTGATTCGGCGGGAATCTACCGGACCGTTTCATTCACGGGCCGGTGCGCGGGTTACCACCGCGTGAGCGGCTCAGCGGCTCCCCACTGCGGAGGCCCCCATGCCACCCGTCAACTATCTGGCAGTGATCGTGTCCGCCCTTGCCGCTTTCTTGCTGGGCGCCCTGTGGTATTCGCCGGCGCTTTTTGCGCGCCAGTGGGTAGCCGTCAACGGGTACACCGCAGAGAAGCTGGAGGCCATGAAGAAGGGCATGACCAAGACGTATAGCATGAGCTTTTTCTGCTTCCTGGTCATGGCCTGGGTGATGGCGGTGCTGATCCTGTTGCTGGGCATCGTGGGTCCGAGGGGCGGAGTCAAGCTGGGCGGACTGGCCTGGCTGGGCTTCGCAGCCCCCATCGGCCTTACCGCCAACCTCTATTCCGATAAGCCTCGACTCGCCTGGATGATCGATGCGGGGTATCAGCTGGTGTACATGATCGCGATGGGGGTAATCCTGGCGGTGTGGCAGTGACGGAATGAGGTGAAGGGTGAAGGGTATCACCGTTCCGATTTCGCCCATTGGAAGAACAGCACGCTCATCGCGCCCCAGATCCACAGGTTGCCGGGGATCCACATCAGCAGCCCCCCCAGCTTCTGGTCGTCCAGCGGCGAGAGGCCCCAAGTCCGGGGCGCGGCGACATACCAGGTGTAGAGCGGGCGATCCGCGAAGGTGACGATCGCCCCGAGCAACTGCATCGGGATTTGTACCAGGAAAAGGTAGAGCAT